>CAJWUF010000005.1 GCA_913047395.1 uncultured cyanobacterium
AGAGCGACGTATCTTGACAATTATGATCTCAATATTCTGCCTATTGTTTTATGGTGGAACTCTATATACATTAATACCTGGTTTATCTCCTGTTGGGGTTAGCTGGATTGGCCATTTTAGTGGCTTTATCGGTGGACTGTTGGCGGCGTTTGCTGTATATAGAGAGTAGCTTGATAATCTAACTCCTCTATAATTGGTAGTAATATGATGAATCACGAAATGAGTTAGAGGATACTCAAATTTAAATCTAAATGTCTGCATATGTATTCTATATTCCAAATGGTTTATTAATAAATTTGGCATTGTATGATCTTCAGGATGTGATAGTAGGGCGATTAGCACCTGAATTTATCATTAACCATGTGTACGCAGCTCGGGTGACTCGAGGACATTCTATCAGGAGTAATAGTAAAATTACCTTCACAGATTTCAAGTTTGATTAGGGCTTCTTTAATATCACTGGCTTTATACGCGTTGGATATAACTCTTGGCATAAACTACATTTTGTTCCATCGCACCCTCTGGCCGTGCAGTGTTCACGCCCGTAATAGATGATCTGTAGATGTAATTTATTCCATGCAGACTCAGGGAAGAGCTCTTTAAGATCATTTTCTGTTTGAACTACGCTTCTTCCGCTAGACAACCCCCATCTTTGAGCTAGCCGGTGTATGTGTGTATCTACAGGAAAAGCTGGTACCCCAAATGCTTGTGCCATTACAACACTTGCTGTTTTGTGCCCCACTCCTGGAAGAGATTCGAGATCTTTAAAATTATGTGGAACTTTTGACTCAAACTTTTTAATGATAAGTTCAGAAAGTCTATGTATGTTTTTAGCTTTTTGATTAGAGAGCCCTAGCTGTCTAATCATATTTAATATTTTCGCTTCACCTAGCTGGTACATCTTTTCTGGGGTCTGTGCATTTTCAAACAAAGATACTGTTACCTCATTGACTTTCTTGTCAGTGCACTGCGCACTTAGTAAAACAGCAACAAGCAATGTGAACTCGTTACTGTGTCTTAACGGAATGGATGGTTTTGGATATAGCTCATTTAGACGCATTGACACTCTGTTGGCCCGCTCTTGCTTTTTCATTGCATAAACTACGCTGTTAGATTTTAAGTACCTATTCTATAGTGAACTATGACTCTCCCTACTATGCTAGCAATCTAGCTGATTACTTCCATTGATGTTCTTTTATCAGGCATGCTATTTAACCACTTTGTGTATGCTCTTTTGGATAAAGTCATAGATGATATTACCCTTCTTAATTTCTTATCTCTTTTCGTTTGCATCAGACTTTTGAATTGACTGTGGCTATGCCAATTCAAAGCCTTAACCATGCCATCTCTTCCTACTTATTCATTCTCTCCCTATAGTGAGCTGCCCTTGCTTCGCCCATCTTTAGTAAAATTAAGCTAATAAGCTGCTGAAAGGAAGCGTTATTTCATTTGCCTGGGATTGCTGAAATGCCTGCGAAAGGAGCTGCAACGTGCCTAAATCGAGAATTGAGACCAACTTATACCTAGTCATGTCTCATTTGATACAGCAGTAGTTCGAGGTTGATCGTGGCGCTGGGCGAAAATGTACGTATTACATGTTGCAATTGTTGCCGGCAAGTGTCCTTGATCGATCACGTGGTCGTGAGCTTCGCTGGGATACAGCTTCTTGCAATGGTTTTGCGCGATACACAGCCTGCATAGATCCTGTTTTTGCAGGCCTAGATTTTGGTAATCAACCACTGCATTTTGCTAGCAATATCTCACAAAATGGTTCTTATATAAAAACCTCCAACAAACATCTGGAATCACCTCGTACCCTTCAACTGACAGAAGGACAGACCTACCTGCTTTCTGCCCAAAAGGAAAAGGGTCGTTACCTGCGACTTTCCTTCCAGCATGGCGTTGCAAGATTGTCTGGCTCCTTCGGAGATCACCTGCCTGATGTAACACTTGCTTTTTGTGGTGAGCATGAGGCTGGATGGCTACGCCTACCAGAAGATAACTCCTTCTTTATTGAAGCTCTTACCCATAGCTCATTTGAGTTCCATCATTCTGACCATTGCCCAATAGAGCAAGACCTATTGTGGAATTGGCTTTTTGACCTACATCTTGTCAGGCACCCTGTTGGTGCCGAGGCGAGACTTGTTGCGCTACTACAGCTTTTAGTTAGTCGTTTTGGCATTCGTAGAGGAGATGGTTATCTCCTGCCTATGCCTCTAGCTCATGCACGAATTGCTGAATTAATAGGTGCTACACGTTCCACAGTGACGCGTCAGATTTCTTTGCTCCGCAGGCTGAACCATCTTCAACTTATCGATCCTGATGGGATTTTTCTGCTCTCTGAGCAGCTTGTTGAATCCACTACATCTCTAAATAGCTGATTGTGATTACCCACCATCTACAAATAGAGGACCTTTGGCACCATTACGGTGATACTTCTGCAGAAGGGTGGACTCTGCAATCCATCAACATGCACCTCCATAGCGGTGAACTTGTTGGCCTATTAGGACCGTCTGGCTGTGGCAAAACCACCCTACTTCGATTGATTGCAGGCTTTGAGCAGCCAGTTCAAGGAAGAATCATCATCAACGACCAGGAGGTTGCATCCCCCGTTGGCATGCTCCCTCCAGAGAGACGAGGAGTTGGCATGGTTTTTCAGGATTACGCTCTTTTTCCCCACCTCGATGCCTGGAGGAATGCCTGTTTTGGTCTTCATCGCGGTCAGGACACAAGTCGTACAAAGTGGTTGATGGAGATGCTTGGCTTGGCGGATCTTTGTCATCGATATCCACATCAGCTTTCAGGTGGTCAACGTCAACGATTGGCACTAGCTAGAGCACTCGCACCAGGATCTTCACTCGTCCTTTTGGATGAACCCTTTTCCAGTCTTGATGTTGAGGTACGTCAGCGCTTGCGCAGTGAACTTTCGGCTGTTCTTCAGACGTGTGGTGCTAGTGGTCTCCTTGTAACCCATGACCCTCAAGAGGCGCTCGCAATTTGTGATCGAGTAGCTGTTTTACGCGCTGGTGAGCTTCATCAATGTGCCACTCCCACAGAGCTTGTTCATAAACCAGCCACGCCATTTGTTGGTCGCTTTGTTCTTCAGGGCAATTTGCTCCCTCTAGATATCGGTGGTGAATATTGGCAAACACCTATTGGCCCTATTGCAAGGCTTATGGAACCGAGTGCGGCTAATGCAACTGAATTGATGGTTGATGAACAGGCTCTTCAGATTCAGCAGCATCCCCATGGTGAAGCTCGCATACAGGGGCGAGAGTTTCTCGGTAGTCATTGGCTTCTGCGGGTGGAGCTTGGCAATCACCTATTGCGAGTACGCCAACCGCTAGAGGAACCTGTAAACACAGGTGAACGTTGTTCCGTAGCCTTTCGTGCTGGTCAAAAAGGAATTCTTTTCCCAGGAGCTATTTCCTGTCCACTTACTTAAGCTTCCCTTTCAGAAGACTTTATACAACCTATAAAAAATTAAACCTCATAATTTCTTTTCATTTACTTGATGATTGTCTTTAATTAAATATTAGCGAATTTGAGGTGGTCGATGATTCAGTCCCGACAGCAAATGCATTTGCCTCCTTTCCATTTTGAGCACTTCCCCTTTTTACACGCTTTTTTCTTACTTGAAATTAGCAACCGCCCTTGTGGATTGTCCTTCAAGTCAATACCTATGGATTTGGCCATGATGACCTCTGGTACTTTTTGCACCTGAGACTGATTCTCATTTTACAACGTCGATATCGCACTCGAGTGGCTCTTTTCAATATGTACAAACCCTTGTAGCATTGGATACATTGCAGGGAGCAGGAGTACTGACCTTCTTCTTGATACAAGCCGTTTAAAGCATTCACCTTGAAATTAACGATGCCTTTCCCTTCAAGTGCTTCCACTGTTGCTCCGATTACTGGTCCTGCAGGACGAGCAATGGCTCAGTCTATGGAGGCTGCTCTTGTAGAGGCACTAAACCAGCATCTCACTATGGAACGCAGTGCAAGTGCTGCTTACTTTGCTATTGCGATTTGGTTCGCTGAGAGAGAATTACGTGGCTTTTCCCATTTCTTTAAGCAAGAAGCCATACAAGAACAGGTGCACGCAGCTCATTTTGCTGATTACTTAATTGCACGTGGACAGTCGGTTGTGTTGCAAGAAGTGCCCGCACCACGACAGGAATGGTCTAGTACAGACGCAATCATGGAAGCTTCATTCCAAATGGAGTCTGATGTAACTACTTCACTTCATCAGCTCTATGCAATGGCTGAGCGTGCAGCAGATATGCGAACAACTGTTTTTCTAGACCCACTTATAGAGAATCAAGTTAATTCTGAAGATCAATTTGCTCACCTTCTAGGCCGTGTGCGCTTTGCACAGAATCAGGCTTCCGCAATGTTGATCATTGATGGTGAGCTAAGCAACGGCAATAACTCACCTGCAAAGATGGCTTGATTTTAACTGATATAACCCCAAACAATAAGAAGCTTTAGTAGATCTTGCTTATGATTAAATTGCTATAGATGCAAGACTTACAGCGATCAACTATATGCGTTAATTGATATTGGCCTGCTACTTATCTCAATAAGGAATGCTATTGATAGCTTGTCTTCTACGCCGTTATTTTCGCACAATTTTGCAGCTTTAAGCAGTTCACTTCTTCTCGTATTCAATTGCTGCAATTCGCTCTTCAAACGACAGAATAGACAGTCGTCATTACATCTAACCATTGCTTCAATTAATGAGCTACAGCGATGACGTATCGAATCAACTTCTCTACATAAGCTGGCGATAACGCTATCTGAGGTGGTTACTAATGAGCCTTCCATGTTGTTTGGGAAATTAGGCAGCCAGGGGTGCGGACTCGATCAATGCTGGCGCCAAACGCAAGATTGGTTCGCCATTAGGCACATTCAATAGTTCTGCAGTGCGCAGTCGCGAGATCAGCCGAGTTGAGGTAACACGTGTGGAACCAATGAGTTCTCCGATTCGCTCATGGGTTAGTCGGAATGGAAGGTCACACCATTCGCCACAGCGTCTTCCTAATCGGTTGACAAGCAATGCAAATAAGGCTTGTAGGCGCTGCTCTGCATTTCCCAGGTGGCGGATGCGTAGTAACTGAAGGGTCCACTCGTTCACAGCATCGAAATCGTGACCTTCACGGATTTCAGCATCGCTGCGAAAACATAGTGGCGTAAGGGCTTCAACACATACACCTTCACTGCAGAGGCGGTCGGTACGCAGTTGATCGCCTTCTTGGAGAAATGCAAGGGTCATCCCCTCGGTTTCTTCGCAAGGGCAGTAGACCCGAGCGATACCTTGAAGTACTTCTATGCAGGCGCCACCAGAGCGAGCTGCTGGGTCAATCAGGATTGACTGACCAGGAGGCATCCTTACTGCTGGCGTTGGGTCGTCGGGAAGAAAGCGGAAGCTCATGAGAAGCCCCTTAGCGGCTTTTGAGAATTCTTCGCAACTTAGATGAAGCAGGGGGCTTTTTGCAAGCGATTCTCAATAGCATTTCAATTGTTGCGAAATGCATACCTTGTTGATTGACCTAAGTGTCTGTTTCGTTACAAGCCCACGTGTTGTCTGGTCATTTTTTGCTGTTGAGTCGTCACATGCTGACTTCCCTTTTCAGAGTTTTGTGGCAAAGGCACAAATTTTTCTTCGCGATCAATCGGCTGCCTGGTTTTGGGTTCGCTCCATAAATGATAAATCAGAATTATTCGGGAATATAAAAAATTCGGAGAATCAATGATAACAAAATGAGTACATTCTCTCACATTAAAATTGCAAATCAATGAATCTAAAATATATTGCAGCCGCGTGCGTAAAGCAGTGATTTGACAATCTAATCCTAGGCTGTACTTCAAGTGGCTATTTGAATTTGATTTAATTTATTAAAAATGAGAGGATAAGGTGGAAATAATTGCCTGACCCAAGCATTCAAATACATGATTAAATGCTTCTATTAACAAATACAAGCTAATAATAAAAAAACTGTGCCATTACTTTAAATGCAAATCCAATATCAATTGAAGATTAATTATTTACATTGTTTCTTTCTTTAAAGTCGCAAGACCTCCTTTTACAGCCAACAGAGCTGTCCCATCAAGAAACTGCTGATCCAGTAATAATAGTGCTGCAGTGTTATCACTTGCTAGGCGTAGGCGTTTACGTACAAATCGTGCTTCCGCTTCTTCTTGTAGTTGTTCGGCAATGAACCAATCAAGCATGGCAGTGGCACTTCGTTCACCAGCTTGTTCTGCAATAGAATAAATACGATTGATTGAGGCTGTGACGTCTTTTTCCATCTCGTATACATGATCAAAAAGACTTTGGGTTGATTCCCAATTACGTTCAGGTGCTTCAACAGCAGGAAGCTCAACTTGCTCATCGCTGTCTACTAGGTAGGCGATAAGTCGGTCAGCATGACCGCGTTCTTCCTGGCTTTTCATCTGCATATATGTAGAAAATCCAGCCAAGTCTTTTTCGCGTAGCCAAATAGACATGGCTAGGTAGGCATGACTCGCTTGGAATTCGCAAGCCAAGTGACTGTTAATAGCATTCGTTAGTTCCTGCATGGTCAATCCTATTTAATGCTCTTATTTAAAGGCATAATACAGGCAGGTCAGCTAAGTGCGGTGTTTTGTTAGTGTTGAGGTGTAAATTCTTTTGAGTTTAATCTCTTAGCATAACGAACTCGTTAAAAGTTGTTAGCATATTAGTGAGTTCAGAGCTTTTTGTGCTGCAGACGTGATTTATATATTGCTTTAATTTACTACTTCTATAGCGATTTTGTTTGTTACCACAAAATACACATAGGTATTTTTTAAAATAAATGCATTTGTTTTATTATAGGTCATTAGTCTTTGCGCTGAAAGGTATAGCAAATACCATCTCTGAAATAAAAAAATAATCTAACAAGTTAACATTATTCACTTAAATTCCTTAATTGATATCTTGGCTATTTATACTTGTTTTTAGGTAAGGATCTAGAAACGATAGAGGACGTGCCATGGTCTCTGAGAATCCAAGAATCCCTTTATCCTTGTGAGAATAAAGGACTGTGTTATCACAATCAAGCAGGTAAGTGCCGCCTCTTTGTGTAATGAAGTCGTCACGAGGTACATACGTACGCCAGTTAGTTAAGACCTCGCCCATGTTTCTCAGGCGTATAGTTGCAAGTTCAAATGGTCTTAGATATCCCTCACCACCTATATTCGCGAATAAAGAACCATTAATAGCTGGTAAAGGTGATGCCTTGATTGTCTCGTCTCTATCTATGCGTTGTGGGGCACTCCTATCTCCTGTGTAACCACGGATAACCTCTAATAGAGTACCTGGAGATCCAAACCCTGCGCACATAAGTACTAAACCTGGCCATGGATTTATAGGAGTTCTTAATCCTGCGTAAAGGCCTAATTCTTGGTGAAGTGTAGGTTTAGCATCAACTATCATTCTCTTTCGATCAAATCCAGTGAATTGACAAAACTGGTCGGCTCCTTTTGGATCACCAATGCCAATAGCAAGCGTTGAAATGCCAGATGCTTGAAGCCTTGTTAGCTCAGGTGTTAATGCTTGAGCATATTCCAAACTATCAAAGTCACCTAGAGGAGAGAGCAGTACTACAAGACGACGTTTCCCATACTCCATATCAGGCAAATCTCTAATACGTTCAAGCAAGGCATGTGGAGCTTTAACGATCATTTCGAAGGAATATCTATATTATATCTAATATAAACCACTGATCATGCCTGGCCTAATTGGACGCACTTCAATTCATCACTAAGGATTATATTATTCTCTTTTGATGTATAACTATTTATACTTCTATAGCCAAGTTTGCAGCCAAGATTTTAAGACTGCCTTGTTAAATATACTTTTAGATGACTTTTCATATAAAAGTAGTGTGATTTGAATCATAAGTCTACCTGTTCGCTTTTTTCTTAATTAAATCATCGAGCATATAGGTATATTTTGAATGCTGGATAATTATCTTTACATAGAATTATGTGATTCAAACGGAGCATTGTAATATGTAGGGAGTCACACGAAAACCCTTGTCATTGCAAACAGTAGTCAAGTTTAGTTCAAATGAATGCGGTGTTTGTCACCGCATGAGTCACTATGATTCTGTAATTTGTAATGAGCTTGGCCTCGACTTTGTTAGTGTAATATTACAAGATACTGATGCATATCGCCGCTATCGCCATTTGTTATTGGAATACTATCCTACTCCAGAGCAAAGAGGCTGGCCTACTTACTTGGTAGTAAGTGATCCTGAAGGTGAGTACATAATTCATGGTGGATTAAAGGGTGGTATTGCCAAGGGTGATTTTCGTACTCGCCTTGCAGCATTAGTACCTGATTAGCGTTTAAGTTGAATATCTTTAGTTAAAATATATTGCATGATACTAAATTTATATTCAATTTTTATTCTTAGTTATCATGCGCCAATCGGAACTATTTACCTATTAGCATTGCTTGAATAGAATAACAAAAACATAAGTACACATATTATACATATAAAAAGCATTATAAAAAATATTGTTCTCGTGAATTAACTTTAATGATTGATTACTTTTTCCTCTCTTGTGGCTTGATTTAAGTGTCTGTTGGTTCTGGGCTAATTTCTTTCTCTTATTCTACATATAGTTATTGTACTTTTACTCAGCTTATATTTATCAAGCTATTACATTATTCGTAAGAGTTCTTTTGACTACATTTCATATCTTATAACATCATATTTAAGCAATCAACCACTTACTGATTTCATGAGTCAAAGTCCATGTATTAAATGTGGCAGCGTTACTTTCCGAGCTGATCGCTCTCTTGCTGGTCGCCTGGTTTGTACCAGGTGTGGTTCACCCTTGGTTATCAGAAAAGGTTTTTCTAGTACTCGATTTACTTCAACGTCATTGGTTGGCACAAAATTAAATAAGCGTTGGGTTTTGTTTCTGGCTTTAATGGCTATCCTGATTTTAATAATTGTAGTGTGCCAATAAGGGCATATTGTAATGAGTCAAAAATGAAGATCACTCTACGAAAATTGTTTAATTGTTCTTGCATTATCTAATTTATGATTCGTAAGTCAATATTAATAGCCCTTTATTTATTTTTCATATTCGTGATACTACTACTATTTCCCAAACGAATGTAGTGTGAAGTACGATGATATATTTAGAGAAAATATAATATAGATAATATCCATTAACTTATTGGATTTCCTAGTGCTATATGGATGAAATGTCCCCGGGCAATACTTGCCAGTAGCCATTTATATGTATAACCTCCAAAGGCGTTTCGAATAATCCACTTAAAAGATCGGATTTTAATTGATTCTTAGGTGCACCATCTCCAATCAATATTCCATCTTTTAGGAAAATTACACGTTGAATTTCTTCTACGATTGATTCAATTTGGTGAGTCACCATCAGAATCGTAGTACCGGCTCTCGATAGTTTTCGTATTAAATTCAGCGTCTGATGCCTTGCTTTGAGATCTAAACCCTTTATTGGTTCATCTAGTACTAAGACATCAGGATTATTAACCAGTGCTCTAGCAATTAGCAGTCGCCTACGTTCTCCATCTGATAGTTGTGCGAATACTCTTTTCGAAATCTTGCTTAATCCTAAATCTTTCATTAGTTCAGATACTTTTAGGATCTGATTGTCATTGGGTTTTTGGCTTCTACCAATACCAATAGATCCAAACATACCTGACATCACAATATCTATAGCACTTGCGTAGCCTGGTGTTCTAAGCTCAAGCTCAGTCGAGACTACACCAATTCTTGAGCGAAGTTGAGTTAATCTTACGGTCTCACTACCAAAGATTTTCAAAGCTGAGTTAGGCTTTACAACAGGGTAGAGACTTCGGCAGATAAGTTTTACCAGTGCACTCTTACCTGCCCCATTTGGACCAAGTATTAGTGTATTTTCTCTTAACTTTAGGTTCAAACTAAGCTTTTCAAATACTTGCCTTGAGCCATGCCATGCTTCAACCTCCTTAAGTTCTAGCCAACAGTTGTCATAGCTCATATGGTGGGTTTCTCTATACATCATTTAGATCACATTATAACTTAGAGTGCAGTTTGTAATATTGTCAAACTTAGGATCTGACTAATAATTAAATTGTATCAATATAACCAACCGAATGTATATGAATATTTCCATTTATAATGATTATATAGAAAAGTAATGTATACTTAACCTAGCTCACATCTTGTGAAATTAATACATTCTAGGTACTTAACTCATCTGATCTGACAATTATTGATCTTGTCATTTGCCTCCTTTGTCGAGCCTCAATTAAATTGAACCTACAACAAGTCGTTTCTTCGACTAAGCCTGATTTTATTTTGCGTTAGAGTATTTTTAATTTAACGAACATATTGTTATATTAATTTCTTATTCTCATTTTTAATATTGTATTAGTGCTTCACTATCTAGCCATGCTTTAGAATATTGATCATGAGAGACACTATCTTTTTTCGTGTTGCATCATGGGTTACATTCTTTTTTTCATGTTACTCATGGTGGCTGCTTTATAATCAGGGTACGTTGTGGTGGATTGCACTTGGTCTATTATTGCTAATTTCACTTTTTACAATGATAATGGGCCTGAACGCTGTAAAGAGAATGTTTTATATGCCAAGTATTCAATACCCTATCTTTAAAGTTATTATTGCTGCAACAGCTGTTGGATATTTCTTATCTGCCTTTTTGGGCTGTATTCACATATTTTCTCAATTACCAGTTAATGATAAAAGTGTTATTATTTTCCCTTTGATAATTTCTGCATTTATCTTTGCTGGATCTACATTTGGTTTGTTTTTAGCGGATGATTAGCGATCGATTATATCGACATAAGACTGGTATATTTACTGGTAACCCTGTATATCTACATATCTAATTCTAGGTTCCTGTTGATTAATTCTACCTGAAACTGCTCATGTGTAAATATCTATATATAGTTAATAATTTTATAAATAAATTCTTTATTTTGATATTTTAATCGAAGTTATTACTCTTTAAATCATTTAAAGCCTATATACAGGTCCCGCCAGGGTAGACAATGGTATAATACTAGCATATAAGCCTTTACACGTATTGGTATGAGTCAAGCTATGAAGCAGCAAGTTCTATCAAAGGACTCAGATGATCAACTTTCAAATGGACTGTATGGCTGGTATGCGGTTTGCGTTAGCAGCACACTTGTGAATGATTTTTTATATTTCTTTTCTATGTACAATGAACCTTTGATTTTATATAGAGACAAATACTCTCGTGCAGTTTGCATAAAAGATTTATGTACACATAGAGCGGCTTCTTTTCAGGGAGGAGAAATTAAATCTGGTGAGATCATTTGCCCCTATCATGGAGCAAAATTCTCTTCTGACAAAACTAGTAAGGATCCAGATAGAATATGCTGCAATCAGATTGTTGACCCAACTTACAATACATACGCTAGAAATATACAGCTACATCAATATCCCTGTGTTGAAAAGGATGGATATATATATATTTACTATACTGGAAATCCATCTACCAATGTTCATGACATTCCAATACATTCAACGCTAGAGGAACTTGAATTTACTCCAATATCATACGGATTTAGAACTTCTGAATATGTCTATGAAGAAGCGCTATTAGATTTTAGATGTGATTGGTCACGTATTGTTGAGAATCACCTTGATATTCTACATATTTTTTGGATGCACGGTAATTCATTGCCTGGAAATGTAGTAAATAGAAAAACAATTAAAAGCTTCAATCATAAGATAACAAAAACGAGTAATTATATTAAATGTACTTACACACACAAGGACAATGAGAATACTGAATTCATAACACAGGTCTTTGTCCCGCCTGGTAGGATTTATATGTATCGTGGATCCCCTGAAACAGCAAGATATATTCAAGTTTTAGATCATATACCTTTAGCTAATAATAGGGCTCGTGTAATGGTACGTCATTACCGAAAATTTATAAAAAATAGTACATTATGTAAATTAATCTTGTTTAGTCTTAGACAACGTTCAATTTTTTATAGCATCTTCTCAGAGGATTACCTTGCTCTTAAAGCACAGACATTCAATGAACAAATGGGCTATATGACTAATAAGAATATGAAGCTCCTTGCTGAAGATAAAGCGATTAATTGGTACTGGAAATGGTATGAGAGTTGTTTGAAGAACGATTCACCGTGGGATCGACATAAATTATCGCCTAATACAAATACACTTTATGATGATAGTCCGATGACTTATCCACCTGAAAATCTAAGACTAGAAAGACTGGTTAATTATCGCTTTAAAATTAGACTAATTTTACGAATTCTGATTTTAGTTGGCTTGTTGCTGTTTGTCTATACTATATTATAACTATCCTGCATAGCACTACGACATCAGCAGCAAGTTTCAAATACCATCACCACCGTTCATACTATTTTGCAATAGTTATAGCTACTATTGTTTACCACACTACCTATCAATAAGCATATAATACTAAATTAGATATCCTATTTTTTACCATAGAAACTCTTTTTAATTTTATCCGTCTAACTTTTGCTTTGAGAACTTTCACTGTCTCTGAATATTTATATATCTAAGTAGTCTCCTTTTTGCAAATCAATTAACCAATTACAAGTCCCTGCTTATGGGCTTTCTTGCGATATCTCACGAAGCTCTATCATATATCCAGCATTCATAGCCTGCGTTCTTCAACCTTCCCGTTCATGCCAATAGTTGATCCGAAGCAACCTGTAGTAATTCTTGGTGGTTTTTTGATCACTGATGATGCTTATAGCTCCTTGTCTTGTTGGATAGAATCCAATTACGGTCTAACTGTACGCGTTGTTGCTTCTAGTAAATTTGATTGGCTTCTCACTACTTGGGCTGTTGGTTGGCGTCGACTCCTTGATAGGGTTGACAATCATGTAAAGGAACTACAAGCTCAATCACCTACTGGCAAGGTGACTCTTATTGGTCATAGCTCAGGTGGTGTAATGCTACGGCTGTATCTAGGTGAGAAATTATTTGCAGGTAGAAACTATTCTGGCCACCACAGATGTAATCGCTTAGTGATGCTTGGCAGCCCTCATCAGGCTATTAGAGCAACCCCATTACGAGCTCTTGTGGATACTCTCTATCCAGCTACTTTTTATTCAACCTACGTAGATTATGTTTCAATAGCAGGGCGGCTGAATCTCGATGGACCTAATGCCTCACCTTTTGCAAAACGTAGTGCATCTGGCTCATATCGCAGCATAATTGGAGATTCTGACGTTGAAGGTGATGGACTTGTTCCTATAAACTCTGCTCTATTGAAGCAATCTCGGCATTTAATACTTGATGATACTGCTCATGGTGGTTTATTTGGACCTTTATGGTATGGATCTTCCGAGCGTATAGAGCAATGGTGGAGCACTGCTATTGCTGAACTTTCTTAATCGCATCTCTTTTCTAACCTTTAATTATCGAAAATATTCTTTATTCCTATTATCATTATTACTCTGCACCTAGATTTTAGATATTCCGTATTTGTCCTCATGGCTATAAATTTCATATCAGCTTACAAATCACTTTGCATAGCCTTTTTGCTATGTATTTTCTTTTGTTGGTTATCACGTAATTTTACCAAAAGCACTCCTTTTAGCCCTTTTCATTTGATCAAATTCATAACGCAAGGCGGTTCATTCCTGCGCAGCGCTTTGATTGCTGCTATCTTTTTTTAGCAATCAATCAAATTGCTGATATGCTTTTTTAAATGAACTGTTTATTTGTTTGGATGTTGCATATCTTTGTTGACTTACTTAGTTTAATATATATCATCTAATACCTTTTGATATCTCCTGTACCAAAGGTTATTTGCTCATTTCAAGCATGCGTTTCATGGGAACTAATGCCTTTTTGCGTAGTTCATCATCCATTACAATTTCTGGTTCCATTTTTTTGAGACATTCCCATAGCTTTTCTAGTGTATTTAGCCTCATGTAAGGACATTCATTACAGCTACATCCATCGATGCCCGGTACATCAATGAATTTCTTCTTAGGCATTCTTTGCTGCATTTGATGTATTATTCCAGGTTCTGTAAGCACTATGAATTCTTTAACAGGACTTGTTTCTGTATATTTAAGTAATTTACTTGTTGAGCCAATGAAATCTGCGAGATCAAGAAGGCTTTCTATGCACTCTGGGTGGGCAATTACTTCTGCAAAAGGGTGTTTGATTTTTAGCTTTAATAGTGCTTCTTCACTAAATGCTTCATGTACCAGGCAACTCCCTGGCCAAAATGTTAGCTCCCTTCCGCTTTGACGTTGTACCCAACGCCCTAGGTTTTTATCTGGTGCAAATATAATAGGACGATCTTTCGGCAGTTTATTAACTAGATCTACAGCGTTACTACTTGTGCAGACCAGATCGCTTTGCGCTTTCACAGCTGCTGTGCAATTGATGTAGCTCACTACGAGGTGATTTGGATGATTAGCTCGAAAGTTTGCAAATGCTTCAGCTGGACAGTCATCAGCCAGGGTGCATCCGGCATCTAGATCAGGCAGTAGCACAATTTTCTCTGGGCTGAGAATCTTTGCAGTCTCAGCCATGAAGTGAACTCCGCAAAAAACGATTACATCAGCATTAGTATTTGATGCCTTTCTTGAAAGTTCTAAGGAGTCACCCACGAAATCAGCGATGTCTTGTATTTCTGGATCTTGGTAATAGTGGGCAAGAATTACGGCATTGTGCTTTTTGCGCAGTTCATTAATTTCGCTGCTCAATTCGTTTTTGTTCAGTGGGACCGGTGAGACCGTCTTTGCAGTGGATGCAGCGGTCATTCGCACAGCCTGGGGCAGGATGTATAAAGCCTAATCATTCGTCCTGTCTGTTCTACGCCTCGCCATCGTTGGAGACTTGCATGGTGCTTGGGTTGCTGATGATAGAGATCTGCTTATTCAGCTTCAACCTGATGCAGTTCTTTTTGTGGGTGATCTCAGCGATGGTGATCTCAAGTTGGTTAAGGCAATACAGCAACTTCCACTCCCCGTAGCAGTAATCCTTGGCAATCATGACCGCGGCCACGATCAAAGCGGTGAATTACTACGGCAGCAACTGACATTATTGGGTGAGCGGCATTGTGGGTGGTGCTTTCGACAGTGGCAGACTCCCCCTATTGCTGTGATCGGAGGTAGGCCATGCAGTTCGGGTGGTGGTTTTTATCTTTCCAATGCTGTAGAAGCAACTTTTGGTCCGATCACGCTTAATGAATCAGCAGATCGCATAGTTCAGGCAGCTAAGCAGGCTCCCGCTGATTGGCCACTAGTTGTCCTGGCTCATTCTGGACCCACAGGACTTGGCTCAGACAAAGACAGCCCTTGTGGACGGGATTGGAAGGTTCCCGCGATCGACTGGGGTGACCAGGATCTTGCCTTGGCAATTGATCGAATCCGTAAGCATCGGCTTCCACAGTTGGTTGTCTTTGGTCATATGCACCATGACCTCAAGCGTGGCCAGGGTTGTCGGCGTACGTTTTCACAAGATCGTTTTGGCACTGTCTTTCTCAATGCAGCCTGTGTGCCACGGCGAGGACATGATGCTTCTGGTCGTCAGTTATGCCATCTTTCCTGGGTTGAGTTTGACGACGCTCAGCTGAGTTTCGTAAGCCATCGATGGTTCCTTGCTGATGGATCAGTGGCCTATGAACAAACTCTTTTTCAGAGATCAAAATCCACTGTTATGCCGTGCTGATTTATCTCTGCCTCAGCAGCCACGGCTATGGCCACGCAGCGCGCCAAGCAGCTGTATTAACTGAACTTCATCGTCTATATCCAAACGTGCGTTTGGTCGTTAGTAGCCATGTTGATCTTGAGTTTTTAAATCTTGTATTTAGAAGTGTCCCTTTTGAACACCGCAGGCTCCGTTGGGATGTCGGCATGGTTCAGACCCATGCCTTTGGCATTGATAGCTCAGCCACTCTTAAGGCATTGCATGAACTTGAAATAAGTAACCCCGCCCAGATTTCGGCTGAGGCTGCTTGGATTCGTTCTCAACAAATCCCAGCAATGATTCTTGCTGATATCCCTCCAGCTGCTGCTGAGTTGGCAGATCAGGCAGGTGTGCCTTTGCTGTGGATGGGTAACTTTGGCTGGGATGAGATTTATCAACCTCTAGGTGATTACTTTCTTGCCTACGCAGAACTAGCGGCAACAGAGTATGCAAGAGGACAGCAGCTGTTGCGATGTCCTTTTTCCTTGAAAATGGACTGGGGTGTGCCAGAGCAGAGCATTGGGATAACAGCTGCTAAGCCCCGACCATTACCGATTGCTCTGCAAGAGAAATTGGCTTCTTCTGATGCACCAATTGTGATGGTGGGCTTTGGCGGAATGGGTTTTGCTCTACAGCCAGATCTGTTCAGACGTTGGCCTGATCATCTCTTTTTGGTGCCTCAATCTCGATCAGCAAACACCTCTGGTGTCGATCAACAGCCTGAAAACGTTATTTATCTCCCTGAATCATCCCTTGTCTTAGATGCTCTCCCGTTTTGCGCAAGACATCTTGGTAAGCCTGGCTACAGCAGCTTTTGTGAAGCAATTAGTTTGGGAGTAGGGCTGCATGTGTTTCAGCGGGATGGTTTTGCGGAGGCCAAGGCGCTAATTGATGGATTGCAGAGCTATGCCGCCCATCGGTTACTTGAGCGTCATGCGTTGGAACTTGGAGAATGGGAGCTTGATCTACCGATTATTTGTCCTTCCCAGCAGCCTCTGGCTAGCGATGGTGCGTTAGTTGCAGCCCATGCAGTGCTCGAGTTTGCAGCCAAATTAGCAATTCTGATCTGAAAGCTTTAATTGTTCAAAATCCATAAAATTACCTATACAGCTTTGGTTTCGGTGAAATTGCGGCTCCAACCACCCCTGTATCGCGGTGGACAATCTCCATACCGTCACCAGGGACTTGCCTCTTTGGCCTGATTTCGACAAAGTCAGCCGGATCATTAAACAAATCTGTTGAATGATCTTCTTCCCTAAGACGCAGCTCCCATTCGCTTCTGGGATTTGCTTCATCCCTTCCTCGTTTTGAGAAAGGTCTTTATTCTCCGAATGCCAGGTATGACCACTCCCGCCTCGACTGTTTGCCGCCTCGTCTCAGCAGTCGCCGCAGGTTTAATCCCATCCACAATCGCAATAAATTCACTACAGGCAGCCAATATTCCACTCCTACCTGCACTTCCCACTGATCAGGTAGTAGCAAGATCCCAGAATTTGAGTAGTCCCGATGAGGTTTCCTCATCCTCTCTACCTTTCATCATCACTCCTGAACGTAGGGCCCTTCTCAATACCATTCGTTTTGCAGAAGGCACTTGGAAGAATGGAGATGATCTTGGATACAGAGTGATGTTTGGCGGAGGCCTGATGGCTTCACTTAATCAGCATCCAAATCGTGTCATTTATTCCTCTCGTTACGCCAGTGCAGCCGCAGGTGCTTATCAATTCATGCCATTTACCTGGGATATGGTCCGCACCAGCCTTGGTTTGCGCGGCTTTGGACCAGAAGCTCAAGATCAGGGCGCTCTATACCTCATTCAACGACGTAAAGCTCTAGGACTTACTGATACAGGCTCAATGACACCTTTACTGGCCGCCAAGCTTGCGCCGGAATGGGCTTCCTTTCCAACTCTTAGCGGCAGGAGTTACTACGGTCAACCAGTGAAGCGCTTCAGCCGGTTAAACGGTTTTTATAAGTTCAACTTGGTTAAATTGAGAAAAATCAGGGATCAGCATCGTCAAGAGCTATCTGATGCAGCTAATGGTGTTGTACAGAAACCAGTATGTAAGTCCCCAAAAATTCTTTGTAGCCTTTAACGCTGGTTATCTAATTAGAATTTCAAGTCTTGGTTTCTTGGTCTGAGCTGCTACCTAAAGCAGCTTGAGCTGCTAGGTAAGCCGCTAACGCACCGCCGATAAAACCCAGTCCGTTTCGCACAAGCGGTAAGACCTCACTAGTTCTTGAGACAACAGGAGCTATTCCAAATACACCGAACAGCATTACCCAAAGAGGTGAAAGGAGTAACAACCAGGGCCAAGCGATCAACTCACCTTCTTTTTTTGGGTAGGAAGCAATGCCGGCAACTACTCCTCCTAATAAAGATGTCGTGAAGGTCAGCAACCATTGTTCCTGTGGCAACCCAGGGACAAATTGACAGCCTCCACGATCTAAGCAAGTTTCAACTGCATCGAGGGCATCGAGAATGGCGATGTCTTCTCCATGATCTTTCACGTAATACTGATTTCCGAATCGGGTTTGTAGCTCTACCCAGTAGGTACGTGGCATCAAGGCGTATAGAGCATCACCGACGTTGAAGTTGAGCAGATTTCCGCCACGTGGGTCAGCTACTACAAGCAGACTTCGTTCATCTAGACCCCAGAACTCTCTCACTGCAAGGCCTGGTGTGCGTTCATATTGCGTAAGTACACGCAATTTCCAGCCTGTACGTTCTTCAAAGTTGTCTAGAGAGTTCTCGAGATTGGCTCGCTGGGTATCGCTGAAGGCTTTCGCTAGATCCACCACCGATGTTGGCTTGTTGGGTAAGAGCTCGGGGTTGTCAAAGGCCACTACAGGAGATGCACAGCAAATTAGGCAAAGGGCAAATCCCAGCAGGGCTTCTAAAAGTCTGTTTCTGTGATGTGCTCCCATGGGCCTGTCTCGCTGTGGGGCATTCTCTCTAATGGATCACTCTTCTGTGCCTTGTCCGGCTTGGTTGATTAAGCGATTGGATCAAGCTGGAGGAAGCATCAGCTTTCATCAATACATGGAGTGGTCGTTGAATGACCCTGAGCATGGTGCATATGCCACCGGTCAGTTGAAGATAGGTCGGCATGGTGATTTCACGACTTCCCCTTCCTTAGGTAAGGATTTTGCCCAACTACTTGCACTTCAACTCGCTGATTGGTTTGAACAACTAAAGCAATCCGTAGATAAGGAACGAACTCTTTCCTTGTTGGAGTTTGGGCCCGGGGAGGGTGATTTGAGCTTTGATTTGATCTCTGCTCTAGAGGACATCTGCCCAGCCTTGCTGCCAAGGCTGGAACTGATTTTAGTTGAGGCCAATCAGGCCATGGTCAAACGACAACAAAAGCGACTGGGCTCTTTGACCAAAGTTCCAATTCATTGGCGAACCCTTGAGGAATTGGCGAAAGCGCCGGTTGTAGGCGTGATGATTGCGCATGAAATGCTTGATGCTCTTCCGGTTGAGCGTTTGGTGTTGCGCGAGCAGCGCCTATTTAGGCAGGGAGTATGTCTTGAGAGCGATGATTTTGAGTCTTATCTCAGCTTCACGGAGCTTCCCCTTACCGCTGAACTGACTTCTTCGTTAGCCGATGCTCAAGTCTGCTTAGGTATCCAGATCCCACCAGCCGATGCTGCTGATGGTTGGTGCAGTGAATGGCATTGTGAGCTGAAGCATTGGTGGCAGCAGGCTTCTGCTGCAATGTCTTGCGGCCCATTACTTGTTATTGATTATGCCCTTGAGGCACGTCGCTATTACAACGCTTCTAGATCTGCTGGAACCTTGATGGCTTATCGACAACAGAGTGCAAGTGGTGCTCTGCTTGAGGATCCCGGCCAATGGGACCTCACAGCACATCTTTGCCTTGAGACTCTTCAACTTCAAGCAGAACAACAGGGCTGGACCTTTCTTGGTGAAGTGCGTCAAGGTCAGGCGCTCTTGGCACTTGGATTAGCTGAGAAGTTACATGCACTTCAAGCTCTTCCTTCTAGTCAGCTCGACATTGCATTGCAAAGGAGAGAGGCACTTTTACGGCTTGTTGATCCTGTGGGGTTGGGTGAGTTTCGATGGCTGGCATTCGAGTTCAATCAAAATTCAAAAGGCATTGCTGAGCCATTAAGGCTTCGCTGTCGTTTTCTGGAGGATCCGATTAGTTGAGCCTTGATATGCAGGCTTGGATCTCTTCGGTGCTCACGTCGTTTTTGATTTCTACACTGCCGATTCCTGTGGGCATGACAAAGCGAACTTTTCCATCCCTAACTTTTTTGTCACCTTGCAATGTTTTTAGTACAGCTTCTGGATCGAGCTTGGGCCAGCTTGTTGGCAGCCCAGCTTTGGCGATTAGAGCCCGTTGCCGGTTGGCATCATCTCTGCTCCAGCTCTGTCGCATAACCGCCAGTTCTCCAATCGCCACCATGCCGATGGCAACAGCTTCACCATGAAGCCAAGTTCCGTATCCGCAAAGGGTTTCCACTACATGCCCGAAGGTATGCCCGTAGTTCAAGATGGCGCGAAGTCCTGCTTCTCGTTCATCTGAGCTCACCACTTTTGACTTGGCGGCAGCAGACCGTTCGATGATTTTTTCTAGAAGAGCCGTTTTTAATTCAGATGGTGTGGCTAATTCAGAAATTCCCTCTAAAAGTTCAAAAAGTTCTCGATCACCGATTACGCCGTATTTGATTACTTCGGCCATTCCTGCGCGGAATTCGCGCTCAGGCAATGTGTTCAGAGTTGACGGATCGATCAGTACAAGTCTTGGTTGATGAAAAGCACCAAGCAGATTTTTGCCGCCTGGGTGATTCACGCCTGTCTTGCCACCGATCGCGGCGTCAACCATTGCTAAAAGAGTTGTCGGCAATTGTGCTACCGCTATACCTCTTAGCCAGGTGGCGGCTGCAAATCCCGTCATATCTCCTACGACCCCACCGCCAAGGGCGATCATCAGTGAACCCCTTTCCAGCTGCGCTGTGTAGGCAGCATCGTGAATCAGGGCAATGCTCGCTTGTGTTTTTTGATCTTCGCCAGCCTCAATGACTAGCAAGGTCGGCTTGTAACCACTTTCTCTAAGGCTTTCAAGGCAGAGATCACCATATGGCTGAGCAACATCTGCGTTGCTAACGACCAAGACCTTGATTCCTTTTTTTATTCCAGCTAGGCGTAGCTCCTTGCCTATCCCCTTTAAACCTGCCCCGCCAATCACTACCTCGTAGGGGTGGAGCTTGAGTGCTACAGGGATACGGAGGGCGTCGTTATTCACAAGAGCGAAGAGGGAAGGGTAGGTCTGCTTATCTCACTTTGCCGGGTGGCATTACACAATCCCAACTAATCTCCCTTCATTGAAGGCAGTGTGGTGATGGCAGGCCCTTTGATTCGAGAATCACGACTGTTCCGGCGGAACACTCTTACGGCATGGATGTTCCTCTTGCCTGCGCTCCTATTGCTGAGCTTGTCAGTGCTTTTACCAGCGCTGATGGCGTTAGTGATGAGCTTCACTCAGACAGGATTAGACGTAACTGAACCGTTGGTATTTATTGGTTTGGCCAATTTCCGGCGTCTTCTTGGGGATCCGATGTTCCTCAGGGTTCTCATTACAACTTTGATTTATCTGGTTGGTGTGGTTCCCCCGATTGTCTTGGGTTCTTTGGTATTGGCTGTATTGCTAAACCGTTCCCTGCCTGGCATTCATGTCTTGCGCGGTGCGTTTTATACACCTGTGCTCGTGTCAATCGTGGTTGCGGCAATCGCATTCCGCTGGCTTTATGCGGAAAATGGACTGATTAATGGCTGGTTTTCTGTTCTTTTGGGATCAGAGTTTTCTCCAATTGGGTTTCTCACGAATCCTTTACTGGCTCTTCCTGCAGTGATGCTGGTGACTTTATGGAAGGGCCTTGGTTATTACATGGTGATTTTTCTTGCTGGTCTTCAAAGTATTCCCGGCGAGCTTTATGAGGCAGCTGAGCTCGATGGAAGTGAAGGTTGGCACAAACATCTTGATATCACTTTGCCCTTGTTGCGCCCATATGTGACCTTGGTTGCGGTGGTTTCCTCCATTGCTGCCACAAAAGTATTCGAAGAGGTGTTTTTGATGACTCAGGGGGGTCCCGCTGAGTCAACTCGAACTGTTGTTTACTACGTTTATGAACAAGCTTTTGCAGAGCTTGAGATCAGTTATGCCTGCACGGTTGGCTTGGCGCTGTTCTTATTAGTCATGTTGCTCACTGCAGTGCGTTTGACTTTCGCTGGCGATCAGGGCTTGCTCTGAAATTAGTTTTTGCTGAGATGCCAAGCTTTCAGGATTCTGTTGTTGATGCTCCTTGCATGAGTGGTCCTGCAAAACCAATTATTGGGGTCATAGGCGGTGGTCAGTTGGCCCAGATGTTGGTCCAAGCAGCAAGTGCTCGCGGGGTAGATGTGGTGGTTCAGTCTGGCTCGCCAGAAGATCCTGCTGCTGCTGGGGCATTCAAATTTGTCACTGCCGATCCTAAGGAAGCCGAAGGAACAAGAAAGCTTGTTCAGGACTGTTGTGGTGTCACCTTTGAGAACGAATGGGTCAACATCGATGGACTGACTCCTCTTGAGAAAGAAGGAGTGTCTTTTCGACCGCCTTTAAGTGCATTGGCTCCTTTAGTTGACAAGATCTCACAGCGGCAGTTACTTAAGGAAATTGGTTTTCCAAGTCCTGAATGGACTTTATTGAGTTCAATATCTTTTGAGCAACCCAAGCTTCCTTCTGGTTGGAGCTTTCCTGTGATGGCCAAGTCAAGCCGATGGGGGTATGACGGAAAAGGAACCAGAATTCTCAATAACATCAAGGATTTGACACAGCTTCTTCAATCAATTGATCCGGCTAATTGGTTGCTTGAGGTCATGGTTCCATTCGAAAAAGAGCTAGCTATTGTTGCCAGTAGAGATCAACAAGGTCGAGTACGTAGCCTTCCACTTGCAGAGACACACCAGTCTCAGCAGGTCTGTGATTGGGTAATTGTCCCAGCGAGTGTTGAGCATGCTGTAGAAGCCATGGCATACAACATGGCTGCTTCACTGCTTATGAAGCTCAATTACGTGGGTGTTCTTGCCATTGAGTTTTTCTACGGACCTGACGGATTACAGGTCAATGAAATTGCTCCTCGTACCCACAATTCCGCACACTTCTCTATCGAGGCCTGTAGCAGCAGCCAGTTCGACCAACAACTCTGTATAGCGGCTGGTTTGCCAGTTCCTTCACCTGAACTCACCGCTCCTGGTGCTGTGATGGTCAACCTGCTCGGTTTAGCAGAAGGAAAGGCCTCTTCTTTGGCAGAACGTCTTTCGAGACTGCGAAGTGTTGATCAGTTCCATGTGCACTGGTATGGAAAAGATATTGAAACTCCAGGACGCAAACTTGGTCATGTGACAGTGCTTCTTAACGGTGTTGACGCAGTGAGCCGTCGCAATGAAGCAAGAGGTGTTTTGGAGCGAATTCGCTCAATCTGGCCTACGCAAGGAACCAATGTCGCTTAAATTCTCAAAGGACTGCTTTGTTGGTGACGGCCTTTTCTAGTGCTCTGATCTGACTCTCTTCTCGACTTGGGGAGGCTGTCGTGACGGTGACGTAAACCGGTCTTGCTGCCGGAAACGAATCCCCACTTTGCTTCCTCTTCTGGTTCTACCAGGTCGAACACTTGGGCTCGCACGGCATGGCGGTTCATCTTTTTCCTGGACCAGGTTTGCTTTGAATCAGACGTAGCAGCAGGGTTGCTTCGTCCAGTGTTGTGACAACAAAAACTTCCTGTACTGAGCTCCCTCGCCTGGCAACCAGCTTGAACCCACCTTTAATTGGTGTTGAAATTCTGAGTTGAAGTTGAGGACAGCGACCTTTGACGCGTTTTATAACTGCTGGAGTAATGGTTTGGATGTTTTTATCCTCTGCAAGGGCCTTTAACCAAGGGATAAGACCTTCTACGTAGGTGCTGTGGGTGATTACAACCCGTCCCATCACAACATGATCTGTCTTGATTGGTCGAAATTAGCCAGAGTTGCCACGAAAAAGGGGCTTATGTATTTGATGCGATGCTCAAATCCATTGATGGAATCCATGCTGAGGTTTTGGCATGCTCTTCGAGTCTCTTGTGTGCTCTAGCGATAGTTCTTACTGTTGAGCGACATGGCGAAGAGTTTCGCGGTATAGCCCTTTGCCCTGGCAAGAGCCACTTTTATAGGTTCAATTGCGAATCCATGCGTTTTTTGAAAAGCTGATCTGCCTAACGATTACACCTTCAGCAGGAGAACCAATGGTTTAATCACTAGATATGCTTGTTTTGGAAAAATTCTCAAGCTTTAGAAAGTCTTGTTATCAAAAGGGTTTTTGATTTCAGAACGTCACGTTAATGGTAAGGATAGTTACGTGGGTTCCCTTGTTACTGCTTTGCATTTCTGTTTTAAGGGTTATCTCTTTCCACTTACAAGATGTTTTTGAAATAGGCAGAGCTATGTGGTATTTAGGCATCTAATATGCTCTCATTGATTAATGGTCTAAGCCTTATGAGTCCTCGGATTTAGATGCAAATTCAAGGTCATTTTTGATACTTGCTGAAGCATTGCCTTTTTTAGCATTGTTCAAGTGGTGCCATGGTTAGTCCCTCCCCAGCCAATTGCTGGTGGTAGAGCTCTGCTTGTTCTAGTGGGCCACACCATACCTCTGCAGAGCCCTGCCCATCGATTTGATAAGCAAGGTTCCAGGCACGCTCTTCGCTCATGCCTGGAATGATCTTGCGTAGACAATCGACGACGTGTTGAAAAGTGTTTACGTCATCGTTGAGGACGATCACGCGGGCTTGCGGATACTTCTTGGTTTCCTTGGTACGTTCTAGAACTGGGGTTGTACCGGGAGTCGCAAACGTCATGACTGATGAAACGGCTGTGACGTGTAAAATGGGTTTAGCCTCGACAGGCTAGGTCAATCTCATCCTCGACTTCTATGTTGTTCACTCTCGCCTGGGCCTCTTTGGCGGCTGTGTTCAGTTTCTCTATCGCTATGGTCGTTTGGGGACGTAATGGCGATAATACACTGAACTTCTGAGGTGCCAGAGGCTCTCGATTTCCCAGGACTTAATCAGCTCCTGTCAATAACCGCAACCGCGCTGTTGGTCTTTGTGACCATAGCTGCGATATATCTTTCAACAGTTGATTGGAGTGATAGACGACGGCGTAAAAAGGCAGATGAGAAGAAATGAACAACTTAAACTTGACACAAGTGTGAACAGGTTTAGAAAGTCAATCTACTTTTTGAGCCTTAATCGAATTAGGCAGTATTTCTTTCACTTTCCCGTCACATCAGCATTCTTGTTGACATTGTTGTTAATACCTAGTATCGGTATCTTGTGCTTAAAGGATTATTTGCCATTTAACTCAGCTGATGGGGACAAGAACTTCTCGAGGCTGATGATAAGGATGAATTTGCTGCAGAGTTTTGAGGGTGATTCACAACGTGCTCCTCCTCGCCTTTGGAATGAAAGACTTGGCATTAAATTGGCTAAGGACCTTTGGCGCCATCAGGGAAGGGGTATTTGGTGGAAAGCATGGGCAGATGATGGTGGGGCCTATTTAATAGTCCCGGCTATTATTTGGCCTAACAAGGTCAATGTTCGGGTAGCATCAAAACGCCTTGGTGATTTCGTTGTTGTTGGCTCAGATGCCTTGCATCGTCGACTGCTGATTCAAGGATTAGAGCAGCAGCCAGATCAACTATCAGTAAGCACTTCTGATTTGCTGCGTCACTGCAAATCAGCCTTGGAAGCTGGACCGGCAGTTATGTGGCGTCCTGCAGCTTTAGCTTCAATAAGTAAATCAATTGCACCAATACTTCAGTTTGCTCGCTTTGGATGTATTTCTCTTCGCTCTGATCAAAATCAGCTCAGTTGGCAAGGAGTGGTAGGTAGGCTTTCTCTTGCCTCAGCCCCGGCTTATCTAAATTCCAAGCCTTCAAATAATCGTTCCTCGACTTATAACTTATCAGCAAGCCGCGATGATGAAAGCCTGCTTTTGAAGCTTCAGGCAGAGAATGTAGATTTGCTAATTGGAGGCTTGCTTTCCAAGCCTGTTATTGTTAATTCTCTTGAAACTAATTACGGCTTGCAGCTAGATTCGAGGCAGAGAATTGCTGCAGCGCCCTTGTCGTTGAAAATGAGTAAGGAGCCTAAAGGTAGTTTTATGGCTAGTCTTCAAATGAAGTTGAAACTTCCAAAAGGACCCTCTAAATGGCAATCTGCTATTAACACGATTACTCAACGGCTAGAGGAGCGTGGATATAAAAAAGGAGTTGATTTGGCTAATAAAAATAATCATAATATTGACGAGGATATCTCAGGGCTAACCATCTGGCGTCAGCCAGGTGATGAAGCTGTTATTGGAGGCTGGGCTTGGCAACAACAAAATAGCCTACCTACTAGTCTTAGTATTGCTTTAGGTGCTGCTCCAAATCCAACTTCAATATCTAGCCATTTTCTATCACCAGTTCATGGTGAGGTTTTGAGATTCACTGCTGACCCAGCAGAGTTGAATCGTTTAGGACTTCTAGATGGCCTTTGGCCCACCCTTGTTAAACAGGCAGGTGGAATTAGTGTGAACCTGCATTCATTGCATGGCAGCAAGTCGAAAACTCATCACTGGTGGTGGATGCATGGTCAGTTGAGATTGGAACCTGCCTCACTTCGCTAAACCTTTAGTTTTCTAGATTAGTTTTTGTTTTTTCAGCTTCCCTTCGTTCCCGCTTACGGCGTTCTGAAGCCACAGTCTCTTCAATTAGCTCTACAGCTTGAGCCATTTTTTCGAGGTTGCTCTTATAGAGGTTCAAGTCTTTTTCTACTCTGGCTTTAGTGAATCCAATTGATTCGCTTAGCTCATGAGCGATTTCGCTAAGTCGTTCAGGATCCGTGGATTCATCATCTTGAGCAGACGCAAGAAGTCTGAACAGGCCAACAGCCATTAGACGTGTGTAATGAACCGTATTTTGCCCGCTTTTACGTAATCCTTGAGCTAGAGCTTCAGGAGCCCCTTCGCCCTGCGTCAAGATCCAGGTTTGGACATCTTTAAGAGTTTGACCGCGGACAGACTCAAGGGTTTTGTGGGCTTGTTTACGAAGTGCATTTGGATCGAATCCGCAGCTACGGCACAGAGCACTAAAAAGGGCCTCTAGGTGGCCTTCTGGGCGGTACCCGCGGGTAAAGACATCAAAAACTTCGTCAAGGCCAACAGCAAAAAGTGCGTCGGGATAGAAGTGCTTTTGGTGACTCAGGAGATGAAGTTCGACAAGAAGCTCATCGGCAGTGCGTTTGTATAGAGCTGGGATGACGTGTGGGAAGTCATGGTTGAACGCACGTTTGCTGTCAGCAATGGTCTTTCGGTCACTCAAGTGCCTGGCCCGAGCTCAGTGGTATTTGACCTTAGCGCCGTTGATGGCACCGTTAGGATCGTGAAAACCGAGCAAAGCAGCATGATCCCGATTGTGATTGAAGAGTCGGGCCGTGGAGAGAGGGCCTTTGATATTTATTCGCGACTTTTGCGTGAAAGGATAATCTTCTTGGGTGAAACAGTTACGAGCGACTCCGCCAATCGAATCGTTGCTCAGATGTTATTCCTTGAGGCAGAGGACCCTGATAAGGATATTTATTTGTATATCAACTCACCAGGTGGATCGGTTTACGATGGCTTAGGTATCTTTGACACAATGCAGCATGTAAAACCTGATATTCATACTGTTTGTGTTGGTTTGGCTGCAAGTATGGGTGCTTTTCTCCTCTGTGCAGGAACAAAAGGTAAGCGCAGTAGTTTGCAACATTCTAGAATAATGATTCACCAGCCGCTTGGAGGTGCTAGTGGTCAAGCAAGTGATATTCGCATTCAGGCAGATGAGATACTTTACATTAAGGATCGCTTAAATCGCATTTTGGCTGAACGTACTGGTCAACCTCTAGATAGAATACAAGAAGATACTGATCGCGACTTTTTCATGTCTCCTGGTGAGGCAGTTAGCTACGGCTTGGTAGATACTGTTATTGATAAGCGCCCGGTACATTCGCTTTGATTACGTAGCGTACTTTTTGATTGAGATTGCTGGTTCATTTTTCTTGAATATTAAGCAGAGGTATGGTCCTTTCCTTTTCAGGGATAGCAGTGAATTCGGTCACAATTGCTCTAAATTCATCGCCATCAATAGTTTCCTTTTCGATTAGTATTTCAACAAGACTATCCATAGCTTCACGGTGCTTTCTTACGAGTTGAACAGTTTCTGCATAGCAATGTTTTACCATTGTTCTTACTGCCTGATCGATTTGGTGGGCGATAGCATCTGAAATATCACTCCGGGTCATTAGATCACGGCCTAGAAATACTTCTTGATTGCCACTCTCTAATGAAACTGGTCCTAAATCACTCATGCCGAATCGTGTGACCATTTGACGAGCCATTGATGCAACCTGTTGTATATCCCCACCGGCGCCTGTGGTTATCTCTGTATCACCAAAAATTACATCTTCTGCAGCACGGCCTCCTAAGGCTCCCATGATTCGTGCTTTTAACTGGGCTCGAGTTATTAACATCTGCTCTTCATCTGGTGAGAACCAAGTCAGCCCCTGAGCTTGACCTCTAGGTATAAGAGTGACTTTCTGAACAGGATCGTGATCCTTGACTAATGTTCCCACCAGTGCATGACCAACTTCGTGGTAAGCGATAAGTCTCTTGCTGCGGCCATCAGTGAGTGGCCGTCCTTCCATGCCGGCAATAATTCTATCTACAGAATCATCTATTTCAGCGATGCTGATTGCTTTCTTTCTACGGCGGGCGGTAAGAATTGCTGCCTCATTAAGCAAGTTAGCAAGGTCAGCTCCAGTGAATCCTGGAGTGCGTCGTGCGATGTTTTCTAGTGAAAGCTTCTCTTCAAGTTTCTTGTTACGAGCATGCACCTCAAGTATCGATAAGCGACCTTTAATATCAGGTGAATCTACGGAAACCTGACGGTCAAAACGACCTGGACGCAACAGTGCCGAATCAAGTACATCAGGGCGGTTTGTTGCCGCAATAATGATGATGCCGCTATTTCCCTCAAAGCCGTCCATCTCTGTGAGCAGTTGATTAAGCGTTTGTTCTCGCTCATCATTACCACCACCAATACCTGCACCTCGTTGACGTCCTACTGCATCAATTTCATCAATAAAGATTATGCAAGGTGTGTTCTCCTTCGCCCGCTTGAAGAGGTCACGTACACGACTAGCACCTACACCAACAAACATTTCTACAAATTCTGATCCAGAAAGAGAGAAGAAGGGAACACCAGCTTCTCCAGCAATTGCTTTGGCGAGGAGTGTTTTACCAGTACCTGGAGGTCCTACAAGCAGAACTCCTTTTGGAATCTGTGCACCTACAGATATGAAGCGCTCAGGTTGTTTTAGGAAGGTCACTACTTCTTCTAGATCCTGTTTTGCTTCAGTGATGCCTGCAACATCATCAAATTTGACCCCTGTTTCAGCTTCCATCGCGAAGCGGGCTTTGGTTTTGCCGAATTGCATCGCTTGTCCTGGGCCCCCTGGCATGGAGCTAGAGCGACGGGCTAGCAGGATCAGTCCTCCAATCAGCAGGAGCGGGAATAGGAGACTGCCTAAAAAACCAAGGGCTGGAGGAGTGGTTCGCGCAGGATGAATGTCGAAACTGATTCCTTCAGCTTTAAGAGTGTTGATTAACTCAGGAGCTAGGCCAGGTAGGTCAACACGCAGTCGTTGTACTCGATTATCAAGTTCAGGATCTACGGCCTCCACGACCGCATTACGCCCGCCGTCGTAGATGTCAACAGCAGTTACTCTGCCCGCTTCCACATAGTCGAGAAAGCGTCCGTAGCTCATGCGAGTTACAACCGCACTGCGCGTTGCAAGTGTTGTGTCACTGTTCGGTGGGCCACTGAGTTTGCTGCTGCCCAATATTTGCCAGCTAAGCAGCAAGGCCACAATGATCGGGAGCAGCCAGAGAGCAATGAGACGCCAGCGCTGATTCATCTGCTGCAGGATGGTTCACTGACTGTAACGGTGCTGATGGTTAGATCGTTGGTCGAATTCCCCGCTTCAAGCGCAATGCCAATGGAAAGCGGAAACGAGTTTTCCATCTCGATCCCTGATCAGTTATCAAGATTACTCATTTTAGAGGTTGATAATAGTTCTATCAGCAGAACTGATTGGGCCCTATTACGGTATTAATAATCAACTGACTGCTGTAGATAAATTTTACCTATTAATCCATTGGTTGCTCATAGTTGATCATTGATATTCCCACAAAGTCATTCTTGTTTAATGATGCCTTCAAGACACATACAACAAATCAAAGGCGACGTAAGGCAACAATCGGGTCAAGCCTTGCTGCTCTTCTGGCGGGAACAACACCGAAGAACAAGCCAATTGATCCTGATAGGGACACGGTGATTAGAACCATGCCTGCTCCAATAGTTGCAGGTAGAGGAGTTAATACCGATATTGCCAAGACTGTGCCAACGCCCAACGTTGTGCCGATGAGACCTCCTAGGGATGCAAGGGCAAGTGATTCGACCAGAAACTGTTTCAAAACATCGTTACTACGAGCCCCAAGCGCCTTTCTTAGACCGATTTCCTCTGTGCGTTCACTTACTGAAACCAACATGATGTTCATTATTCCGATCCCTCCTACCAATAGCGATATTCCTCCGATAGCCGCCAGCATCAGGGTTAAGCCACCAGTGATAGTGGTGACGACGTTGAGGGCATCTTTTTGTGAGCGAACGGCAAAATCGTCATCGCGAAGAATTCGATGTCGCTGGCGCAGAAGATTTGTGATCTGAAATTTTGCAGCTCCAGTGCTCGCTTTGTCATTGGCTTCCACACTGATGACACCTAGGCTTATTCCATAGGTTGGATCTCTGCCTACGAGTCGGCTCACCATTGTTGTCAGAGGGATATAAGCATTTTTATCCTGATTGTTGCCAAATACAGCGCCTTTAGGAGCCATCACCCCAATCACATCAAATGATTGATCCTTGATACGTAGGGTCTTACCAATGGCCTGGCTAGTAGGGAAGAGCTTGTCAACGAGGTCTGGACCAATTACCACCACATTTGCGTTACTACGAAGGTCTTGATCACTTATGAAGCGTCCACGGGCTATCTCAAAGTTGCGCACCTGTAAGAAAGCTGGTGTGATCCCTGAGATGGAACTAGTAGCACTTCTCGACCCAGACTGAATCACTTCGCTTGAGGTGATTTGTGGTGCTACTCGCTTGATGCTTGGAACTTGCTCAGCGATCGCCTCAGAATCTTCGATCACAAGAGTTTTTGGGAAATCCACACCTCGTCGACGAGTGTCGTTATTGCCTGGAACCACAAACAGCACATTGGCGCCAAGGGTGCTTAGTTGTGCTTCTGCCAGATTCTGAGCACCACGTCCGACACCAACGAGCGTGATCACAGATGCATTCCCAATTACGATGCCAAGCATTGTCAGCAGACTTCGCAGTCGATTGGCTTTCAGGTTTGTGAATGCCATGCTCACCGTTTCGATGAGTGGCAACTTTCTTGCCATAAGCCCTTAGAGCATTGAGTCGAGCTTTGCGGACATGTTCTCGCTGTCACCGCGATGGATAGTGCCCTCCCGTAGCTGCATCGTCACCATTTCACCTTCACGGAGGTCTCTAGTGGCATGGGTTACACCTGTGATGACTGGAATGCCGTGCTGTTTTGAGACCACAGCTGCATGGCAGTCTTCACCCTCTTGTTCTGCAATCACTCCTGCAGCTTCTTTGATGGCATCGAGAAAATCATCACTTGTTTCTCGCACTACAAGTATTTCCCCTGGCTCAATGCGAGCCGAGTCGCTTGGGCATAAGGCAATTCTGATTTTGCCTCTGACGGATCCATTGCCGATCCCGACACCGTGACCAATTACTGCACTAACAATTCCTACCTTCACCAGGTCAGTTGATCCGCTAACACCAGCCAATGTCCCTGCGGTTTGAATTACAAGATCTCCCTCTTTAAGCAGATCCATCTCTTGAGCAACAGCCATGGCTGTGCTGAAGGTTCCGGTGGTGCTCTTCTGGGTTGGGATCAGTAGTGGAGTTACACCCCATACCAATTGCAGTTTTCGAGCGACGTCCAACTCACTAGTTACCGCGAGAATCGGTGTTGCAGGTCGGAATTTGCTGACGTTGTGGGCGGTTGCACCACTTTTGGTTAACGGCACGATTGCAGCAGCAGTGAGCTGCGTAGCAATACTGCTCACTGCTGCACTGATGGCGTTAGGAATGGTGCTTGCAAGATGACTATCGGTTGGACGCTGGGGATAGTCCCTTTCAATGCGTCTGGCAATGGTGGCCATGGTTTGCACCGCTTCTACGGGGTAGTCACCTACTGCGGTTTCGTTGGAGAGCATCACCGCATCAGTACCGTCAAGGATTGCATTTGCTACATCACTTACTTCGGCTCGTGTTGGTCTAGGGCTTGAGGCCATCGAGTCGAGCATTTGGGTTGCTGTGATGATCGGAATCCCAAGGCTGTTTGCTTTGCGGATGAGATCTTTTTGCAGTAAAGGAACTTCCTCAGCAGGCATTTCAACGCCTAAGTCACCCCTGGCAACCATGACTCCATCACAGAGAGGAAGGATCGCGTCGATTTGATCAATCGCCTCAAATTTTTCTATCTTTGCGATTACTGGCGTGTTGTGGCCATGTTTGCGGATGAGTTCGCGGATTTCCTGCATATCTGAAGGGTTCCGTACAAAGCTCAGAGCCACCCAATCCACGCCTTGTTGGAGCCCGAAGTCGAGATCTTGGCGATCTTTGTCTGTGAGGGCACGAACCGATAGCTGAACATCAGGGAAGTTCACTCCCTTGTTATTCGAGAGCACACCCCCAACCGTGACACTGCAATGCAAGGTTTGTTCTGCAATATCAACCCGTTCAACCTTCATCTCAACCCGACCGTCATCAAGCAGGATTCGACTGCCGCTTGTGACTTCATTGGCGAGCTTCTCGTAAGTGACCGTTGCTACTGCCTGATCGCATTGCACATTTTTAGATGTCAGTGCGAATGGATCGCCATTGCTCAGCGTGATTGGGCCCTTGTTAAAGCGACCGAGGCGAATCTTGGGACCTTGTAGGTCTTGCAGAATGCCGATATGCATTCCTAATTCTTCAGATACCTGCCTAATGGTGGAGATGCGCTTGGCGTGTTCGCTGTGGTCACCATGTGAAAAATTCAGTCTGAAGGTTGTTGCACCAGCGACAACAAGATCCCTGATTCGTTCAGGGCTTTCAGTTGCCGGACCAATAGTGGCAACGATTTTTGTCCGTCGGGTCAGATCAATCTGGGCCATCAACGGGACCTGAAACATCGCGGAAACTACCATCCAGGCGTCAATAAGCTGTTTTTAACAGCATTGTGATTGGATTTGCTATGGACATTAATCAATACCAGCTTGGTGCTCGAGCTACTGCACGCTACCCAGACGTTGGTCAGAATCCGATCTATCCAACTCTTGGTCTTGCTGGGGAGACAGGAGAAGTGGCCGACAAGGTTAAGAAGGTCCTTCGCGATCGAGCTGGTGTTTTTGACCTAGATACGCGTGAAGCTATCAAGCTCGAATTAGGTGATGTCCTCTGGTATTTGGCCCAGCTAGCTAGTGAGTTGGGCTTTGAGCTTGAAGACGTCGCACAAGCCAATCTCGATAAACTAGCCAGTAGGGCAGCCCGTGATCAGATTGCAGGCAGTGGTGACGATCGATGACCATGATTTTTTTCAATGGCACCTTCATGAAGGCCGTTTTAACAACGTTGTTACTGGTTTTCAGCCTTGTTCTTTGTGATCAGGCATTAGCTGCAAACCTCAGCTTGGATCAGCTAAGTATTGATGCTTGTAGACCATCGGATCCTGGGGCCCAGCCAAGTTTGGCTAGACCTGTCGGCTCTAGTTGCTATGTGCTCTCCGGTGAGGTGACAAATTCCGGTAAGTCAGCAGTGATTGATAGTGATGTGTTTGCTCAGATCCTTGATCCGAGTGGGGAACCCGTGCTGCCAAATCGTGCTCGCGTTGGATCTATTGGTGATGTACAGCCTGGAAAAAGTTTTTTTGCAGTGCGCTTAGCGATTCCTCTTGGAACGCCAGGGCCCTTACAAGTCAAAGGTGCCAAGGCAAAAGGCTTCAACGCTCCTGTTCGTACTCGTGCTGGAGAGGAAGACGAGTTGTTACCGCTAGAGCAGGCAATCGATCCAGGTGCATTGTGGGGATCAAATGGTGAGTTGCTGTCAATGGATAAACCATTGGGTCAGCTGTAAAAGCTCGTTCCATTATTGAAGGCCACTCCAGAAACGTTGACAAGCAATCCCTGCATGAATTGAAGGGCTAATATTGCCAGGATCGCAGAGAGATCTATGCCTCCAAGAGGAGGAATTAAACCTCGGAAGATATTGAGGTATGGGTCAGTGATTGAGCTGATGCTGCTCAGTATTGGATTTGACCAGTCAAGATTTGGGAACCAGCTCAGCAGTATGCGAACGATCAGTACGAATGAATAAATAGAAAGTGTGCTAGCAAGCACATTTGTTATCTCGGACAGGATTACCAACGGGTCCATGAAGTCAAATTAATCTTCTAGATAACTCTATGCAACCTGAGAGGGTTCGGCTGGGCTCAGATCAGGAAGTACAGAAAAGGTGCGATGGAACTTTTCAGAGAGGGTGAGCCAGTAGGACCTCCCTTCGCTCTGACGTTTGCGTTCGATAAAGTTTTGAGCAATAAGTTCTTTGATGTGGTCGTAGGCGCCTGATCCGCGTAGATCAACCAGTTCCGATTGAAGGATCCTTTTCTTTAGAGCAATGGTTGCAAGGGTTCTAAGCGTTGCTATGGAGAGATCAACAGGCAATAGGTTGTGTACGAGCTCGCCAAGGCCTGTACATAACTGAAGGCTATAGCGGCCTTTATTTTCTTGAATTTCTAGGGCTGTATCTCTTTGTGCATAGCCTGCCATCAAAGCCATTAAGGCTTGTTCAATATGCTCTTCGGTTTCCTGGGCAAGCTCAGCCATTTCTTTAATGGAGACAGGCCGCCCTTTTAAATAGAGAATGGCTTCCAGTCGTGCTGGTAAGGAGATGATTGCGACCTCACCCCTTTCTTGAATTGGTGAATCGGTGGCCATGGCAGGCCCTGTTATTGGATACGCCAAGTTACCGCGATCAAACGGCCTGCGCACCTAGGAACAAGTCGTAAGCGGGGTTGCCTGTCTCTTCCCAGCTTGGGTAGCCCAGGTCATCAAGAAAGCGCTTCCAATTAACCATTTCGCTTTCTTGTACAAGAACACCAACAACAATCTTGCCAACATCTGCACCGTGATTGCGGTAGTGAAAGATGCTGATGCTCCATTCAGGATTAAGGGTATTTACAAAGGTCATTAGGGCACCTGGCCTTTCAGGGAACTCAAATCGATAGAGAAGTTCTCTACATCCATTTCGACAGAGGTCTTTGGCAGAAGCAGGCAGTCTTCCGCCAACCATGTGACGAAGGTGCATCTTGGCCAGTTCGTCGTCGCTTAGATCAATGCAGGGGAAGCCTGATGAATCCAGTCGTTTTAGGAGCTCGGTTCGATCATCAAAGTCCTCAACTTGCACTCCCATGAAGATATGAGCCCTATACCCTTCTGCCATTCGATAACTGAATTCTGTCAGGCTTCTGTTTCCTAGTGCCTCGCAGAGTTTTCGCAGGCTCCCAGCTTGCTCAGGGATCTCCACAGCGAGCATTGCTTCCCGTTCTTCACCAAGTTCGGCTCGCTCTGCGACAAATCGGAGCCTGTCAAAATTCATATTTGCGCCACAGGCCACAGCAACCAAGCTGCAGTTATGTAGTTCACGTTTGGCGATATCTGCCTTCATGCCAGCAATCGCTAGAGCACCAGCTGGTTCAAGTATTGAACGCGTGTCTTCAAATACATCCTTGATTGCTGCGCAGATTTCATCAGTGCTTACTGTCACCATCGCGTCCACGTGCTTCTGAGCTATTAAGAAGGGGTGTTCACCAACCTGACGAACAGCAACGCCATCGGCGAAAAGACCAACTTTTGACAATTCAATGCGTTTTCCAGCTTCAAGTGAGAGCGTCATTGCTGCCGCGTCATGGGGTTCAACACCGATGACTTCAACTTTTGGCCATAGGCTCTTTACATAGCTGGCTATTCCGCCGATCAATCCACCACCGCCAACGGCTACATAGATCGCATCAGGTGGCTGTTTGCTTTGGCGAAGAATTTCCAGAGCAATGGTGCCTTGTCCAGCAATTACCTCTGGGTCATCAAAAGGATGAATAAAGGTGAGCCCTTCACTGACACTTCGATGATGTGCTTCTTGATAGGCCTCGTCGTAGGTCTCTCCATGAAGCAATACGTCAGCACCAAGGGCGCGTACTGCCCTTATTTTCATTTCGGGGGTAGTGATCGGCATCACGATCACAGCTCTGCAATTGAGATGAGATGCACTTAGAGCCACGCCCTGGGCATGGTTGCCAGCACTTGAGGCAATCACTCCACGATGCAACTCCTCCTTGCTCAGTTGCGACATACGGTTATAAGCACCACGAAGCTTGAAAGAGAAGACTGGCTGGAGGTCCTCACGTTTTAACCAGATTTGGTTGTTCAGCCTGCGACTCAGATTTTTTGCTAGTTCCAAGGGGGTTTCCTGGGCCACGTCGTAGACGCGTGCTCTCAGAATCCTTTGCAGATAATTGTCCATAACATCAGTTTCGCAACATCTTGATCCAACAACTGTTTGTACTTGCCAGGGCTGCTCACGCCGATCTATAGCTGAGAGCACTTAGATTGCAAACATTGGAATGGGACTGGTGCGCGAATGCGTCTGAGTGAGTTAACCCATCCGAATCAGCTTCATGGCTTGAGCGACATAGAGCTTGAGGATGTGGCACGTCAGATTCGTGAACGCCATCTTGAGGTTGTGTCCACCAGTGGTGGCCATTTGGGACCAGGGTTAGGTGTCGTTGAACTCACGCTCGCCCTCTACCAAACGCTTGATTTAGATAAAGATCGAGTTGTATGGGATGTCGGCCATCAGGCTTATCCCCATAAGTTGATAACTGGTCGATACAAAGATTTCCATACCCTGCGTCAGAAGGGCGGCGTTGCCGGTTATCTCAAGCGCAGCGAGAGCCCATTCGATCATTTTGGTGCTGGACATGCAAGCACCTCGATATCAGCAGCACTTGGCATGGCTGTTGCTCGTGAGCGACGCGGTGAATCGTTCAAGTGCGTTGCAGTCATAGGAGATGGAGCGCTCACTGGTGGCATGGCCCTTGAAGCAATTAACCATGCGGGTCATATGCCTAATACGCCTTTTTTGGTTGTCCTCAACGACAACGACATGTCTATTTCTCCTCCAGTGGGAGCGCTCTCGACCCACTTGAATCGCATGCGGCACAGCCCACCACTGCAGTTCATATCTGACAGCGTTGAGGAGAGAGTTAAGAGTCTTCCTTTTATGGGAGGAGAGCTGCCGGCGGAGCTTGACCTTCTCAAAGGCAGCATGCGCCGTCTGTCTGTGCCAAAAGTAGGGGCTGTTTTTGAGGAACTCGGCTTCACCTACATGGGACCTATTGATGGTCATGACATACCTCGCATGGTGCGTACCTTCCAGACGGCTCACCGGGTAGGCGGACCGGTGCTTGTTCATGTAGTCACAACCAAAGGCAAGGGATATCCCTATGCAGAGGCAGATCAAGTTGGCTATCACGCTCAGTCAGCTTTCGATTTGAGTACTGGCAAAGCTCTTCCTTCAAAAACATCAAAGCCACCTAGCTACAGCAAGGTGTTTGGCCAAACGCTTATCAAACTCTGCGAACAAGACAGCACTGTGGTGGGTATCACAGCCGCGATGGCCACAGGTACCGGCCTTGACCTCCTACAAAAGGCTGTTCCTGAGCAATACATCGATGTAGGTATCGCTGAACAGCATGCGGTAACCCTTGCTGCTGGGATGGCTTGCGAGGGTCTCAAGCCTGTGGTGGCTATCTACAGCACATTCCTGCAGCGTGCCTTCGACCAGTTAATCCATGACGTGGGGATTCAGAATCTTCCAGTGACCTTTGTGATGGATCGCGCAGGCATTGTTGGCGCTGATGGACCGACCCATCAGGGTCAGTACGACATCAGTTATTTCCGCGCCATTCCCAATTTCACAGTCATGGCGCCGAAGGATGAGGCTGAACTACAGCGCATGATGGTTACGTGCCTCCAACATCAAGGTCCAACTGCACTACGCATTCCAAGGGGATCTGGTGAAGGTGTAGCTCTGCTTGAAGAGGGTTGGAAGCCTTTGCCGATTGGCAGAGGAGAAGTGCTTTGTGAAGGTGATGATCTCTTAATCGTTGCCTATGGACTCATGGTCCCAGCTGCAATGATTACAGCCCAGTTATTGAAAGAGGCTGGCATAAAGGTAACGGTGATTAATGCTCGTTTCCTCCGGCCATTGGATCAGGCCTTAATCCATCCATTAGCTCGCCGCATCGGTCGTGTTGTCACGATGGAGGAAGGTGCTCTTTCGGCCGGATTTGGTGCCGCTGTGGTTGAGTCACTCAGCGATCATGATGTACAGGTGCCTACATTCAGGATTGGAATTCCAGATCAGCTGGTTGACCATGCCAGTCCTTTGCAAAGTCAGCAAGCTCTTGGTCTTACGCCAGAATTGATGGCCGAACGTATTAGAGAACGTTTCGACTGGAACTCGAAGGCATCCTTGATAGGGCAACCAGCCCCAGAGGCACTTTCTACTTGAACTTTATTTATTGACTGTTCTGGTTGCTGGGGCAGGCCCCGCAGGAGCCCGTCTTGCGCAACAACTAGCTATTCAGGGCATCTCGGTAATTCTTGTAGAGCGCCTTATAGATCCTCAGACAGATGCTTTTTCTAGTGCTGTTGTCCCAATCCAGGCACTTGCTGATTTGTCTATTCCTGATGATTCAATTTCAGTCCGTTGGAAAGGCTGGCAATTATTCGACCCTGACGGAATTAAATACCAATGGTGGAGCCAGCGTGACCTTGGCGTGATACTGAATTTCGGCTCATTAAGACAACAGTTATGGCAAAAAGCGCTTGAGGTCGGAGTCGAGTTTTTAAGTGGTTGGCGCGTCAAGTCTGTTCTTTCTTCCCATGAATGGGCAGACGTTGAATTGGTTGGGCCTAATGGATTGCATCAGACAAGGAGAGTTCGCTGGGTTGTTGATGCCACAGGCCATAGTCGCGTTTTGTTGGGTTCTTCTGCACCATCAAAGCCTTTCAATGCAGATCTTTTTCTTGATGGTCTTGGCGTTGAGTGGATCCTGCAGGGTGATCAAAACAGCTCAACTTATTGGCGTGATCGAGTCAGCTTTTTTCTTGGATCTCAGTGGATTCCATATGGATATGGATGGATTTTCCCCATGGCCGGAGATCAATTGAAGGTTGGGATTTGCCGCTTGCCACCTCCATTAACGGATCACCTTGAACCATTGAGCAGTTTGTTGAATCGGCTTTTGCTTAAGACTCAGCTCGATTGTCTACCTGTTCTTGATCGACACGGCGGCGTTGTGCGCAGCAGCATTCTGCGTAGAGAAGCGCACGTTATCGGTCGGGTTATTGGTGTTGGCGATGCCGTAAGCACAGCTAATTTGCTTGGCGGTGAGGGAATTCGACATGCCCTTGTCAGTGCAGATGTTCTTGCACCTTTGTTGGTGGAGGCTTGTTGTCAGCCCTCTAATGCCAGTCAAAGCAGGAAAATTAACCCATTGCTGCAGTTTGAAAGGCAGCTTCGTCACCGGCTTGGATGGCGCTGGAATCTTTCAGGTCGCTTAGCGAAAAGAACCTGGTGGGGTTTGTGCGATCAAAAGAGTGATCGACGCCTGGGAAGCTTGATAAATGCTCTTTCGACGAGTGCAAACGCTGAAGATCTAAGCCGTTTACTGTTCGACTATCGCTTTGAGCGTTATGGACTTCGGTTTTTGCCTTATTTGATGGGCTGGCGATGAATGCGCCAGCCCATATTTGATGTTCAGAGAACTCCGCGTGAAGCAAGGCCAAGGATTG
>CAJWUF010000006.1 GCA_913047395.1 uncultured cyanobacterium
CAGGGGATTGCATTCACTACATCGCGGAGTGTTATGCCGGGCTGTAGTGAGCCATGGAAACGCACTAATACAGATTCCGGCATATCGAGGGGCATCGCGCCAATGGCGGCAGCAAAGGCCACGAGGCCTGAACCGGCGGGGAAGGAGACGCCTAGCGGGAAGCGGGTATGGCTGTCGCCACCTGTTCCAACCGTGTCTGGCAACAGCATGCGATTGAGCCAGCTGTGGATGATCCCATCGCCTGGACGAAGCGCCACGCCACCGCGTTGTGAAAAGAAATCGGGTAGGTCCTTTTGTGTTTTGAGGTCGACAGGTTTGGGGTAAGCGGCTGTATGGCAGAAGCTCTGCATGACGAGATCGGCAGAGAAGCCAAGGCAAGCCAGTTCCTTCATCTCATCTCTAGTCATCGGCCCAGTTGTGTCTTGGCTGCCCACAGTGGTCATGATCGGTTCGCAATTGGTCCCAGGTCGTACTCCTTCGAGACCACAGGCATGTCCAACAATTTTTTGGGCTTGGCTATAGCCCTTGCCAGTGTCGGTAGGTGTGCCTGGTCGGATGAACAGATCCGATGCTGATAGTCCAAGCTTTGATCGCACCTTGTCGGTAAGGGCTCGGCCAATCATCAATGGGATACGGCCACCCGCGCGTACTTCGTCGTTGATGGTGATTGGTTTGAGCACGAAGTGCGCCATTATTTCGCCAGCGTTAGCTTCGCCAATGGCCCGTTCGATGGTGCCGGCATGAGGACGAATTGTGATTACATCACCGGTTTGTAGATCACTTACATCACATTCAATCGGCAGAGCGCCCGAGTCTTCCGCTGTGTTGAAGAAGATCGGGGCGATCTTGCCGCCAAGGATTACGCCGCCGGCTCGTTTGTTTGGTATGTAGGGGATATCTGCTCCGGTATGCCACAGCACAGAATTGATCGCCGATTTGCGTGAGCTGCCGGTACCAACTACATCGCCCACGAAGGCGACCGGATGGCCTTTGAGCTTTAGTTGGGCGATCGTGGCTAGGCCATTTGGATCGCGTGTCTCCAGCATGGCCAATGCATGCAGTGGGATGTCCGGTCTGGTGGTGGCATGGGTGGCGGGTGATAGGTCATCGGTATTGGTTTCACCTTCCACTTTGAATACGGTGACGGTGATCTCTTTGCTCAGGGTGGCTTTAGAGGTAAACCATTCGGCAGTAGCCCAGCCGTCTATGACTTGCTTAGCGAAGCGATTGGTTTTTGCTAGCTCGATAACGTCATTGACAGCGTCGTAGACGAGCAGGGTGCGACTTAGACCTGAGGCGGCGCAGTCAGCTAGAACCTCGTTCTTGTGTTGAAGCAGCTCGATTAGAGCAGCAACGTTGTACCCGCCCACCATGGTGCCAAGTAATTGTGTGGCATCTAGGGGGGTAATTAGTGGGCTAATGGCAGTTCCATGGGCCACAGAGTTGAGCCAGGTTGCTTTCACGTAGGCGGCTTCATCTACTCCTGGTGGGATTCGCTCACGCAGTAGGTGCAGCAATTCAGAGCCTTCCCCTGCTGGTGGGTTCTGCAATAGCAAGGTGAGGGCTTGGGTTTGCTCGGCAGTGAGGGGAAGGGGGGGGATTCCCTGGGCCTCTCGTTCGGCAGCGAGCTGGCGATAAGCACTCAGCATGCGGATGATCCCTCGGCAGCGGTGATGTTCTCTCTATTGTTCTTTGTTGCCGATCTTGGCGGTAAAGAGATCGATATTGAAATGTCAGTACCTGGTGCTCTCACCTTGTTGATTCCCTAGCCTGTGTCGTGATGAATTTTGGCAAAATGACCACCACCTCCGACTTGCATGTGGTGGATACCAGGCCTTTGGTGTCACCCCTTTTGCTTCATCAGGAACTGCCGCTCGATGCATCGGCACTTAATACTGTTGCGGGCACTCGCAGGCGCATCAAGGCAATCCTGCGTGGTGAGGACCCACGATTGTTGGTGATCGTAGGTCCCTGTTCAGTGCATGACGTTGCTTCTGCAAGGGACTATGCCCATCAGTTGCAACCGTTGCGGCAACGATTTGCTGCCCAATTGGAGGTGGTGATGCGGGTCTATTTCGAAAAACCTCGTACCACCGTTGGTTGGAAAGGGTTGATTAATGACCCTCATCTCGATGGTTCATATGACATCAACACCGGTTTGCGGCGTGCTCGATCGTTGTTGCTGGACCTTGCTCGTGAAGGTATGCCAACTGCTACTGAATTATTGGATCCGGTTGTTCCTCAGTACATTGCTGATTTGATCAGTTGGACGGCAATAGGTGCAAGAACTACTGAGAGTCAGACCCATCGTGAGATGGCTTCTGGTTTGTCGATGCCGGTTGGTTACAAAAACGGTACTGATGGCAGTGCCAAGATTGCTATCCATGCGATGCAGGCAGCTTCAAGACCGCATCATTTTCTAGGCATCAATAGCGAGGGTCAGGCTTCGATTGTTAGTACTACTGGCAATCCTGATGGCCATCTTGTGTTGCGTGGAGGTAATGCCGGCACCAATTATCAGCTTGAAGCTGTGCAGGGGGTTGCAAAAGAACTAGTTAAGGATGGTTTAGTTGATCGTTTGATGGTGGATTGCAGTCATGCCAATTCCAGTAAGGACTTTCGGCGACAGTCGGAGGTGTTGCAGGCTGTCGCCACTCAAGTGAGTGAAGGATCCACCCACGTCATGGGAGTGATGTTGGAAAGTCATCTTGTTGAGGGCAATCAGAAATTATCTGAAGACCTTTCAACTCTTGTTTATGGCCAAAGCATTACCGATGCTTGTATCGATATAAGGACAACATCAAATCTTTTGGAGGATCTGGCCGCGGCTGTGGCCTCGGTGACACTTACGCCAATAACTTGAGCCATTTTTTTAGGCACCAGTCATCCATGACCAGGTGAATGCAACTCCCATTGGCACTGTGAGGTTGTCGATACCCCAGCAACTTAGTTGCTCTAGCCCAACGGCAAGGCCAGTAACGGCGAAAATACGTAGTGGATGGAAAGAAGCATCAACTATCAGATTCAGAGTGAATAGCAGAATGAGAGTTGTCACTGCCATTGTTAGTGTGCCTGCAAATGATTTGCGTTGACCCCATATCATCCAGTTGGCAGAGTTCAGCTTGCGACCGATAAGGCCTGCAAAACCATCACCGAAAGCCATTACAAGTACTCCCGCGCACACTGCTACTGCGTTTTCTGGCCAGAACACAACAAGTAACAGGGTGATCGCTAGTCCGTAGGCCACTGTGCCGTAGCTACGACGATTTACGTCTTCAACCGCTGGTAGCAAGCGCCAACGATGGTTAATTAGGATCAAAAAAGTAATCAAGATTGCCACTGGAATTGCCCAATCTGCTGGGATTCCAAGCCACCAGGCCAAAGGGATTACTGGGCCAGTGCCGATGTGAACTATTTTGCGACTTAGCTCTCGCTGGTTAGGCCAGCGAATTCTGCAAATCACAGCAATTGCAATTACTAAAGCTATCCAGCCGACAATGACGACCAGAGAGTTGATGTATTCCAAGCCTTGTCTCAGGCTGCTTGTTGGTGGTTGGTCATCATTCTTAGTTTGAGAATGGCTTTTGCTTCTAGCTGACGCACGCGTTCGCGTGAGACGCTGATTTGTCTACCGATTTCGGCAAGGGTGAGTGGTTCTTCACCATCAAGACCGAATCGCAATCGCAAGATCTTTTGCTCACGTTCATTGAGTTGAGATAGCCACCCCCCTAGGTGTTCCTTTTGGATGCTGCGATCTAGGCCTTCCATTGGTTCGGCCCCATTGGGGTCTGGGATTAGTTCACCTAGTGTGCTGCGATCTTCTTCTCCGCGGGCGTGGGCATCGAGTGACGCGCAAGGGGCACTTTGAGCGATTAAGTCTTCAAGGTCTTGGGGCTCAATTCCCATGGCATGAGCCAGTTCCAATCGATTGGGTTGACGTCCGAAGCGATGGGATAGTTCTCTTGAGATGCGCCGCATCTTGGAGAGTTTTTCACTGATATGAATGGGAAGGCGGATCGTGCGAGCACTGTTGTCGATTGCCCTGGTCATTCCTTGACGAATCCACCAATAGGCGTAGGTGGAAAATTTGTAACCCATCGCTGGATCGAACTTGTCGACAGCACGTTCAAGGCCAATGGCTCCTTCTTGCACTAAGTCGAGAAGTTCCAGTCCTTGGTTTTGATATTTTTTAGCAACGCTAACTACCAGACGGAGGTTTGCGGCCATCATGCGGTCACGGGCGCGTTTGCCCATGCGGACTTTATGGCGTTGCCGTGAAGTGTGCTCTTCTGCTGGTAATTCCAGCAATTCCTTCATGGCTTGCACGTGGTGGGCAAGTTCAATTTCCTCAGCGGCAGTGAGCAAAGGGATGCGTCCGATGCTGCTCAGGTAAAACCCGATCGCATCAGTGGCTAAGCGACCACCTTGGCGTTGGCTACGGGATGATTGCCCGGCCCGAGTGCTTTTATTCGCTTTCTCTGCGCGCTGTTTAGAAGTGGACGGCAATGCAACTTCTGACGAAGGTGTGCGAGAAGCATCCTTCGCAGATTCCAGAGGGATCCCCATCACCCTGGCCTCCTAAATTAGATTTGCGCGGAATTTAGCACTCATTGAGCTTAGAAACTCGCTTGATTCGAAAGTCTTTCGGTAGTCCAGGGAGTAATTAGTTGATTTATTGCTTCTAGGTAAAAACACTGTTTTTACATGCGGTTTTTCTTTATTTATGTAGTGATGAGCTTGTAGTAGCAGCCATAGTCCCGTGGTAGTTGGACTTTTACCCTGTCGGCATGCCTTGGCGCCAAAGGTTGATCAGCTGTTGCTGTGCACAACGTTCTTCACTTTTGGGTTGGCGCTGTAAAAAATTGCCATCACTTTGCATTTCCCATGCTTCGCGATTGTCGCTTAGATAGAGGTTCAAAAGCCTTCCTAGGCGTTCCTTTTGTTCCGGCTCTTCAATTGGAGTAATGGCTTCCACCCGTCGATCTAGGTTGCGTGGCATCCAGTCAGCACTACCTATATAGACCTCTGGGTTTTCGTCATTGGCAAACCAGAAGATACGGGAGTGTTCTAGGAAGCGGCCGACGATGCTGATAACACTAATGTTTTCGCTGAGTCCTTTTCGCCCAGGATAGAGACAACACATACCGCGGATGATCAGTTCGATGCGAACACCTACCTGGGAAGCTTCGTAGAGCAGGGAGATGATGGCTGGATCCACCAGAGCATTCATCTTTGCGCGAATATGTCCTTTTCGACCTGCGCGGGCGTGTTCTATTTCACGGATGATCAGGGATTCCATCCCCTTGCGCAGGGTTACAGGTGCAACCAGCAATCGACGAAAGTTCTGTTGCTTTGAAAAGCCAGTCAGATAGTTGAATAACTCCACTAGATCTTGTCCTAGTTCTGGTCGTGCAGAGAGCAGGCCAATATCGGTGTAAAGCCTTGATGTTTTTGAGTTGTAGTTACCTGTACCGATGTGTACGTAGCTGCGTAGTCTTGCCTTTTCTTTACGCACTACCAGCACTGTTTTAGTGTGGGTTTTAAGTCCTAGAACGCCATAAACAACGTGCACTCCTGATTGTTCTAGATGTTTTGCCCACTGAATATTATTGCCTTCATCGAAACGGGCCTTGAGTTCAACTAAAGCCATAACTTGTTTGCCGTTTTCGGCGGCACGGATAAGGGCTGCAATGATTGGCGAATCCTTGGATGTCCGATAGAGCGTCATTTTGATTCCCATCACTAGGGGATCGTCTGCAGCTTGGTTGATGAACTCTTCTACGGAGGTCGCAAATAGGTCATAAGGGTGGTGCAGGAGAATATCTTTGCGACGGATAACTGAGAAAATATTTTCGAATTCCTCTTCTTTGATTGATTCGTCTTCCAGCATTCCTCGTTGACTGCGGGCGAGCACTTTTGAGGTTTGCCCAATGTGGGGTTCGTCTTTAATTTGCTGTAGGGGTAGACGCATCAGCTCGAATAGATCATCTAGTCCCAATAGGCCACTGATGCGGTATAGATCTTTCTCTTCAACATCCATACCTTCAATCAACATCTCTACTACTCTTTGAGGCATTTCGTTTGTGACTTCTAGTCGCACTACTTCCCCACCCATTCGCCTTTTGTGAAGGCCCTGCTCAATTGCACTCATAAGATCGTCTGCTTCTAGGTCTCTTAGCTCAAGGTCTGCATCGCGGGTGACACGGAAGAAGTAGTGCTCTTCAACTTTCATTCCTGGGAAGAGCAGTTTGAGGTTGAAGGCCACTACCTGCTCTAGTGGAACTGCTGAAAGAATTGGTTCTGGCTCTATGCCACTGAGATCAGGAGGTATCTCTACGAAACGAGGCATCGTTTTTTGAGGAACCTTCACTCGAGCGAATTGCTGCTGGCCTGTTTCTGGATCAAGGATCAGGGCAGCCACGTTGAGACTGAGATTGCTAACAAAAGGGAAGGGATGTGCCTGATCCACAGCCAGCGGTGTCAGCACCGGGAAAATTGCCGTCTGGAAGTAGTTGTCGATCCAGATGCGTTGTTGTTGTTTTAGTTGTTGATAGTCGAGTAGATGAACACCTTGATCGTTTAGCTGTTTTTTGAGGTGTTTGCGGTAGTGATTTTGTTGTTGCTCGATTAAAGGATCGAGGTGATCTCGGATCGTGAGTAGCTGTTGAAGCGGCGTTAGGCCGTCTTCGCTGGTTTTGCTAATACCGGCTTCCACTTGCGACTTGAGGGAGGCCACGCGAACCATGAAGAATTCGTCGAGGTTGTTGCTGAAGATGGCATTGAACTTTGCCTGCTCCAGCAGCGCGGTGCGCGTATCTAATGCCTGGGCAAGGACCCTTTTGTTGAAAGCTATCCAGCTGAGCTCTCGGTTGATATAGGGCTCTGGAGCTGCTGCTGGATTAGCCATTGAATGCCACGTTGTTGATTCTCTTTTTATGCAAATTAGCAATCATGATTCTTGGAATCTTGTCTGCCCGCTGCTTCCAGGTAGGCCTCCTGCGACAAGGGCAATAACTCCCGCTAGTACGAGGCTGGCCAGCCAGAACGGACTGCGAGGGCCTATTTGGTCGTAGGCGAAACCTGCGACCGCTGCTCCAAGGAAGGTACCTAGACTCTGCAGGCTTTGAAGGCTACCGAGTACTGCCCCTTGGCCAGAGTTGTTGAGGCGTCTGGATACGAGGGCTCTCAAGCATGGAACTACTAGACCTGTGCCAATCGCTAGTACCGATACGGCAGTGAATACAACAGAAATCGAATTTTGCTGATTAGCCAGGGGCAAAAGCAGACAGCCTGCAATGACGAAGCCAATGCCAGCAATGGTGAGCCGCCATTCGCCGAAGGATTTGACCAGTGGTCCGATTAGCAGCCCTTGAACCACCATTGCGATCAGGCCTACAACTGCAAAGGTCAGGCTTGCCAAACTGACCGTCCATGAAAAGGTTTGCTTTAGGTAAAGCACCAGCACATTGGTGAAACCGTTGAATGCCATGAAGAACAGGAAGAAGGCCAGACAAAGGCGGCGTACTAGTTGATTGGCAAAGATCTGTGCTATCTGGGTGATGGGGTTGAGTTTGCTTTTGCTTGGTAGAGAATTGCGAGCTGCTGGCGGGTGTGTTTCGGGAAGGATATAGATCACAAGGAGCAAGTTGAAGACTGCAAAGGCTGTGGCGGCTAAACCAGGCAGAGCGATATTGATCTCTGCTAAGCGGCCACCGATAAAAGGGCCCAATATGAATCCGAGGCCGAAGGCAACGCCAATAAGACCGAATGCCTTTGCTCGGCTCTCAGGTGTTGAGATGTCGGCAAGCACCGCGGTGGCGCTACTTGCTGTGCCACCGCTAAAGCCATCGATGATTCGTGCTGAGAAGAGCAGGACCAGGGGAACAATGCCGAGCCAAGCGGCTGGCAGTATGTTCCAATCAATCCATACTGTGATAGCGAATAAGCCGAGTCCTATTACTGAGCCGGCAACACAAGCTGTTAAAACTGGTTTGCGGCCGAAGCGATCACTTAGAGCGCCAATCAGGGGAACCACGGCGAATTGAGCCAATGCATAAGTACCTCCGAGTAGCCCAAGGATGGTGCCGCTGTCTGTGAAGCGTCCTGGGAGGTATGGAAGTAATGGTAGTAAGACGGTTTCACCCAGGCGATCGTTCAACAGCGTGACGAAGGCACAGAGAAAGATGGGAATCTGTGGTCGGCGCAATTGGAAACTATTCAGGCTTACTGTCACGATCCCATAGGGACTTGACGCTATTGAATACTTCGCAGGCTCTTGTGACTTGTCGCCGCTTAAGACCTCTTACACAAGCTGATCATTTTGTTGTCAGGGAGATTTATGCCGATGCGATTGAATCTCAAGGAGTAGGCCTTTATTCCCCTGTTCAGATCAGTGCTTGGGCAGCTCTGGCTTGGTTGCCAGGTGTTCTTGACAGGCCGCTGTTAGAAGGAAGCGGGTGGTTGAGTATTGAGAACGATGAGGTTGAGGCATTTGCGCTTCGCTATCCCGCTGATCGCCTGGCATTACTTTATTGCCGGGGTAGGTCTGTTCGTTGTGGCCATGCCACTGCATTGCTTTTAAAGGTGGAATCAGAAGCCCTGCATGAAGGGTATGAAGTCTTGGTTGCGGAAGCCAGTTTGTATAGCCATCCCTTGCTGTTGAAATGTGGTTGGACTGTTAAAGGGCAGGAAGTTATTCAGATTGGAGGTGTGAATTTTGATCGCTATCGCATGGAGAAAAAGTTGCAGTTAAGGCCTAACCAACGTTCGATCTCCAGATAATCAATTGATCAAGCTTGGTCTTGGCGGCACCTGATTTGAGGCATGCATCAGCCTGATGAATACCATCCGCGAGGTTGTCTGCCTGGCCAGAGAGCCAAAGGTATGTTCCAGCATTCCAGCGCAGGGGCTGACTTAATGGTCCACGATTATTCAGGGCTTCTAGGGCCTGTTTACTCCACTGTTCAATGTTGTTCCATTCAATGTCTTGATCAAAGCAGCCATGATCTCGAGGGTGGAGTACCAGTCGTTCAGGCTGACCTGCTTGAACCCAGCTCATCACGCAGGCGCGACTGATTGGCAGGTCTGTACTCCCTTCCAGCCCTTTAACAGTTATGAGACTCTTTTCACCTGCTAGCTCAAGTGCTTTCCAGGCTCGGTTTTCAGTGGGGGGGTGTACAAAGCCGCTGACGAGCAAATGCTCTCCTTGATGAGCTGTCCAGAGCAACTCCAGACTGGCCAATGGTGGTCGTTTGCCGATTTCGTCTCGATAACTGATCAGGCTTTCGGCTAGTGGGAAATGATCCGGTTGGTAGATCAGTGCCAGACCATTGTTATTAAAGCCAGCTTCTACTTGATCCAGTGTCAGGCCTTTGAGCTCTAGGCCCAGAGCTTTGAATAACTCTTCTGCTGTGACGCCGTATTTGACCGGCATGCGTCGGCCCCCTTGCAAGACGATTGGTTGGCCAGTGCTGAGCAGTACTAAGGCTGTAAGTGGATAGATGGGGGCTGTTCTAGTGCGACCGTCGAAAGGCATCCCGAAGCAAACGGGTCTTTTCTGGCCAATGGCTGATTTCAGCTGGGGCCCAAGGGCTCTATAGGTATCGAGCATGCCGGTGAGCTCTTGGGGCTCTGGTCGACGAATGCGATGGGCGATTAGGAAGGCACCTATTTGAGCAGGGCTGGCTTGAGCTGTGAGGATGAGATTTAAGGCTTCAGCAGATTCTTCACGGCTTAGGCCCTGACTGGTTTCTACACCACTTCCCACCTTGCCGAGGTGCGCTTTAAAGCGTTCACGGCCTGACAATTCGGGGCATGCACTCACGATTGATTGCCGGAACTCAACCGATAGTTCTTCAGCCACATGCTGTGCTGGAGTAGCGATCACTACATCCTTGTGATGAGCCTGTCTGGCAAAGGCCTGATCTGGTTGGTTGCAATGAAGAAATCACTTAAAGGAGCGACTTATACTGTTTGCATATAATTAGTTTAGTGCTTGAAGCTATGAGAATCTTTTTCGAGATTATTATGTGGATATATTCGTAGTAGTTATTTGATTTTAAATCCATGTCTAGATGTTTTGATTAGATAGTGAATAGCCTTTGCTAGTGAACTGCCTTATAGGCCAGTATCTCAATTATTTAATAGGCTAGCTATCGAAATAATATATATAGCTTGGCTGTAAAGTCATCTACGTATAACATGCATAAAGATTTCTTCTTGGAGAGGTTTGATCTTTAATGGCGAAGACAGTGGGCAAGATTTTTGAGTACTCTTGCTAATAACACTTATGCGGTAAGAGTGGCCAGCGAAAATTGATTATGTGTTCATGATTGTGATCTGTATTGCAGCGTGAGTTGTTTAATGGCTAGATCTCGATTAGGGCCGTTAGGCAGACTTTGGCTGAGGTTGGTCAGGTTTGACTGACTACTGGGGGTGCCGATGCAGCCTAGGGCTAGCAAGGCAGCTCTTGCTGTATTTTTGGATCCTTGTCTTACTACTTCGGCAATACGGTCGCTGATGGCGACTCCATCGCGCCGTTGCAGAAGATGAATGGTTGCCAATACCACTCGTTCGCGTATGTCGTTGAGCAATTCCTCGCTGAGGTTCAGTAGATCGTCATCGTTGAGTTGGTATGCCTTGAAGCTCAGTAACTCCAGTCCGGCTAAGCGCATGGCTTCTGAAGGCTCACTTAAAATTGCTTTTAGAAGTGAGCTTGGCAATATGGCTCCCCAGCAAGTAAGTGCTTGCAGCACTTTCAGCTCTAGCTCTTTTCCATCTTCCAATTGTTGTATTAGCCAATCTCTAGCTTGAGGTTGATGGCAGAGTCCGGCTGCATGAATTAGTTCTGGCTGTTTTCCGTGTTGTTTGAGCAGTACCTTTAATGTTGTCCAGCCTTGATCAGCCAGTAAGCCGAGTTGTTCAGCTAGGGCTTTGCGTAAATCAGCAGAAAGGCTGAGGGAGTAAACCTCCCCCAGCCATTTCGGCTCCAGAGGAGCCTTGCGCACATTGTTGAGTCGTTCCCAGAGAACGGCTTCATCGCAGCTCATGAATGTGTTTTAGATCAGCGAGCACCCAGTTCGGCTGCTAGTTCACGCTCTAGCTTCTCATCATGAATCGTAGGCAGCACGTTGCCCATCTTGGTGCGATGGGTGCTGTAGAACAGCATGCCGATAAACACCATGCCTCCAACGATGTTGCCTAGGGTGACGGGAATGTAGTTCCAAATGATCACCTGACCAAAAGAAACGCCGGAGCCAAGTAAGGGGCCAGCGGTGTGCAGGAACATGTTCACCACGATGTGCTCCATTCCCATGGTTTGGAACGCGGTGATCGGTAGCCAACAGGCAAGGAGTTTGCCTGGCACGCTCTTGCTCACCAGCGCCATGGTTACGCCGAGGCATACCAGCCAGTTAGCGATTAACCCACGCAAGAAGGCTAGGAAGAAACCAGTGCTGCCTAGATCCTGGTACTTCGTGACTACGTTGAGCTCATTCACTGCAGCAATTTTTGCAGCTATAGCTGGCCAGCCTTTACCGCCAGCAACAGGGTCAACAGACCAGCCGCTGGTGAGGCTGATGCTTATTAAGAGCGCTACTAGTGCGCAGCCGATGAAATTGCCGATCCATACCCAGGTCCAATTACGGAATGTGGCTCGCCACGTGCTTTTCCCGGCCCAGGTAGCCATTGGCAATAAGGCGAAGTTGCCAGTTACCAATTCCATGCCGAATAGCACGATGCTGGCAAAACCAAAGGGGAAGAGAACAGAGCCAAGGAAGGGCATCCCAGACTGAATGCCTACGGTGATAGCTAGGCAGGTGGCTAGGCCAAGAATCGCTCCGGAGTAGAAACCACGTAGTAGCAGATTCTTGATACTGACATTTGATTTTTTGCCGCCGGCGGTAATCATGCCGTCGACGAGTTCATTAGGTAGGACGTAGTCCATCTGTGATGCATTTACATCCATGGCGTTTCTCGATGAGTTGAAGGTTTGTAGGGAATGACGGACGGTTTTAGCCGCTGATGCGATTCATCAGGCGTGAGAAGAAGTCCTTGCTACCGCCTTCACGATTTATGGCAGGCTTCTCGCTTCCGCTGGTGCTTAACCAGTTGACGAAGCGAGAGAACAGATCACTAGATTTGGGAGACGATGTCATGGTGATAGATAAAAGAAAGGTGGTCAGGGACGGCCGCTTAATTTGATGGGCTGTCGTTTTGGCCCAAGTTGCTGAACCAGTTCATGAAGCGTGAGAGAGGGTCGCTGGCTTGACTGGTGTCGTTGCGGGGTCGTGCGCCGAAGCGTTCGATAAGTAGTTCCCGCAGCACGCTTTTCAACTCGCTGTTAGGAATGCCTTTACGGTGCAGTTCCCCCACCCGGGCATCGGGGCCTTGGGTGCCGCCAAGGCTGAGGTCATAGGCCTCAACCATGCCTTTGCCTCCTTCAGGTGCACGGCTTTTGGTGCCTGTGAGTCCGATTGCACCCATGTAGGCCTGACCACAGCTGTTCGGACATCCAGTCCAATGGACCTTCAGTTCCTCTGGTAGCTCGAGCTCCTCATCAAGTTCACGGGCCATCTTTATGGCCTGATCTTTTGTATTGGTGAGGGCGAAGCTGCAGTAGGTGTTGCCGGTGCAGGAGACGGTGCCTGCGGCAAAGGAACCGGGTTCGAGCGAAAAACGTTGTAGTAGTGGATCAGCTCGGAAACTTTCCAGCTTGGTGCTGGCTAGACCCACCACGATTACGTTCTGGTCTTCTGTGAGACGAACCTCGCCACTGCCATAGTTAAGGCTGGCAATAGCGAGATCTTGGAGATCTTCTGCGCTTAGCCGGCCTACGGGTACATGCAGTCCGGCGTAGTGGAGCCCTTCTTGTTTTTGAGGGTGGATGCCGTAATGAGATCTTGGTTTGTCGTTGAAGATTGAGCCTGGATCAGGGGTGAGGGGCCCAAAACTCTCCTCCACCATGGTGCGAAAGTTTTCTAGGCCCACACTGTCGAGGTACATACGGAAGCGGCCCTTTGGGCGATTATTTCGCTCACCGTTGTCACGCCATAACTTCAGCATGGTTGCGGTCATGCGACAGATCTCATCTGGCTTTATCCAGGCGTTAAGAGGCAGTGCATAGTCGTTCATCTGGGAGGAGAGGATTCCTCCGAGCCAGACACCGAAACCCATTACTCCATCGCGCTCTACTGGATGAAAAATGATGTCGTTATGGAGAAGGAAGTTGTCGCGGGCACCTGCAACTGCGGTATTCCACTTGCGGGGCAGGTTGGAGAATTCATGGTTGCCTGCACCGTTATTGGTGAGGAAGTTTTGCAACTCAATTGTGTATGGCCGTGTATCAACGATTTCAAGAGGATCGATTCCTGCTAGTGGATTTCCTGTGACGTTGCGGGGGTTATCAAAACCTGATTGAATTGTGTTAAGACCTGCCTCTTTAAGACGTCTAAGGATCTCTGGGAGGTCGCTGAGTAGAACACCACGAAGTTGTAGGTTCTGGCGGGTTGTGATGTCGCAACTACCATCATCGCCGTAGCGGCCCACGATTGAGGCCACTACTTTCAATTGTTGGCTATTTAGGACGCCATTTGGCACCCTGAGCCGGAGCATGAACTTGCCAGGTGTCTTGGGGCGCCAGAACATTCCGTACCATTTAAGGCGTAGTTCTAGATCTGTTTTGTCTACTTGCTCCCAGCCGATCTTTGCAAATGATTCGATTTCAGAGCCAACTTCTAGGCCATCTTTGGCAGCCTTATTCTGCTCAATCTTATTTAGCTTTTTGCCTTCTATATATGGCTTTATAGGAGAAATTGTAGTCATAAAATGTTCTTAAAAGGGTGTGGATAGAATTGATTATGTTTTGAAAGTGTAATTAGCACCCTCGTTCATCTTCGTCATTTGAGGCCATAGCACTTCAGAACGAATGGGATGCTGTTGCTCGAGCTATTAAGCCTTGAAGACGAGACCGTTAGTGGTATCAGATTGCACAAAATCGAGAATTTGTGTGCAACTCCGGATTTGGTGTATTTAGATACATCCCGGTATGCAATTTTCCTTCTTTATGGCCCCTGCTTACGCATTTTTTGAGCTAATTCAGTATTGGCGACCTACTTCTCCAAACCAGCGCATTGTGCCTTGCCTGAGCATTCGCCACACCCGGCCCATGGCCGCCAAATCTCTTTCGAAATCGCTGTTGAAGCGTCTCGATTTGCTGGAATGTTGCCTGGCTTCTCGGCTAGTAGTGCGCAAGAGCGAACGCGGCTGCGCTCGATATCGACTGGATGCCATGGTTTTAGTGGGATAGGGGAAACTGCCATGACTACACCAGTTATCACTGCCCTAGATCCGTGGTCGTTGATACCGAACCGAGATGAGGATGGCATTAAGCGTGCTTTGCGTTTAATCGTTCATGGTCGTGCTGGCGGGGTAGTTCCCTCTTGCATTCGTGCCCTAGCAATGCAGGTTGAGAAACGTCGTGGCACCCCCGTTGAAGTGGAGGTTCTTACGGCTGCTCAGAGCCTTGAGCCGAGCTCAGATTCTCTGTGGTTAATTCCATTGTTTTTGCTACCTGGTGCTCATGTTCGTCAGGATGTGCCGGCGATTCGCCAGCGGCTTCAACAGCAGGGTGTTAACACCAGGTGGGTTCCTTTTTTAGGAGCCTGGCCAGCTTGGTGGTCACTATTGGAGGAGTGGGTGCAACATCAGCGTTGCTGCAAAGGCAGCCCGGTACTGGTTCACCACCCCCTTCGCCAGGGTGTAGCTCATCGCTATTTGAATTTGTTGCAGCAGCGGTTGGCGGTGCCCATGCTCTCCTGGGAAAACTGGAATGCTTATGTCTGCGCAGCTACGAAGCCATATCATCCACTCCCCTTTGCTTTGGCGCCTAACCGGATGACGAAGACGTTGCGCGAGGCTGGGGGGATGTCATCTCTGCTTGAGATCGAGGTGTTTCGATTGGGTTTGGTCAATCTATTGACGGCATTACCATGATCGGCCAACAAGCTGGCACCGTGTATTTGGTGGGTGCAGGCCCTGGTGATCCAGATTTGCTCACCATCAAGGCCCATCGTTTACTTCGTCAGTGTGGTGCCTTGGTTCACGATGCTCTAGTGCCCAAGCAAGTGCTTGATTTGGTATCTGAGTCTTGTGAATGTCACTTTGTTGGCAAACGTCGTGACCGTCATTGGCTTCCGCAAGTCAAGACCAATGAATTGCTTGTGGAATTGGCTCAGCGCCATAAATGTGTAGTACGCCTAAAAGGCGGTGACCCTTTTCTATTTGGTCGAGGAGCTGAGGAAGCAGCTCATCTGCATAGCAATGGGGTGCCGGTTGAGGTGGTTCCGGGGATTACGGCTGGGATTGCTGCACCGGCCTATGTGGGTATTCCGGTGACTCATCGCTCTGGTGGTAGTTCTGTCACCTTTGTGACAGGTCACGAGACGATCGATAAACAGCGGCCTCCTGTGAATTGGAAAGGTCTTGCCAGCGCAAGCGACAGTCTGGTGATTTATATGGGTTTGCATAATCTTGCTTATATCGTCGAAGAGTTGATAGCTGGTGGACTCCATCCAGCTACGCCCGCAGCTGTTATTCAGCAGGGCACTGTCGCCGGTCAGCGTTGTCTGAAGGCTCCCTTGCAACAGTTGGCTCAACAGGTGCAGAGCCAAGGATTGGCAGCGCCTTCGATCGTGGTTGTTGGTGCAGTAGTCGATGAACAGGTTGCAGCGTGTGCTCCTCAGCCGGCGGAGGCTGTGATGCCAATTTCATTTGAAAGTAGTTCTTCGTCAGTTCAGTGAGGGCAGCATGGAATTGCAGATCACCACAAATTGCAGCTTTGTTTAAAAGCGGTTATTTGGCTGACCTCTTTTTCTGTTCTATGTGGATTTCCTTCTTTGTAAGGGTTATTGACCAGAGGGACGGTCTTTGGATTCCTGTAAGCGTGGCAGAAGCTCGACAAGATTGCAGGGCTGGGTAGTGGCATCTAGTTGAGCTGCGATTAGTCGGTCCCAGGCTGTAGTTACTGCATCTAGAGATCCTGGTAACACGAAGACGAAGGTGCCATTTGCTAGCCCTGCCAGACAGCGGCTTTGCAGGCTGCTGGTACCGATCGTCTCGAAAGACAGCACCCTGAAAAGTTCACCAAACCCTTCAATTGTCTTATCGAGTAGTGGAGCAATTGCTTCAGGAGTGCCATCCCTTGCAGTCAGGCCCGTGCCTCCTGTTGTGATTACTGCTTGCACTGTTGGATCAGCAATCCATTGGCTGATTTGAGCGCGAATGGTGTAGCGGTTGTCAGGGGAGCAATTTCGTTGAGCTAATTTGTGACCAGCATCTTGCAGGCGCTCTTGTAAGGCATCACCACTGGGATCGTCTGCCAGAGTGCGGCTGTCTGAAATTGTTAATAGGGCGATTGTGATGGTCACGGGAAGCAAGACCACAAACTTGGACGCTAGAACCAGGCCATTTCATCTAAACCTTTTTTGATGCCCAACTCTCAGTCGTCGGTATTGAAGGTTCGCCTTTTTGCTTCATTACGGGAGTTGGCGGGTTGGCATGAGCGGACATTGATTCTTGCTGATCTTGACCAGTCCACGGCATTAGCTGTTTGGGAAGAGCTACAGCTGGGGCCATGGTTTCCAGGTCTGCGCATTGCCATCAATTGGCAGTTTGCTGAACCGGAGCAGAAACTTGTAGCTGGTGATGAGTTGGCCTTCTTGCCTCCGTTTACTGGTGGCTGATGTTTGTATCCATGTAGAAGTACGTGCAGAGGCCTTTTTGCCTTGGAGCGAACTTGAGCAGTGGAGTTATGGAGATGCAGCTTTGGCTGTGTTTGTTGGTCGAGTTCGTGTCGAGGGCCAGAACGGGATCTCTATAGATGCCCTTGAAATCGAACATTATCCAGGCATGTGCGAAGCACGTATTACCAAGGATGCGGAGGTTGCCTTGGCAAGCCATGGTGCTAACTCTGTTTTGGTTTTGCATAGGGTGGGCAGGCTGATACCTGGTGAGGTAATCGTTCTGGTAGCGGTTACAGCTGATCGACGTGGACCTGCCCAGCGCTGCTGCTCTTCTTTATTGGAAGCTTTAAAGCATGAAGCTCCGTTTTGGAAAAGGGAATGGTCTGCTGAGCAGGGAATTTGGCTGGAGGGCAATACGCCTCTATAGAGAGGCTTTAAAAAATTGGTAGTTGAAGCAACTGAGCCCAGAGCTTGGTTCCAGGCTCAAGAATTTTCACTTCGGCAGGGATTTCTAGTAGTAGGTCTGCACCGCAGAGTGATCCAATACGTGAGGAGGATTGCGATCCATTTACTTTGGCTAGTAATACCCCATCTTTAGCTACCTCAAGGCGGGCACGGGCTAGTTCTGGTCTGCCTGGTTTGCGTTGCCATCCATCGGCCAAATGCACCATTAATCGTGGAGGGATTAATGGTTCTAGTAATCCCTCCAGTTGTTGGATGGCGGGCCACAGTAACTGCAGTGTGGTGATTGCAGCCGCCACTGGATTTCCCGGGAGCCCAAAGAAAGGAACACGGTCACCAATCCAGCCAAACGCGAAGGGTCGTCCAGGTTTTAGGCATAGTTTCCAGAAGTCCACTTGTCCGAGTTCAGCCACTAAAGGGCGGATCCAGTCACTGTCTCCTACGGACATGCCGCCAGTACTCACCACCACGTCACAGGTACCTGAAAGTGCGATTAGAGCTGAGCGCAACGCTTCTGGTTTGTCGTTAACAACAAGGCGTTCGCTAAGTGGATAGCCTAAACGTGATAGTAACGTCTCTAGTAGCGTGCCATTACTTTCCCAAATAGCTCCTTCTAGTCGTTGACTGCCAGGAGCTACTAATTCATCACCACTGATGAGTAGGCCGATGCGAGGCTGTTGCCATACTTTTAGCTCTGTTAATCCGCAACTAGCAACGCGACCAAGATCTGCTGGTGTAAGACGAATGTGGGTGCCAATAATTTCTTGGCCTGCTGAAAGCTCATCATCGGCAGCTCGGATCCAGGGATTTGGTGAGGCTTCTTTAACCAAAGTGAGAATGTCTCTGAAATTTTCTGCTTCTGCTTGATGGCACACTTGTGTGAGCTCTTGCGGCACCACCCAGTCACTGCCATCAGGTACAGGTGCTCCGGTCAGGATGCGGATCGCTTCATTGGCTTTTAGCTTTTGCTCAAAGGCTGCTCCAGGGGATGAGCGTCCTACTAAGTGCCATTGGTCACCGAGTTTCGGAATGGTCGCCTGGCCAAGGGCATAGCCATCCATGATTGAGGCCCGAAAACCAGGAACTGCTTCATTTGCAAGCACGGTTTCAGCGCTGACGCGGCCGAGGGCATTCAAGAGTGAAGCCTTTTCCCACGCACCTTCTGATCGAGCACGGCTGTTTTCGTGCAGTGCTAGCTGAATCCGTCTCAAGGCTTCTTTTAGGGGTAGGCCCTCTTGGCCAAAAAATTCCACCTCAGCAATGCTCACGCTTGGCTGTCATTTCGATTCCAGGCGCCATTTCGACCTCCGTCTTTATGGATTAACTGAATCGAATCAATAGTCATGGCTGGATCCAAAGCCTTGAGCATGTCGAAAAGGGTTAGTAGCCCTACTGAGACTCCAGTCAGGGCCTCCATCTCAACACCGGTTCTGTTGATGGTGCGACAACGAGTTTCTATCCTTAGGCCGGGCGATTGAGTTAGCGACTCTATTTTTACCTCCATGCCGCTAAGTGGTAGAGAGTGGCAAAGAGGTATCAACTCTGAGGTGCGTTTGGCAGCTTGAATTGCGGCCACCCGTGCCACAGCAAGTACGTCACCTTTTGGTGCACGTCCTTCTAATACAACAGCGAGGGTTGCAGCCTGCATGTGAATGATTCCTTCAGCTATTGCTTCGCGACGTGTTTGGGGCCTATCGACGACATCAACAATATGTACCTCATTGGCCTTGTTGAGGTGACTAAGGGAATCGCCCATCAAATTGGTGTAGGGCTAAAAGGTACTTTTGGCATAAACCTCGAAAATCATGGTTGACCAAGGGTCTGCCATAGGGTTGCTTGGTGTGTGGTTACTGGTTCAACAACCGCGTTTGCCGCTGACGGTGCGGTGGCATTAGAGCGTAAAAGTTGCATGGCTAATGAGGCAACAACGAATGCACCAAGAAAACCGGTTGCAATCGATAATTGGCACCGTCTACTGGTCGGTGCACAGACTCGCAAGGCCATGGCCTATGAGGAAAATTTCTACTTACTATGGAGTCAAAGCTGGCTATAGGACACCCATAGGGGTATGAAACGTTGCATAGTCATAGATGTCTATTGGGTTAGGAAGAGATTCATTCCCTAGCTGTTCAGACATCAACCAGCCGTGGGAGAGCCCTAAAAATGTTCCAAGGACGATAGCTAGAGGCATTAGAGGACATCTCGATTCCACACAATATTGGTCTATCTTTGAATTTAATTCGTCGCTGATTACACCAAATTAGACCTTGCAATCGATTGGCCATCAGTAAGATTTGCCTTTGGTTATTCTTGATACCAGATCAGCTTTGATAGGCTTTGACGCGAGCACCTTTGGTGCTCTCTGAAACTTGATGACAACCATCTCTAATCAGGCTAATCACTGTTTTGCTTTTGAGCTTGACTTTATTGGCACTTGGCGTTGCATTCCGCTCTGCGTTCGTCGCAAGTTGGATCTAATTGGTCTAAAACTAAAGCTGAGTCATTGGCTGGAGTTTAGTTATCAAGATCGTCAGCAATTGGTTGATTGGCCTGACGACAAAATTGCGCTGGAGGAGCTGCGTCAGTATCTGCGTATCTGCACAGGCAAAATGGTCGATGGTGAAGCTGTTTCTTTACTACCTGCCAGGGGTGAAGCGTGGCAGAACTCTGGCCTGATTCCTGAATTGTTGATTGAGGCTGCTGTTGGCCGACAGATTGTGTTGGATTTGAATCAATGGGCATTGTTGAGTGAATTGGAGCGCTTTGCGCTTTGCAAGTTGGTGCGTCCAGGTCACGATCATCACAATCTCACCGCTGCCTTTATTGAGATATTGGCTTGAGCCACTGGCGCAATAAGTTCAGCTGTTACTTGCTAGCTTTGACGACGGATGTTGTAGCGGCTACTACCACTGCTGTGGCTTTTAGCTCTGGTTGCTTGGAAATTGGGCAGGCTTGCTCATGCATCAGAGTATTGACCTCGCAAGCTTTCTCCTGGCTGAATCCCCAGTGCATTGGTAGGAACACTGAACCGACGCGAATCCGATTAGTAACCTTTACTTTGGCGGTGAGACTGCTGCGTCGAGATGTGATTGCTGCTTGGCTGCCATGCTTCACTCCAAAACGTTCAGCATCATCGGGATGGATTTCTAGTAGTGGTTCTGGGTGCATTGATTGCAGTCGTTCCACTTTTGCAGTGCGGGTCATGGTGTGCCATTGACCTAGATAGCGTCCCACCGTGAGTACCAACGGATAGGTTTCGCATGGAGGTTCTGCTAGGCCCAGGGGTTGTTCTGCCACAAAGGTGGCTCGACCTGAACTCGAAGGGAAACACCAATCTGTATACAGCCTCTTGGCGATAGAGCTGGGTTGACTTCCTTGTGGGAATGGCCATTGCTGAGGCCCTTGCTCTTGCAGCAGCTCATGACTTAGACCAGAAACATCACAAATCCTCCCGGCGGTGAGTGCTGTGAACTCGGCGTACACTTCTGCAGATGAGGCGTAGGAGAAGTGATCTTCGAAGCCTAGTCGACGTCCTAGTTCGGCAAATACCTGCCAGTCTGGTCGGCTTTCGCCATGACAACGTCGGTAGGCAGGGCAGAAAGTTATGCGTCGTTCTGAATTTGTCATCGCGCCTTCTTTCTCACTCCATTGAGCTGCTGGTAGGAGAAGGTGGGCGTAGTGAGTAGTTTCAGTGTTGGCATACGCTTCACTTACTACTACGAGTGGACAGCGTTTTATTGCCGCTTTGACGCGTTCTAAGTTGGGTAGGCTTACCAGAGGGTTGGTGGCTGCTACCCACCACAGGTCGAGTGCTCCACTCTCTATGGCCTCTACCTGTTGCCATGCTGTTAGTCCAGGTTTTGCCGCAATTGAACCAGCTTTCATCCTCCAGGCTTGCTCAATTTCTGCGCGGTCTTCGGCATTGGTTACATGCCGGTAGCCAGGTAGTAGATGGGCTAGACCTCCTGCCTCTCGCCCCCCCATCGCATTGGGCTGGCCTGTGAGTGAAAACGGACCGGCACCGGCTTTGCCGATCTCTCCAGTCATTAGATGCAGATTGATCAGTCCTCCTACGACAGCGGTGCCTTCGCGCCTTTGGTTGATTCCCATTGACCAAAGGCTGAGCACTCCGTTACTGCGTCCCCATAGACGAGCTAGCTCATGTAAATGTGTTTCGGGAATACCGCATATTGCGCTAACGCGATCAGGTGTCCAGTTGGTCAATAATTTGGCATAGGCAGGGAAGTTATCGGTTGCGTTTTCGATGAAGTCGTTATCAAATTTGCTATTGAATAAGAGCAGATGACCGATGCCATGCAGTAGGGCCAGATCTGTGCCGGGTGATATGGAGATATGCAGATCTGCTGCCTTGCTGGTCTCCGTATTCCGTGGATCTACAACTACAATGGAGACGTTGGTGGGTTGGCGCTTTTTGCGCTTGAGTAGTCGTTGAAATAACACTGGATGACATTCGGCAATGTTTGTTCCGATCAGGAATGCCACACTGCATTGGTCGAGATCTTCATAGCAACAAGGTGGGCCATCGGAGCCAAGGCTACGGGTGTAACCTGCCACCGCTGAGCTCATGCATAATCTGGAATTGGCATCGAAATTATTGGTGCCTATGGCCCCTTTGAGCAGTTTTTGCGCGAGGTAGTAATCCTCAGTGTGAAACTGCCCTGAGCCATACATTGCAATGCCATCTGGACCTTTTGATTGGAGGGTTTTGTTGATGCGCTCCACGAGTAAATCGAAGCTATTTGCCCAAGAGATGGGTTTGAATTCTTCCTCCAGGCTTTCCCTGTAGAGAGGTTGGTAGAGGCGTCCTCTGGCTAGTGTTTGTCCCACAGTGGCGCCTTTAATACACACTTGGCCCAGGCTTGATGGATGACTTCGATCTCCGCGGGTTCCCCATATAGGCGTGCCTTCTGCATCGCGTCGGACGGCTTTACCAGGTTCAGCAGGTGGCAAGATTTCCAGACCGCAGCCCACGCCGCAGTAGGGACATTGACTGCGCACATTGGCAGGTTTCTCAGGCATTAAATCAGCACCTAATCAAGAGACAAACTTGGTGCGAGCTTCAGTTGAATACAGAGGTACAGACTTACGCCAGGGCAGCTTGGTCTTCGTGTTGCTCGGCAAAGGATGCTTTTGGTTCTTTGAGGAAAAAGCAACAAAGGAAGCCAACGATTAGGCCTGTAATTCCAAGAATTTGAAAGAAGCTGCTGTTGGATGTGGCAACGATGGTGGCGGAGGGATCTGTTGAATTGCCACTCATCCAAAACGGCAGCAGGCTGTAGATCGTGAGGTAGGCGACAGCACCAACGTTGCCGTAGGCACCCACCATGCCGGCAATTTGTCCAGTCACGCGGCGTTTAACGAGTGGCACCATCGCAAAAGTTGCACCACAGCCAGCTTGTACAAAGAAAGAACAAACCATGGTGAGCAGTACGGCGATAGCAAGACCGCTTGATCCATGAAATGTGCCTGGTTTGATCAGGCTCATAACGAGATATCCGATACCAAGACCGATTGTGAAAAAGCTCAAGGTGTTCTTGCGGCTGCCTAGATGATCGGAAAGTACGCCTCCACAGGGTCGGGCTACTAGGTTTACAAAAGCAAAGGATGAGGCAAGGATGCCTGCTGCGGCTTTGTGTAGATCAAAGGTGTTTTCGAAGAACGTTGGCAGCATCGATACCACGGCCAGTTCTGAACCAAAGTTGACGATATAAGTGAGCTCGAGTATGGCAACCTGTTTAAATTCGTAGCGATCTTCTTTGGGGTAGATTTTTTGGCCAAGAATTAGATCACGGTTGGTACGGATGATGCCCCAGGTTTGGAAACCGAATAACAACAGCACCATTAGTAGAGCGATTATAAAACCATTGGCATCGAGAAAATTAACTTTCTGTAGACGCCATGCGAGAATTGCGAGGATTACGGCAAAAGGAATATTCATACCTAGTAGATACCAAAGATCTTTCATAGAAGTAACTTCTAAGCCTGCTGTCTTGGCGGGTTTTTGATATTTTTTGCCAGGAGGAGTATCGGCTACACTGAAGAAATAAAATATTCCATAAATTGCAGAGATGATACCAGTTAAGGCAATTGCACCACGCCAGTTGATTACTGCTCCACCTATTTCAGCTCCACCGGCGAAAGAGAGCCAGCCAGCAATGATTACAAGTGTCAGCGCTGAGAATGCCGAACCGAAGTTGCCCCAACCTCCGTAGATTCCTTCGGCTAGGCCAATTTCTTTAGGCGGGAACCATTCAGCTACCATGCGGATTCCGATAACAAAGCCAGCACCCACTATTGAGAGCAGTAGACGAGCTACAACTAGTTGGTTGAAATTTTCAGCAGTTGCAAACATTAGGCAAGGAATCACTGAGAACACTAGAAGAGTGGAGTAAGTGATACGTGGGCCAAATTTATCGAGCAGCATTCCGATCAGAATGCGAGCAGGCACCGTTAGAGCCACATTGCAGATTGCCAATGTGCGGATTTGTGGAATATTTAAGCCAAGATCTGCCTTCACTGTGGTTGCCAGTGGGGCAAGATTGAACCAGACGATGAACGTTAGAAAAAAGGCGAACCAGGTGAGGTGGAGTGTTCGATACCTCCCCTGGAATGACCAGAGGTCGCCAAGCATGAAGAGTCAAGATTATGTTAAATAAAATCTGGTTTCAGAAAGAATGCACTCAGATTTTGAATGTGGAGCAAATGCGAGCCATGAAGGAATTACATCACTTCAAAGGCAATTTATGTGGTGTTGATAGCTACCGTTTTGCTGCTAACTGTTGTCAGCCACGAATAAAGTATATAGCGCTACATATTTGCTGCTTATGGTGTGAACGGCTACGGAATGTTGTCACTGTTATCCCTTTAATACCAGTTGAATAAAGTATGTTGCGATTGCTACAGCAACGGTATCTATCTGCTTGTGTACTTAGTGGCGGGCAGAGCAGGCGAATGGGTCACGACAAGGCTCTGATGCCACATCCTGCTGGTGGCACTTGGCTCAGTCATATCACTGGATTGCTAATAGAGCTTGGGCTGCCTGTAAAAGTGCTCAGCGGTCATCCAGGCCATCAGCAACAGCTCTTGCTTGTGCCAGGGGTGGAAGTTTTCGTTGAACCACCTCCTTGGGATGGTCCTTTACAAGCTTTGAATCGCTTGCTCGAGCAGCATGAACAGGGCCCTTTATTTATGGCCCCGGTTGATATGCCCAATCTTCGGCTTGGCGCACTTCAGACTCTGATCTCCTCCTGGCAGCAACAACCCGATATTGCGGTAGTGGCTCATGATGGCCATAGGCTTCAGCCTTTATTGGGAATTTATCCTTTTGGCTCTCGATTACATAGGGTTTTAGTTGAGGAGTTGAGTCAGGGCAATAGCAGTTGGCACTACTGGCTTTCTCGTATTCCTTATCGGAGCGTGACATTACCAGCTATACAGCTACTGAATGCCAATAGTCAGGTTGATTTGGCTGCTTTACAGCGATGAGTAATTTCGTTGGCGTTAACGATGTCTTGGGAAGAGAATTAGGGAGTCTTCGTTTATCACTGACTTCACGTTGCAATCTTGCTTGTCCTTACTGTCAGCCTGATGGCCAGGAGCCCAAGGCGCTGTTGGATCAGGCACAACATCTGGCCTTGATTACTGCATCTTGCCTGTTAGGTGCTCAAACCCTGAGACTCACTGGTGGTGAACCCTTGCTTTGCGATGACCTGGAGCCTTTGCTTGCAGCAGTTCAGAGACGGCGGAGTCAGAAAACCAATCCTCTGAGCAATCTTCATGAGCTAGCGCTTACTAGTAATGGGGTGTTGTTAACTGCAGCTCGCGCTAGATCTTTGCGTCAGGCAGGGTTGGATCGGATCACCATCAGTTTGGATGGAACCGATGGAGCCAGCGTGGCTCAGATGAGTGGTTTACGTGGTGGAAGCGTTGCTGGGATCAAGGTGTTAGATCGTGTATTAGATGCTATTCAGGCAGCCCGCCAGGCGGGTTTTGATCCAGAGCGTGGCGATCTCAAGCTTAATAGTGTGATTCAACGTGGGCTCAACGAGCATCAGTTGCTACCTCTTGCTGCTTTGGCTCGTCAGCAGGGTATTGAGTTGCGTTTTATTGAATATATGGATGTGGGTAACAGTAATGGTTGGAAGCCGGAAGCCGTGGTGACTGCTGCAGAGATGGTGCAGCAGATTGAGGATTGTTGGCCCCTTGAGTTTATTGGTCGCTTGCCAGGTAGCACTGCTCAATCTTGGCGTTATCGCGATGGCGGTGGGTTGGTAGGTGTTGTTGCTTCTATAAGCCAACCCTTTTGCGGTGATTGCAATCGTTTGCGCATCACTGCTGACGGCACAGCTTTTACCTGTCTATTTGGCGCACAAGGTACCAGCTTGTTGCCTTGGCTTGTTCCTGAGCCGAATCTTGATGGTTTGATTCAGATAATGCAGTCGCTTTGGCAGCAACGCTTTGATCGCTATAGCGAGGAGCGCTTAAAGGCTGAGTCAGTTGGCATGGTTCCCACCTTGGTGGAGAAGCCTGCAATGGCCTATCTGGGTGGTTAAAGCTGACTTATATCTGATCTGTGTTGAAGCGTTTTAAAGCAGAAGATAACGCTGGGCCATTGGTAGTTCTTCTGCGGGTTCGCAGGTAAGTAATTCACCGTCGGCGAACACTTCGTATGTCTGTGGATCTACTTTTACTTTGGGTAGGGCATCGTTGTTGCGCATCTCTGCTTTGCTGATGTTGCGTGTGTTAAGTACGGGAACACAGGAGCGTTGCAGTCCCAGGCTGTTGGGAAGATCTGCTTCTAAGGCAGCTTGGCTGAGGAAGGTTAGGCAACTTGGAGCCAAGGCTCGGCCGAAAGCAGCAAACATTGGTCGGCCATGAACTGGTTGTGGTGTTGGTATGGAAGCGTTGGCATCGCCCATTTGAGCCCAGACGATCGAACCTCCTTTGATTACTAGCTCTGGCCGTACGCCAAAGAAACCTGGCTTCCAGAGCACTAGATCTGCCAACTTACCTACCTCGATTGAGCCAACATGGTTATTAATGCCGTGCGCAATTGCGGGGTTGATCGTTACTTTGGCGATATAACGCTTAAGTCGGTTGTTGTCGTGTCGAGCACCGCGAGGATTAGCAGCATCCTCTGGCAGAGGACCTCTCTGCAGTTTCATCTTGTGAGCTGTCTGAAATGTTCGTGTAATTACTTCTCCTACTCTTCCCATGGCTTGAGAGTCACTAGCGATGATGCTGAAGGCGCCGAGGTCATGAAGGATGTCTTCGGCGGCGATTGTTTCGCGACGGATGCGCGATTCGGCAAATGCCACATCTTCTGGAATCGCTGGATCTAAGTGGTGGCACACCATGAGCATGTCGAGGTGCTCCTCCAAGGTGTTTCGTGTGTAAGGCCGGGTTGGATTCGTTGAGCTGGGTAGCACGTTGCTTTCACCACAGATTTTGATGATGTCTGGGGCGTGGCCGCCTCCGGCTCCCTCGGTATGGAAGGTATGAATAGTGCGGCCGCCGATAGCGCGGATTGTGTCTTCTACAAAACCTGCTTCGTTGAGGGTGTCGGTATGGATGCATACCTGAACGTCGAAGCGATCTGCTACTGAAAGACAGCAGTCAATGGCTGCTGGTGTGGTTCCCCAGTCTTCGTGGAGTTTGAGGCCGCAGGCTCCAGCTAGTACTTGCTCATCTAGCGCTTCAGCTGTACTGGCATTGCCCTTGCCGAAGAAGCCAAGATTTACAGGTAAGCCTTCGGCTGCTTGCAGCATGCGGCTGATGTGAAAGGCACCAGGCGTACAGGTCGTGGCGTTAGTTCCTGTTGCCGGACCTGTGCCGCCGCCAAGCATGGTGGTAACACCGCTGGCCAGGGCAGTCTCGATTTGCTGTGGGCAGATGAAATGAATATGGCTGTCGATTGCACCGGCAGTAACGATGTGCCCCTCACCGGCAATGGCCTCAGTGCCTGGGCCGATCACAATGTCAACCCCGTCAGTGATGTCGGGGTTGCCAGCTTTGCCGATGGCAACGATTTGCCCGTCGCGTAGACCGATATCTGCTTTCACGATTCCCCACCAGTCGAGGATCAGGGCATTGGTGATTACGGTGTCAACAGCACCATTTGCGCGAGATTGTTGGGATTGCCCCATACCATCGCGGATCACCTTGCCTCCACCGAATTTCACTTCCTCTCCGTAGTTGGTGAAATCTCGCTCCACCTCGAGGATTAATTCTGTATCAGCCAGACGTATGCGGTCGCCTGTGGTGGGGCCGTAGGTTTCGGCGTAGGCCCGGCGATCCATTCGGTAGGCCATGGCAATGCAGTGAAAGGGATTAGGAGTAGAAGGTGTTTAGTCGAGTGGTCCGTTGATCAGACCGTTGAACCCGAATACTTTGCGGTGACCAGCAAGGGGAACTAGACGTACGTCACGTTCGTCGCCGGGCTCGAAGCGGATAGCCGTTCCAGCGGGGATGTCAAGTCGCTTTCCGCGGGCGGCATCACGATCGAAGTGCAGTGCAGTGTTGGTTTCGAAAAAGTGAAAGTGGGAGCCAACCTGTACAGGTCGATCACCGCTGTTTGCTACGCGCAGCGTGAGGGTTGCTCGGCTGCTGTTGAGTTCCAGCGTGCCGGGTTCAGGAATCAGTTCACCGGGGATCAACGGAGGCATAGCTATTGGCTTAGCGGATTGGGTTGTGAAGGGTTACTAATTTGGTGCCGTCAGGGAAGACGGCTTCTATTTGTACCTCCGGAATAAGTTCGGGAACACCGTCCATCACCTGCTCGCGAGTGAGCCAGGTGCTCCCTTCGGCCATTAGTTCTGCAACAGATTGGCCATCACGGGCTCCTTCGATCACCCGGAAGCTGAGCCAGGCCACTGCTTCCGGGTGGTTAAGCCGTAGGCCACGGTTTAGGCGTCTTTCTGCCAGAAGGGCGGCGGTGACGATTAGGAGTTTGTCTTTTTCCTGGGGACTGAGGTGCATGGAAGCCAGGATTTCATTTCAGTGTGGCGAGGCAGCATGCTGCTGATGGGTTTTTGTGAACGTTTCTTCTGAGAATGTTCCATCTTCTTGCAGGGGCCATTCCCGTGGCGGCTGCGGAATGCTCAGTTTCCGCAGTTGGCGGGTGCGGGCCCAGAGGCGGGTAAACCAGTGGCGAGCGGCTTGGCTTGATGGCCCCATATAGCGGGCTACTAAACCTTGATTGAGGCCACCGCAAGCCATGGAACCATCCAGGTTTGCTCGATCCGTTCGGCAGCTTTTCAGCAGTTCCTTCATTACTTCGGAACTTAGGGGATCTGGTGCAGCCCACACGAAAGAGCCGAATACGGGTTGTTTTGCCATTCCGTGGAGGCTTTGCAGTACTTCGCTGTTGAGCTCTAGTCGATCAACTAGCTCCCAGTGGCGACCGTTTGGGGTTTCTCGACAGATCTCCAGGCTGGAGCGCCAGCAGCCTTCACCGAGTGTTTCTCCAGCGGCAGTGCGACCTAGGCGCACCACTTCGGCAGATAAGAAGCTGGCTCCTGGTTGCAGATCAACCTGCATCCGTTGCTCGTAAAGGCCTCCTTCAAAGACCACCAGCTCCTGCGGCAACCATTCCAGGTCAGAGTTGGTTTCAAGTTCAAACTGACACTCTTGGTTTGTCCAACGCCCTTTGGGGTGTTGTTTCGAGCGGCCCACGGAGCCGTAAACCTTTTGCGCAGCTGCGCTGGTGAGCAGGCCTCGACTATTTGCCTTGGCTTTTACGTTCACACTTAGCTGATCACCCCCGACCAGGCCGCCTGCAGTGTGTAGCAGGGGTAGTTGGCATCGCCCATCTTCATCGAGCTTGGCTCGTAGAAGTTTTAATGGAGCTGTGCATTGGCTTTGATGCACACTTATTTGGGCTTGTAGGTCATCCCCAGTAGTCCGGCTGATTAATTGCAGGGAACATTTGCCGTGCCAGGGGCTGTCACCAGTCATCGGAGCACGTTGCCATAGGAGCAAGACTTAACTCTTTAGCAACACTCATAGAGGGAGAGGTCACAGTTAGGCAGGCTTATGGTCATGAGCTTGCTCGATCATCGTTCTCTCGACACTGTTCCGGTGCTTACCCGCAGGATTGAAGCTGTTGGGGTAGAGGCTTGTATGGCGTTGCCTCTCACTGCTGAAGAGCGCACGCGCTTGCGGGGGCGTAGACGCACGGCTTGTGGTCAGTCCGTGTTATTGCAATTGCCGCGGCAGGGCCCATTGCGGCCTGGAGAGAGCCTTGCTGCGGAAGAAGGCCCAGCTCTGGTGAGGGTGGAAGCAGCTCCTGAGCAGCTGTTGGTAGTCAAGGCTGTTTCAGAGTTGGCCCTGCTCGAGGCTGCTTATCACCTTGGCAATCGACACGTGGCCCTGGAGTTGCGTACTCAGCAGCTGCGTTTGTTGGATGATTCTGTTTTGGCTGATCTGCTGCGTATGCGTGGTTTGCTGGTTGAATCTTTGGTGGACCCGTTTTATCCGGAGCCTGGGGCTTATGAAGTTGTCCATGGCCATGACCAACAGCAGCCCAGTCATGGGCATCAACATCATCATCACCGATGAGCAGTCTTTCTTTGGTTCAGCTTGTTAGTCCGGCTTTGCCGGTGGGTGCATTCAGTTATTCCGAGGGTCTGGAATTATTAGTGCAACGTGAGAGTCTCAATGATCTAACCAACGTGGCTGAATGGCTCGAAGCTGAGTTAATTCGCGGTCAGGTGATCATCGAAGCGGCTGCTCTACGGCCACTGCGTCAGTCTTTGAGCAACTGGAAGTTCAGTGCTGAGCATGGCAATGATGTGCTCGATTGGGCTCATTGGTTGATTGCACTTCGAGATGCCTCAGAAGTGAGAGCGCAGCAGCAGCAGATGGGTCGATCTCTATTGCAGCTATTAGCTGATCTCGGTCATCCTTTGCCTGATGGTGGTTTGGATTTTGGTTGGCCAGTTGCTTGGGCTTGGGCTGGTTTGGTTTGGGAAATACCACCTTTAGAGGTGGTACAGGGTTATCTCTATGGCTGGGTGGCTAATCAGCTCAGTGCTGCTGTACGTCTTGTTCCGTTGGGGCCTACTCAGGCACAAAGGCTGCAGCATCAACTGCAGCCTTTGATTGAAACCCAGGCCAGCAAATTGATTGATGCCGATCCACGTCAGCTTTGGTGCGGAGGGGTAGGTGCCTCTATGGCACAGCTCTCCCATGCTGAGCTTTATTCGCGATTATTTCGGAGCTAATGGCAAGCAAATTGCGATTGGGTGTAGCTGGCCCTGTGGGCTCTGGCAAGACGGCTTTGGTGGAGGCAATCTGTCGCCGTTTGCGAGATCAGTTTGAGCTTGCTGTGGTTACCAACGATATTTACACCCAGGAAGATGCTGAGTTTCTTACTCGTGTGGGAGCTCTAGAGCCTGAGCGTATTCGTGGTGTGGAAACCGGTGGCTGTCCTCACACTGCTATTCGTGAGGATTGCTCGATTAATCGTGCTGCAGTAGAAGATTTGGAGCGGAATTTTCCAGATCTAGATGTGGTTCTAGTTGAGAGTGGTGGTGACAATCTTGCTGCCAGTTTTAGCCCAGAATTGGTGGACCTCTGCATTTATGTGATTGATGTGGCTGCTGGCGACAAGATTCCTCGTAAGGGTGGTCCGGGTATCACTCGCTCAGATTTATTGGTCATAAACAAGATTGATTTGGCTGATCAGGTGGGGGCCAGCTTGGAGGTGATGGAGCGCGATACGACGCGAATGCGAGGAGAGCGGCCGTGGTGTTTTACCAATTTGCACAGCGGCCAAGGACTTGAGATAGTGCTGCAGTTTTTGTTGCAACAGCTACCAAATTCCGCTGGCCAATGATCAGTAGCTCGCACTGTGTATCAAACGCTACAGAACTCAGCTTGTCTGATCTTTACCTTCTCCAAGCCGCCGCAATAGGCGTGCACCATTTTCTGAGTGTCTAGGGTTTCGATGAATTTTTCATTCTCCAAGCGCCTTGCGGCTGGCTTAGCCGCAACTGCTGTTGGTGTGAGCATTACTGCATGTGGTGGCGGTGGCGAAAAAAAGAGTGCCACCAAATGCGACGAGAACGGTGAGAATTGCACGGTCACGGTCGGCATCCTCCACTCCTTAAGTGGCACGATGGCAATCTCTGAATCCACCCTTGTGGACACTGAGAAAATGGCGATCGACGAGATTAATGCCGCTGGTGGTGTTGAAGTGGATGGCAAAAAATACAAGATTGATTCCATCACTGAAGATGGAGCTTCTGATTGGCCAACCTTCGCTGAGAAGTCCAAGAAATTGATCGATCAGGACGGTGTTCCTGTTGTCTTTGGTGGTTGGACATCGGCAAGTCGAAAGGCAATGCTTCCGGTTTATGAATCCAAGGATGCGTTCCTTTACTACCCGATTCAATACGAGGCTCAGGAGTGTTCCAACAACATCTTCTATACCGGAGCCACTCCGAACCAGCAGTCAGAGCCTGCTACCAAGTTCATGTATGAGAAGTCCCCTGCCGCTGGTAAGCCCTTCTTCCTGGTGGGTTCGGATTACGTCTTCCCCCGCACCTCCAACACCATCACTAAGTCACAAGTAGAGCAGCTTGGTGGCGAAGTGGTTGGTGAGGATTACTTGCCCCTTGGTAATACCGAGGTTGCGCCCATCATCGTCAAGATTAAAAAGGCCCTTCCTGATGGTGGCGTGATCATCAACACCTTGAATGGTGACCAGAACGTCGCCTTCTTTAAGCAGATCCAGGATGCCGGCATCACTCCCGCTAACGGTTACTACGTGATGAGCTACTCGATCGCAGAAGAAGAGATCAGCACGATTGGCTCTGAGTTCCTAGAGGGCCACTACGGCGCCTGGAACTACATGATGTCGATCGACACCCCGGCATCGAAGAAGTTCGCTGCTGACTTCAAGGCCAAGTACGGCTCTGATCGTCAGGTAGCTGATCCCCAGGAGTCGGCTTACAACATGGTCTATCTGTGGAAGGCTGCTGTTGAGAAGGCCAATTCCTTCGACGACAACAAGGTGCGTGAAGCCCTGGTCGGCATCACGTTTGATGCACCACAGGGACCTGTGGAAGTAATGCCCAACCATCACCTGTCCCAGACTGTGAGGATCGGTCAGATCACCGCGGACGGACAGTTCGAGATCCTTGAGGAGACCGACGGCCCTGTGTCACCGCAAGCCTGGAATCAGATCCACCCAGATTCAAAGGGCTTTGCCTGTGACTGGACCGATGCCAACAAGGGCGGTAAGTACAAGCTCTGATTTTTGCTTCCAGGCGTTTTAACTTCCTGGTGATTAATGGGAGGAGTCCTGAGATGGGCTCCTCTTTTTATCGTTAACTTGAACTTGGTCTTTGACCTTCGCCCGTGCAACTGCTGTTTGAAAGCCTGTTCAACGGGGTTGCCATCGGCTCAGTGCTGCTGATGGCTGCCCTTGGATTGGCGATTGTTTTTGGCTTGATGGGCGTGATCAACCTCGCCCACGGTGAGCTGATCATGCTTGGCGCTTACACTACTTACGTGGTGCAGCTGATCTTCAAGCTGCCTGCCCTGCAGCCTCTCTACAACGCCTACGTATTGGTGGCGATTCCGCTGGCATTCATCGTTAGCGGTGTTGTCGGAATCCTGTTGGAACGCACAGTGATCCGTCGACTTTATGGCAATCCACTGGAGACATTGCTGGCCACCTGGGGTGTCAGCCTGATTCTGCAGCAGTTCGTACGCAGTGTGCCGCTGGCTCAAGCCGCCGGTGTGATTCTTGCTCTTGTGATGGGTTTTGGGTTGCCGCTGCTGTTACCAGATCAGCTGTTGACTGGTCCTCGAGCTCGACTGGTTCGCGCCGGCAGCTGGGCTGTGTCCGCTCTAGGTGGTGTGCTGCTGGCCGGCGGTCTGGCATCGCAGATCAGTCAGATCGCTCGAGCCACATCACGGAATGTGGATGTGACGGCACCGAAATGGATGCGCGGTGGTATCGAGTGGATGGACATCACTTTCCCGGTGCCCCGTCTGGTGATCATCGTGATGACGATCATCGCTGTTGTCGGTGTTATCTGGTTTCTCAATCGCAGTGTCTGGGGGATGCGCATCCGCTCCGTCACCCAGAACCGCTCCATGAGTGATTGCCTTGGCATTCCAACTGACACTGTAGATGTGCTCACCTTTGGGATCGGCTCTGGCCTGGCCGGGGTAGCCGGGGTAGCCGTGTCACTGCTGGGTTCGGTGGGTCCGAATGTGGGCACCTCCTACATCGTGGGCTGCTTCATGGTGGTGGTGCTCGGTGGTGTGGGCAATCTGCTTGGCACCGTGATCGCTTCCTTCGCTATCGGTTTATGCACCGATCTAATCGGCGCCGGCCGCTTGCTCACGATCTGGCCCGATATGCCTGCTCCTCTGGAGCAGGTCGTCAGTTTCTTTGCCACCACAAGCATGGCTCAGGTGATGGTGTTCACCTTGATCGTGGTGCTTTTGCAGTTCCGTCCCGCGGGTTTGTTCCCGCAGAAGGGACGCATGGTGGAGGCCTGATCTGATGTTCCAAGCTTTTCAGCAACGTCGCTGGCCCCTCGTGCTGCTCTGGATCTTGATCGTGGCAGCGATCGTGGCGGCACCGACACTGCTGCCTGTATTCCGGCTCAACCAGCTGGGTATGTTTCTGTCCCTATCGATCGTTGCCCTTGGCATTGATCTGATCTGGGGGTTCACCGGTCTGCTCAGCCTCGGCCAGGGGATCTTCTTTGCTCTTGGCGGATACGCCGCAGGGATGTATCTGCAGCTCAATAGTTCTGCTGACAATCCCAACGGCATACCTGAGTTCTTCAGTCTTTACGGCGTTGATCGGCTGCCCTTCTTCTGGGAGCCCTTTCACTCCCCAGTGTTCACCCTAATTGCGATCTGGTTGATCCCGGCGCTTCTGGCGGCCGTGCTTGGCAATCTGGTATTTCGCAACCGGATTAAGGGGGTCTATTTCTCGATTTTGACCCAGGCAGCACTGCTGGTGTTCTTCAACTTCTTCAATGGCCAGCAGAAGCTGATCAATGGCACCAACGGTCTTAAGACGGATGTGACCCAGTTGTTCGGTCAGATGGTGGGTTCGGCGGAGATGCAGCGCGGCTTCTTCTGGTTCACCGCCGTGATGGTCATCCTGGCCTGGATCTTCGTGCGCTGGGTGGTCCGGGGGCGTTTCGGCGATGTGCTGATCGCCATTCGTGATGACGAGCCACGGCTGCGTTTCACCGGTTTCAATCCCACCCTGTTCAAGACGATCGTGTTCGCAATCGCGGGGGGATTGGCGGGGATTGGCGGTGCTCTCTTCACTGTGCAGTCGGGGATCATTTCGCCTCAAGAAATGAGTGTCCCAAAATCGATTGAGATGGTGATTTGGGTTGCGGTTGGTGGTCGCGGCACCCTCGTGGGTGCCATTTTCGGGACAGTGGCTATCCAGTTTGCTGAGACTTTTGTTAGCGAGGTCTGGCCCCAGAGCTGGCTTTTCTTTCAGGGGGCCCTCTTCATCCTCGTCGTGACAGTGTTGCCTGAAGGGGTGATCGGTTGGTTCAAGACCGACGGCCCGCGCAACTTGCTGTCCCGGGTTGGTCTGGCTCGCCGTCTTGTGACTTATCCCCAACTCGAAATCGATGGTCAGGATGAGGTGCAGCCATGAGTTCTCCCCTATTGGAGTTGAGGCAGATCACTGTCAGCTTTGACGGTTTTCTTGCTTTGCGGGATCTCAATCTCAGCCTGAAGCCAGGAGAATTGCGGGCTGTGATTGGTCCTAATGGCGCGGGCAAGACCACGTTCCTTGACGTGATCACTGGCAAGCTCCGACCAACGGCAGGCGATGTTTTGTTCAAGGGCCGATCTCTTTTGAATAAGCCTGAACACAGGATTGCGCGCCTTGGCATTGGCAGGAAGTTCCAAAGCCCAAGGGTGTTCGAAAACCTGTCAGTGCGGGAAAATCTCGGCCTTGCTGTCAGTCTTCCAAAGCGACCTTGGTCATTGCTGACCACTGATCTAACGGCTACGCAGCGTGATCGCATTGATCATTTGATGGAGATTGTTGCGCTCCAGCAACGTGCTAACCAAATCGCTGGATCGCTCTCCCATGGTCAGAAGCAATGGTTGGAGATTGTCATGCTTGTGGGCCAGGCCCCTGATTTGCTGCTTGTTGATGAACCTGTCGCTGGCTTGACCGATGAGGAGACTGATCTGACAGCAGATCTTCTCAAGTCTATTGCTGGTGATCACACCGTTTTGGTGATTGAACATGACATGGAATTTATTCGCCGTTTGCAGACTCAGGTGACTGTCCTTCATCAGGGATATGTCCTCTGTGAGGGCTCCATGGATGAGATCCAACGAGATTCGCGAGTCATTGAGGTTTATTTAGGCCGTAATGAAGAGGCTGTTTGATGATGAGATTTCTCCCTATGCAGTTCCTGATTCTTTTAAGCCAATGACTTTACTCGAGATTCGTGGCCTGAATACCTACTATGGAGAGAGCCATATCCTTCGCGATGTCGACCTCACGGTTAGCCTTGGTGAGATGGTTTGTTTGATTGGTCGCAATGGTGTTGGCAAAACCACGTTGCTGAAATCGTTGATTGGTTTGTTGCGGCCTCGCAGTGGTGAAATATCGCTTGAGGGAGTGCAGCTCGATCGGCAGCCACCTCATCAAAGAGCCCTTTCTGGTGTTGGTTATGTGCCTCAGGGGCGGGAGATTATTCCCCACCTGACTGTGAAGGAGAACCTATTGCTTGGCATGGAGGCATTGCCGGGTGGGCTTGGTCGTCATAAGCACATTGATCCTGTGGTGTTTGAGCTATTCCCTATTCTTCATGAGTTTCTGCCGCGTCAGGGCGGTGACCTTAGCGGTGGTCAGCAGCAGCAGCTGGCTATCGCCAGGGCTCTTCTTGGTAAGCCGAAATTACTCCTGTTAGATGAACCTACCGAGGGCATTCAGCCCAACATTGTTCAAGACATTGAACGAGCTGTTCGTCGCATTATTGCCGAAACAGGAATTGGCGTTCTTTTGGTGGAACAGCATCTGCATTTTGTTCGTCAGGCTGATCGTTACTACGCGATGCAACGTGGAGGCATCGTGGCCAGTGGCCCTACGAGTGACCTCAGCCAGGATGTTGTCGATCAGTTCCTAAGCGTTTGATGATTAGTTTCAGGGTGATCGCGAAAGTTTGCGAGTGATCTTGTGGACCCTTGGGGTGAACGAAGCCGCCCCTTGCTATGAACGCCAGCGTATCTAGCTAGTAACGCAACAAAGTTAAGATCGTGTCGTCGATCGATGATTCAGCAGGGAGTGCCAGAGGCTATTTGGATCAGGCCAGCGGCTGAGGAGCTGATCATTCAGCTTGATGATCGGCCGGCAGCTGAGGCTGTTGATCAACAGCCATTGATCGCCTACTTCTGGTGTGGCTTCTAATTTGGCCTCTTGCAGTAGGCCTTGATCAAGCCCCTGTTGCCGCATCACGCCTGGCAGGCAGCCACTGCTGAGGCGGGGAGTGAGCCATTGATTTTTGCGCCTAACGATCAGGTTGGCTGCGCTGCCGCAACAGATCTCACCGGTTGTGCTGAGTAGCACGGCTTCATCGCAGCCCGCTATTTGAGCTTCCTGCCGGGCTTGGATACTTTGATTGTAGGCAAATGTTTTGCATTGGCTAATACGGCTATTGGCATTACGCTGCTCATGGCAACTAATGAGAGCTGTTAGGGGATTGAAGCATGGTTCAGTTGGATTTAGTTCAAGCCAAAAGCGAGGCTTGGATGTTTCTTGTTGGCTTGAAGACAGGCCGATTCCCCGACCTGAGCCATTGCCCCGGCTCCAGTTCAGGCGAAGAGCGCCATTGCCATTGATTAGCTCGCATCGCTTTACAGCTTCTGCGATCAGAGCTGTGAGCTGGTCTGCTGATGGTGGCGAATCCATTTCCAGCAGGCTGGCGCTGGCCTGCCATCTGCTTAGGTGGGCATTCAGTAGCTGTGGATGTCCATCTAGGATCAGAATTGTCTCAAAGATTCCATCGGCAAGCTGCAGACCTCGATCACATAGTGGCAGCGCGAGTTCAGTGGTGGTTCCCCAGCTGCCATCGATCCAGGCGATCTGGTTTTTCATTGCAGTGCCTCTAGTAGGGGTAATAGTTTCCAGTTCAGCTCTTCTGCTTCGCTATAGGGATCGGAATCGCTCACGATGCCGCAGCCAGCATGGGCTCGTAATGTTGTTCCTTTAAGAAATAACGAGCGAATCAGAATGCTGCTGTCGAGTTGCCCGTCCCAGTCGAGACGTAATAACGAACCGCAATAGGGTCCTCGTGCTGTCGGCTCTAGTTCGTGCAATCGCTGGCAGGCGCGTAGTTTGGGAGCACCGCTGATCGAACCTCCGGGCCAGCAGGCTTGTAATAGGTCCACCCAAGATTGGTTCGATCTAAGATTTCCTTTCACCACTGAGGTGAGGTGATGCACATGGGGATAGCTCTCGAGGCCTACCAATTGAGGCACGGAGATGGAGCCGGGTTGACATACTCGCCCTAGATCGTTGCGCAATAGGTCGACGATCATCACGTTTTCTGCGCGGTCTTTGCTGCTACAAATAAGATCAGCTGCAAGATCAGCGTCTTGGCTCTGGTTGGCGTGGCGAGGCCTGGTTCCTTTGATTGGTCGTGTTTCCACTTCCCCAGTCGGTTTTACCTGAAGGAAACGCTCTGGTGAAGCAGAGATCACGGCTTCACCGGCTGCAAAGCCTGCAGCTACAACTAGGCCGGCAAAGGGGGCCGGGCAGTGCTCACGAAGTTTTTGGAACAAGTCAACGGTGAAGATACCTGGAGGAAACGTGGTGGTGCAACAAGCGCTGAGATTGGCCTGAAAAATATCGCCGCTGGCAATCCATTCTTGGATTTGTTCCACACCACTTGCATAGTCAGCTTTGTTGGTGAGCCATTGCCAAGCATCTACAGAAATTCCTAGCTGTGTTGTTGACGATTGCGATGTTCTGTTGCTTTCGGGTGTGTTTTTAATTGGTTTTGCTTCTAGCCAGTCCACTAGCTCTTGCATTCGTTTGGGATCACATCCTTCAATCCACAGCTCCTGCTTTTGAAGGTCGAATCGCAGTACAGGGTCATGTCGCGCCATCCACAGAGTCGCCATCGAATCTGTTTCCCACGGATTTTTGGGTTCTATCCACGCTCCTGCCTCATAGCTAAGCCAGCCGCTCCAGTGGCCTGGTTCTAGATGACGCAACGCCTCGAAAGGGTTGCTGGAATCTTTTTCGCCAGGCATGCCACGGCAACAAATCTGATTAATGGGATCGACAGCCAGAGTCGCCCAGCGTCCGAGCTCACTGCCGTCTCCATCTAGCCACACCAGTCCTGCTTCTCCCCAATTATCGGCAAGTTGTTTCGCCAAAATTGCTGGTTCTTGCCAGCGGCAAAGCCGCCGCTTTGGAGAGATCACTTTCTTGGCCTGCTGCAGAGATCTGCTCTGCCAGCTTCTCTCAATGCAGCATCGCGTATGCGGCAGCTATCGCATACACCGCAGGATTGATCCCCACCGCTGTAGCAGCTCCAGGTTTTATCGATCGGTACTCCGAGTCGAAGTGCTTCTTGCACAATCTGTTTCTTGTTCCAATCAATTAAAGGAGCCCAGAGTTTGATCCCATTCCCCTCACGGCCAGCTTTATTGGCCAGATCAGCCAAGGTCTGATAGGCCTTCAGATAGTCAGGTCTGCAGTCTGGGTAACCGGAGTAGTCCATTGCATTTATCCCTAACACCAGCCGATTGGCATTGCGGGCTTCGGCAAGACTGAGGCCAATGGCAATGAAGACGGTGTTGCGTCCAGGCACGTAAGTGTTGGGGATCACTCCGTCAACGACTCCTTCACTGGGTACTGTTTGCGTTAGATCGGTGAGGGAAGAGCCTCCCCAACTTCCTAGGTTGACACTGATTACATGGTGTTCAGTGAGGCCCATGTGGGCCGCGAGCTCTTCAGCGGCTTGCAGTTCTTTGCGATGTCGTTGCCCGTAATCGAAGGATAGTCCGATCAGTTTTTGCCCAGCCTCTATGGCCAGGGCTGCGGCAGTAGCCGAATCCAGACCTCCAGAGAGCAGGGCAATTGTTGTGGAGTCGGTCATGCTGGACATCAGGTTTGGAATTTTAGCTAATCAGTAAGCGATTGCTTTATCGAACCTCTAACCATTTGTGCATCTGAACGCTTAGTCGCCACTGACGATGAGCCTTCACGAAGTTGATGGCTACTTGTTGCGCTTCAGGGTTGTTCCAACTTGGTTGGAGCAGCAGCAGCAGCTCATCGCCTTGGGCATCAGCTGATATGCCTC
>CAJWUF010000007.1 GCA_913047395.1 uncultured cyanobacterium
CTGGCTTAGGAGCATCAGGATCCCAATGATCAATTATGCCAACAATAGTAAGATCACTTGGATAAGACTTACTTCCGGCTGCCTCTCTTGCAGCAGAGCTGCCAACACAAATAACCCAATCGTCTGGCTTACAACCAACAGCATCAACTGCCACTTTTTTGGAACTACCATCAAGAACAACTTGAAGGCGTTTGTGCTCGAATCCGGGGATTCGATTAGTAGAAACAAGTGGTCTGAGAACCTTGCAGATCAACATTTTAGTGTGCCTCCTGATGAATAGGCTCCAAGGAGGAACCGACTACCTCTGAAACTTCTTTCTTATCACGATCGCGGATAGTTAGGAAGGTGTGAAGAAGGCCTTCTTCAAATAAATCTGAATAGCGCGAGGCGATAGCTTGATTTACTCGATTACAGTCAGCGATGGCCCGATTTCTCGCTCCTGGTACTTGTCCAGAATAATCGAAACGGACAACAACAGGGATCGGCAGGTCACGAGAAACATTCAATCCCTTGAAAATTTTTACCCCAACGTCGAGATCTGGAGATCCTTCTTCCACGGTATCTAGATGAGCAAAATAAGTAAGATTGCGAAGATGTACTTCCTTAAAACCTTTACCAACTCCAATAAAGCGCTCTGCATGACCAGCATCAGGGTAAGGCCCCCCATGCAATTGTTTTACATAGTCAATCTGAGAGAAGTTATTTGCGAGCAATTTAGAAATGAATTTCACCATCCCTTGATCAGGTTTTTTAGGTGCACTGGCCTCTACCCTTTCAGCAATATATTTAGTCACCTCATCTACAGGCATAGAAAGAGTGTCTTTGTATAGATCCTCCGCCGAAAGCCACTCATCTAAAACCATCGAGCCATCAGCTGCTGGCGTATGTACACGTATTGCATCGGTGTCAGTATCTAAACCAATCAGGAGCAGATCTACCGAAGCTCCACAGCAGAAACTTTTTTCAACAGCCTCACGAAAATCAAGCAGGCGTTGATGACCGGCTGATACAGCAATTGCATCATCACTTCCATGGGCCGCACATCCCTGATGAGACGGATCTAGAGAACTGAAGTGATAGGTGACAACCTTTAGATAACGCGTTGGAGAATCTGCTGTATTTGGTATTCCTTCTCGGTAACGCCTGTGTTCGGTCTTGATCCAACGATTTACTGTGTTCTCAACATCAAACAATGCTCCAGCATGAGAGCGCCGCCTTACTGAACTAAAAGGAATACGCAATGCATAAGCAATGGTGTGAGCCAAACGTCCATCCGCGCAGGGAGTGACATCAAGTAAATGAAAGCCACATTCAATCAAAAACGACTGAAATTCACTGGCCTGAGGGCTGCCTTCTGATCCTTGAAGAGGATCTTGCTGAAAGAAACGATCACTAGCCTTCTGGTGAGAGTTAAATACACACCAGGCAAACAAGGCCCTCATATCGAGTGTTCTTACCCAAGCACATTCCAAAAGATGACTCGGCAAATCAAAGCCAAGTTCAGAGCGCGTCAGGCTTTGGGTTTTAGAGACAAAATCCTTATCATGTTGAAGGGTAGAAATCCTTTTAAGCAAAGGAACTATCCGCTCAAAACAGTCTTTTACCTCGCCTTCATAAACCTGAAGGCTCTGATTGGCTGCACTATCTGTTAGAGGGTGGAGGCCAGAAGAGCTTCTACGTACACGACCTCTCGTTGTTGAGACAGGAGAAGCCTCCGGAATGGAGGCAATAGGTCTTCTCCTTGGAGCAGTAGGAGCCAAGGAGGGTTGAACTTGAGAGGCCAGACTGCGATAGGCCATCAATCCTTCAACCTCTTGCGCCGCCGGAGACTGTGATCAAGGAACCTTGATCAGTGTTTCCACTTGAACCAGTTACCCGGCTGATTGGTTGAGGAAGTTCCTCATTTCGCTTTAAATCTGCTGAGGGCATAGCAGTTTTTGGGCCGGAACGACTTGGATTGCGACGACGAGCAGAAGATCCTTCGGTTCCGGTAACCCTGTCGCCTCGATCCCAGTCATCCCCCGTGACCTTCAGCCCTGCAGAGATACCCTCACCGGTAACTCGTGAAATAGGACGGGAATCATCATCGACAGCCTCTGCTACAGGAGATGCTTGGAGTTGACGAGGTTGACGATCAAAACGGAACTGCTCTGTACCAGTAACCTTTTCAGCCGCCATGTCGAAAGGGCCCGTAATCCTTGAACCTTGCTCATAAGTTGTTCCTGTAACACCAGAGAGCTGTTCTCTCTTCTCATGAGCAGTCCTTGCTGGAGATCTAACACTAAATTGAGCCCAAGGAGCAGAGCCTTTCTCATCCTGCTGCACCTCACTGCCAGAGGGAGCATCTGATCCACACGCCTGGACAAGTTGATCAGCCCCAACATAAGGGGTGCCAGTTAAAGGCTCACAAGCACCTCGCTCAGCCCCTGTCATTACTCCACCTATCCCAGGTTGCTGTCCTGTCAGGCGAGCTCCAGGAGTACCCAATTGGCTTGGTGTGCGCTTTTGAATGTTCTCTACTGTCCGATTTTCACACCACTGACCTGCCTGGTCTAGGCCTGCATAGGGAGTTCCAGTAACAGCCTTACAAGTACCAGGTTCATCACCGGTTACCAGGGCAGAACGACCTGTCCGTGTCCCACTTACTACTTGCATCTTATTGGTGACGCTAAAGCCTACTTTCGCAGCTTCTGGCTGTGGTTTTCCCCCACAGAAACCTGCATATTGTTGAGATCCTACGTATTCATCTCCTGTTACAGACTTACAGCTACCAGGCTCATTACCCGTGACATGTTCTGAGCGATTCACATTGGTGCCAGTAACACCCGTTCCCCGAAGAGTTGTCAATGCTCCAACTTTTTCTGCTGATCTACCAACAGGTAGAGGATCAGAACCAAGATATTGATCACCCGTCAGTGAACGATCAGCACCCGCCTCATCACCAGTTACTTTCGAAGAACGTCCAACCATCACACCACTTACCTTCCGGCCATCCTCGGTGAGACTTTGACCCACCTTGCGAGGGGAAGCCTTTACCTCACCGCAAAAAGCCGTGGATTGATTAGCTGAGATGTACTCGGTACCGGTAAGTGCCTTACAAGTTCCAGGCTCATCACCTGTCACCTTTTCCGAGCGTCCAATCTCATTACCTGTAACCAGGTTGCCATGACTTGTTGAACTCACGCGAACCTTTGAAGGTTGACTACTTGAAGGAGTCGATTGGCAGAATGTCTCAAAAACCTCTGATCCTAGATATTCAGTACCAGTAATAGAACGACAGGTGCTGGCCTCATTACCAGTTGTCTTTACAGAACGATTAGCCTGAGTGCCAGTAACAACCTGACCAGAGGAAGTCTCACTGGTACCAACCTTCCAATGTGCATCAGCTGCAACTGACTGCTTGGATCCATTTCGATTTGGCCCGCAAGGACGGGTAGAAGCAGAGCGTTGCTTACCAGTAGCCCCACTTTTACTTTTAAGTTCTCTAATTCTCTGTGAGATTTCACGGCTAGTCAGATCTGGGTCACCCTGGCGGGCTACAGATGCGGCTGAAGTCGGTTGATTTCCTGCTGTTTTTCCGCGTTTTGATTGTGCTTCTCGACGAGCCAATACCAATGCCCTACTGGTATTCTGAATAGCACGTCGTTTTTTAGCAGGGCGACGAGCAGATTTCCCAGTGCTCAATGTTGCTGAACCCTGAGTACTTTGAGAAGAGCTTGTAGAGGAAGAGACCCCCAGGTCTTTCTGCTCACATTCATCACAGCAATACTTTATTTCAGCTGTATTTACTGATGAAACATGAGGAGAATTCTTTTGAACATCTACTCTTGTGCGATCTTTACTTGTGCTTGCAGACTTACCTCTGCGAGAGAGTGACTCACGGCGTGCCAACACAAGTTCTCTACCAGGCTGACTTACTCGCCTAGCCTGTTTATTGTTATTTGTTTTACTAACAGAAGTATTCAAATTAGAAGTTGCGCTGATAGTAGATGCGCTGGGCTTATTTTTAGTGGGCAGAACAACAAAATCAGCATCCGTCCTGGTAGCACGCGCATCATTCACAGAGCGAACTCTATTTGAGTTGGAGCCATTTGAGGAAACAGCCTTTTTGCCGCCTTCACTCAATGCCTTTCGGCGCTCAAGCACTAGCTGTCGACTGGATTGTTTTGCCATGTCTACCGAGTAAAAACGTCGTAAGTCAGGAAGAGATCGCTCTCTTCAAGAAGAGTTTTATAGCCCCGAGAAAAGCTCGGGGCTATAAAAGTTGCTGACTGATCAGCGGCCTTCGAACACAACAAAGCAAACACCCTGGCTTTGGGTATAAGCGTCGTAGCCAACGATGCGAACATGGTGATCCGGGTATGCGCGATGGCAAGCCTCGAGCTCACTAACAACAATGTTCAGATCCTTCTCTCCAAAGAAAGGCAGCTTCCAATAAGACCAATAGGTCTGCATGGATCGACTGGGATGAACATGCTCGATAACAGGGCTCCAACCCTGAGCAATGATGTAAGCAATCTGATCGTAAATTTCGTCCTGGGTCATCGGCGGTAAGAAGCCGAAGGTTTCCAGGGTGGCGACTGTTTGATAGTCACCAACTGTGCTCTGGAAAGGCATGGTGAACCTTGGATTAAGGATGTTTAATGGCCGATACAATTAAGCAATGGCCGGAATCTGATAAAGAGTGTTCTGGAGGAGACCTGAAGTCTCCTCCAGATCTCTATTACTGAACGTCGAGCTTATCGACGGTGTCGAACTCGAACTTGATCTCCTTCCAGGTCTCAAGCGCGATGGCCAACTCAGGACTGTGCTTCGCGGCGCCCATAAGGATGTCGCGACTTTCTTTCTCAAGGTCTCTACCTTCATTACGTGCCTTGACGCAAGCCTCAAGTGCTACCCGGTTAGCGGCGGCACCAGCAGCAGATCCCCATGGGTGACCATGAGTACCACCACCAAACTGCAGACAAGAATCGTCACCGAAAATTGTGACCAGCGCAGGCATGTGCCATACGTGGATACCACCAGAAGCAACGGCAAACACGCCAGGCATTGAGCCCCAGTCCTGATCGAAGAAGTTACCGCGTGAGCGGTCTTCAGGAACAAAGGATTCACGCAGGTTGTCGATGTAGCCAAGGGTGGTCTGACGATCACCTTCTAACTTTCCAACCACAGTTCCGGTATGGAGCTGGTCACCACCTGAGAGGCGCAAGCACTTAGCAAGCACACGGAAATGGATACCATGCTTGGGATGACGGTCAATCACAGCGTGCATGGCACGGTGAATGTGAAGCAGCATGCCGTTCTTACGACACCAGTTGGCCAAGCCAGTGTTGGCTGTAAAACCACCGGTGATGTAGTCATGCATGATGATGGGCATGTCGAGTTCTTTGGCGAACTCGGCGCGCTCATACATCTCTTCAGGTGTATTGGCTGTGCAATTGAGGTAGTGCCCCTTGATCTCACCAGTTTCCTGTTGAGCAAGTTTGACAGCTTCAGCAACAAACTCGAAACGCTCTCTCCAACGTTGGAAGGGCTGTGAGTTGATGTTCTCGTCGTCCTTGGTTAGGTCAAGACCACCACGGAGACATTCATAAACCACTCGGCCATAGTTCTTACCAGAAAGACCAAGCTTCGGCTTAATGGTGCATCCAAGCAAAGGACGGCCGTACTTATTCAAACGGTCGCGTTCAACTTGAATACCGTTAGGAGGTCCGCCGCAGGTCTTAATGAAAGCAATTGGGAAGCGGATATCTTCAAGGCGAAGATGTCGCAGGGCCTTGAATCCAAAGACGTTACCAACCAAAGAGGTCAGTACGTTTGTGATTGAGCCTTCCTCAAAAAGATCGAGAGGGTAGGCAATGAATGCATAAAAGGCCTCCTTGTCTCCAGGGACATCCTCGATGCGATAACAACGACCCTTATAAAATTCAAGGTCAGTTAATAGCTCTGACCAAACAGTGGACCAGGTACCTGTTGATGATTCAGCGGCAACAGCTGCTGCAACTTCCTCCTTGGGCACACCTTCTTGGCCGGTGCACTTGAAACAGGCCAGCAGATCGGTGTCTAGGGGTACATAATCGGGAGTCCAGTAGGTGTCTCTGTACTCCTTGACCCCAGCGTCATACTTCTTGCTCATGGAATAACTCCTTTAAGTCGGTATAGGGGATTGAGATAGGACGAGCCCTCTTAGGGGCATCGAAAAATTCCTTAGCCCTTTTGACTCAAGAGGTTGCCGTTGCTGAGTGCAGGCTCAACTTCGCGATGAGGGCGAGCAATGATATGAGCAGCAACAAGGCCATCACCTACACGCTCACAGGCATCGGCACCAGCACGCACAGCTGCGTTTACAGCACCCGTCTCGCCACGAACAAGAACGGTGACGTAACCGCCGCCGACAAACTCACGTCCGATCAGGCGTACTTCGGCCGCCTTGGTCATGGCATCAGCCGCTTCAATTGCGGGCACGAGGCCGCGGGTTTCGATCATGCCGAGGGCGATGCCCATGGTTTCGTTAGCCATTGCCTACCTGAAGTAATTGATGGGATGTTCGCGATGGACAATGCTCTGGCGAGAGAGGTTCCGTCAAGCAAATTTGACCAAAAAGGCGATCACCATAGATAGTCGCCCTCATAAGTCGAGCTAATCACCCTGTCCTGGACTGTTTTGCAAGGCTGTTGGATTTTTCGTCAGGGCTTGACCACATTTGGTTGGCAGTAGCGGACTGTCTCATTATTTTCGCGCCCGACGGTCAAGTCCCTAGGCGTTTCGCTTGGGGTGGAATGCTCGACCCATCCTGTCTCGAAAATTTCAACGCGCTCCATCTAGAGCCTGCTCTCCAGCAGAATAAGAGTCCTGATTTTTTTTAGTTTGGCTAGACCACTGCTTACGATTGCTAGTGGGAACCCTCGAAAAGTCGCCGAGATAGAGGCGATGCTGGGTCCACTTCCTGTAGAGGTGAAAAGACAACCGAGTGATCTAGATGTTGAGGAAACCGGTTCCACTTACCTAGAAAATGCCCTGCTCAAAGCACAAGCTGCCGCAAAACATTCAGGGACTCTGACCATTGCTGACGACTCTGGCCTTGAAGTTGATGCTCTTGATGGTGCCCCGGGACTCTTCTCGGCCCGTTATGCCCCAACTAACCAAGAAAAGATCAAGAAAATACTTGCGGCCCTTGGTGATAATCCTTATCGCAGCGCCCGCTTCTGCAGTGTGATGGTTCTCTGTGATTCACATGGTCATCTCCTAAAGGCCGCAGAGGGAATCTGCTGGGGGGAACTACTTAAAGTGCCTGCCTACAAAGATGGCGAATTCGAATCACTCTTCTGGGTAAGAGAAGCTAACTGCACATATGGAGAACTGAGCACTGAACAACTCACACGACTTGGTAGCCGCGGGAAAGCCGCAAGAGAACTTGCCCCTTATCTTCGTCAACAAATCGGACTAGAAGATATTGACTAGCGATTGATTTGATCGATAGCTCTCATTGCAGCAGCGGCCGCCTCTTCAACATCACCTTCTTTGCCAGCCAAAGTAAGCCTGCCAAAAGCTCCAACACCTTTCACATCAACGATGGTGATACTGGAGGCTTTCTCAGCTTCGTTGGCAGCAATCAATACATAGCCAGCAGGTTCGGTTTCAAGAATGAACATGCTCATTCCCGCTTCAATCATCGAGCCGCGACGGTTCTGACGATTAATCAGAACTGCATGGTCTGGAGTGATCGCACGAATTACCTCGGTCCAGCTCACTTCACAAGAGCTTCGCCGACTAACCGTGCTGCCAATCGCATCCAAAACAACATCGCCCGAATGCAACACCGTGCTCTGATCACGGTGATAAAGAGCTAAAGAGCCAAAAGCCCTTTCAACAACCATTTGGCCGAGCCGAACGCTACTTGCCTTAAGCGCAATATCGGTCACTCGGTGAACAGCCATACCTGGAGAAACCTCCATCCATAAGCAAGCGTCTCCCGGGATGGGTAAAAACCCTTGACTCACTGTGCCCATATAGGCAGCTAGCTGAGGCTGTAGTGAGTCGAGAAAAACATAAGTGCGCAATTCAATTTGCTGCACATGGCTATTTTGACGCCCAAGTCTTGCTATCTCAGAATCAGTAGTAATTACGCAGCTTGCTCCAGAGGTCTGAGGCAAAACCTCAGTCCCTGTCACCAGCGAGCTTCCTCCCTGCCTTCGCTCCCGGTTCTCTAAGCTCGCGAATCGTTGCATGGCGGGGATAATACCTTGAGAGCGAGCAAAACTTTCAAACTGATCGCACTTGCAAGCAGCTTTAGAGCCGATACCGTCAAAACCAACTACTGGAGTGGTTCTATGGCAAGCATTCAGGAAACAAGCTCTGAGTCAACAACTCTTCCAACAGACTTAAAGGCGGAGCAAGCGCTGGGGTTTATTGGCATGGGACTAATGCAAAAAATGATGCATGAAGGAGCAAATGGCTGGACATGGTCTCAACCAGAAGCCAGCGGACAAGCGGATCTGCTAGCACTTCGCCAACGTCTTGAGCTCACATCTCTAGCAATACAAACTGGTGCCCCCCTCAGCACTGCAGAGGTATCGAAACTTCTTGGTGCTCGACCAGGGTCAAAAGAAGTCACCCGTGGAGGGCTAGTCGCAAAACGTGTAAGCAGAAACGTTTGGAAGCTAAGTATTGCCGGCAAGGGCTCAGGGAGCAATGAAGATGGCTTCAACGGCGATGGCTTGCGTCGTCGCCTATGAATATTTAAAAGTCAATAACATCAATGCTTGAGCTTAGGCGAGCATTCTCACTATTTATCTGCATAACCATCATCAGTTGATCGCTCTCAACCTAAACACTAATTAGTGCTTGCGATTAATTAGCTTCTTTGAAATAATCATAGAAGCAAAATTTTAATTGCACCAATAAACAGCCTCAGCAAGAGTTGGGCAAGTATTCTCTCGTAAGTTGTTTAGTATATTGCGCTATGATTAGATCCAATTGTAGTAACCAATAAGCTACTCATTACTGGGTGCCGCAATACTATTCATGCTTCAATAGCCTAAAAGCGTAAGGCACAGACAGGTTGATTTCGAATTTTTAAATATAACAAGCCTGCAGATAATAGCAGGCAACGCATGAATATCTTTACGATCTATATTTCTGAATTGATCTCGCTAAATTGATAGAGCCTCTGCAACATAAGCGACTCCACCATAATAATTGAGAATGGGTACTATCGAATCACGCAACTTTGCCAGAACGTCTTCTTCACAAAAAACGATCACATGTGCATTAGCTCCACCACTAACTTCCATCCCTTCAGAAACAGAAGAATTTGGCCCCCTTCCAGTGACATGCTTAATAACAGAATAACCAGGCGCAGAGGCGTTATCGAGAGCCTTGATAACGGAATCAAGCTCCCTCTCACTAATGATTAAGTCAAGACGTTTCATGAATTCAAGCCACAGCAGGGATAAGTTTGTTGACCAGGCCCATATAAAGGGGGATCCCTATAATAATGTTGAACGGGAAAGTAAGTCCCAAGGCCGTGGTGATGTAATAACTTGGATTTGCCTCAGGAACCGTCATCCTCATCGCAGCAGGTACAGCGATATAGGAAGCACTAGCGCAAAGCACAATAAAGAGCAAAGCATTACCTGGACCAAGCCCAATAAACTTGGCAATAAAGCCTCCCAACACACCACTAAATAGAGGCATTAAGACTGAAAAGAAGATCAAGAACGCTCCTGCCTTCTGCAGATCTTTAAGACGTTGAGCGGCCAAGATCCCCATGTCCAACAAGAAGAAACATAGGGCTCCGTAGAATAGCTTGTTAACAAAAGGATCCATCTTCTCAATGCCTGCGGGGCTTTGCGATGCTGCAACAAAGCCGATAATTAAACTACCTACAAGTAAATAGACAGAGCCATTGAGCATCGCTTCATGCATTACTGAGCCCCAATTCATTGCCTTCTTATCTGGGCGAGACTGGCGGCCGCTTATGTTGACAAGAATCAGACCAATGATAATGGCCGGTGATTCCATTAGCGCCAATGCTGCAACCATGAAGCCATCGTAAGCAATACTCTGGCTTTGAAGAAAGCTCTCAGCAGTAATAAATGTTACCGCACTTATAGATCCATAGGCCGCTGCAATTGCAGCGGAATTGAACACATCTAGCTTAATTCGAAGTATAAAGAAGCAGACCAGTGGAACAAACAGCGACATCAGAATCGCTGCACCCATAGTTGGAATCACCTGGCCTCCGAAGCCAGAGTGACCAAGCTCTACACCTCCTTTAAATCCTATAGCGAGCAATAAGTAAAGGGAAAATAATTTAGGCAGGGGTGCTGGTATCTCAAGATCAGAACGAACCAATACAGCTATTGCTCCCAAGAAAAAGAACAACACTGGTGGTGTCAAGAGATTCTGAAGAATCAGGCTTGTATCCATGGGTTAATCAAAGGAGGATTAGTTGAACTAGTGAGAGATGTTAGGGAAAATCCAATCAACCTGACAGCTTCTGCAACGAGGCTTGTAATGCTTCACGTCGACTGCCCAGGACCCCTTTCACACCAAATCTCTCAAGTCGTTCTCTGACTCGACCACTTGCTCCTGCTACAAAGGCAATCCTGGAATGGGTACATGCCTCTTGGACCATCTGCTCAATGGCCAACGTGGCGGTGACGCCAAGCCTTGGCACGTCTGTGATGTCAAGAATCAAAACCTTGTAATTACGAACCAGGCCCATTCGATCTGTGATTCCCTTTGCGGCTCCAAAACTCAATGGCCCTCGAAGCCTAAACATCATCACCTCTCCTGCACAACGATCAAATAGTTCTTGCTCTTCAGCAGATAAAGGCGCTTCGCCAGTAGTTGAAAGGTTGGAATATTGCGCGCCTGATTGCTCGAATTGAGCATCTTCTCCAATCAGTCGATTATCAGCATCCATTCCTTCCAGCTGAGCTTGTGTCAAAGAATCAATTGTCAGCAGATTGGCAACAAAAACACCAACCAATACTGCCGAGATCAAGTCCCAGAAGACTGTCATCAGCAATACGCCGTACATAACTACGGCGGTTTTTATCGATAGGCGATGAGCTCTAAGCAGAAAACCCCAATCAATGATGTCGAGTCCTACCTTGATGAGAATTCCTGCGAGTAAGGCTGTTGGGATTTCTGCTGCAAGAGGACCCGCACCTACCAAGACAATCAAGAGCACGATCGAATGAACCATGCCTGATATCGGTGTGCTCCCACCGGACTTGACATTGATAACCGTCCGCATCGTTGCGCCTGCACCTGGAAGCCCATTAAGGAATCCTGCACAGGTATTGCCGATGCCCTGTCCAATCAATTCTCGGTCGGAGTTATGACGTGTCTGAGAAATATTGTCTGCAACCAAAGAAGTGAGCAAGGAATCAATAGCACCAAGTACTGCCAAGACCAAACCGGCTTGAACCAGCACCCCGAGATGCTCATCCCAATTGGGCATCGAAAAAGCAGGAATACCTCTAGGTATCTCGCCGATGCGAGGCACTATTTCCCCAGGGAAGAAAACAACGGAGAGAGGCGTCACGATCAGCAAAGCCAACAGCGGAGATGGAATCCATTGGGTGATACGTCTAGGGGCCAAAAACACCACAGCCAGGGTCATCACACCCACACCCAAAGCCGCACCATTGGGATCAAAATTGCTGAATAGAGACCTCAGAGAATCAATCACACCACCTCGTGTACTGATCCCCAGCAATGGACCGATCTGCAGCACAAGGATGATCACCCCGATTCCTGACATAAAGCCAGAGATCACCGAATAAGGGACCAGGGTTACGTATCGCCCTAAGCGCAGAACACCAAATAAAATCTGAAAAAGGCCACCAATCACAACCGCTGCCATAACCATCGGCAGCATTTCTCCGGCGGTGCTCAGATCACCAGAAACCCCAACCGTACCAAGAGTTGCCACGATTCCCGCCACGGTGACGCTCATCGGTCCAGTGGGGCCACTGACCTGCGCCGGAGTGCCGCCGAATAAAGCAGCAAGGAAGCCGACAACGATGGCCCCATAAAGACCATAAATTGCACCTCCTTCTCCAAGCGCTGCATTACCAAAAGCCAGGGCAAGAGGCAAAGCCACAACTGCAGCGGTTACTCCTCCCAAGACATCACCTCGAATGTTTCTTAGGTGAAATCCATTTACTAAGGCCAAGATGAATTCTCCTAGCTGGGGCAAACCAAGAAAAGATTATCGGTTGGCGTCGCCAATTTCACATGGCCAAGCGAGCCAGTCATAACTTCTACTAACTCCAAATATCACCAAAGCGAAACATTTACGAGGAGATCCCAAAGAGTTTTGGTGACTAGTTCAGATTTCTTGCTTCATCAATCAAGTTGTTATAGCGATCATGGAGAAACTATGAGCAGCACGACGCTGCTAAAGGAAAGCGGCCCACGTGAGGTTTTCTGTGGATTGACCTCCATTGTTTGGCTACATCGGCGCATGCCCGATGCCTTCTTCCTCGTGGTTGGCTCACGCACATGTGCCCATCTGATACAAAGCGCTGCAGGCGTGATGATCTTTGCGGAGCCACGTTTTGGCACTGCCATCCTGGGAGAGCGAGATCTGGCTGGACTCGCAGATGCCCATGACGAGCTTGATCGGGTAGTGAACGATCTACTAGCTCGGCGTCCTGAAATTCGCACGCTTTTTCTGGTGGGCTCCTGCCCAAGCGAAGTTATAAAGCTAGATCTCGCCAGAGTTGCAGAGCGGCTAACTGGAAAACTTAACGGTCGCGTACGCGTGCTGAATTACTCAGGGAGTGGCATTGAAACTACCTTTACTCAGGGGGAAGACGGTGCACTCAACTGCCTTGTTCCCTCAATGCCAGTGAGTCAGGAAGCTCAACTGCTTCTTGTCGGGACCATGGCCAACGCAGTTGAAGATCGCCTGAAAAACCTGTTCGGGCGCCTCGGCATAGACAAGGTATCTAGCCTGCCGCCAAGACAATCGACCGACCTACCATCCGTAGGGCCTGGCACCCGTGTTCTCCTAACCCAGCCGTACTTGACGGAAACTGCCAAGGCACTCAGAGACAGAGGCGCCGAGATCCTGCAAGCCCCGTTCCCTCTAGGCACTGAGGGAAGCCGACTCTGGATGGAGGCTGCGGCCAAAGCTTTTGGAATCAACGACATTCACGTTGCTAACACACTTGCCCCTTTGATGGTTCGCGCTCAAAAGGCCTTAATCCCCTTCAAAGAGCGACTAACAGGAAAGAAAATTTTTCTTCTGCCTGAATCTCAACTAGAAATTCCATTGGCCCGTTTCCTGCACAGAGAATGCGGAATGGAGCTAATTGAAGTTGGAGTCCCTTATCTCAATCGGGAGGTGATGGAGCCCGAACTGGAACTTCTACCTCACAACACCCGTATAGTCGAGGGACAGCACGTAGACAAGCAGCTCGATAGGGTGAGAGAACAGAGTCCTGATTTAGTTGTCTGCGGTATGGGTTTGGCTAATCCCCTCGAAGCTGAAGGTATCGCCACAAAATGGTCAATCGAAATGATCTTTAGCCCAATCCATGGCATTGATCAGGCAGCCGACCTTGCCGAACTGTTCTCAAGGCCACTGCATCGCCGCGAGCTTCTCAACAACAAACTCCTAGTAAGCGCTTGAACTATCAATGGAACTAACCCTCTGGACCTATGAAGGCCCACCTCACATAGGAGCCATGCGCATCGCAACTTCTATGGAAGGTGTGCATTACTTACTGCATGCCCCGCAAGGAGACACCTACGCCGATCTGCTGTTCACGATGATTGAACGGCGCGGAAGCCGGCCACCGGTGACTTTTACCACCTTTCAGGCCAGAGATCTCGGCGGTGATACAGCAGAATTAGTCAAACGCAATCTGCGTGAAGTAGTCGATCGCTTTCAACCCAAAGCCCTCTTAGTGGGCGAAAGCTGCACAGCTGAACTTATTCAAGATCAACCTGGAGCTCTGGCATCAGGCATGGGATTCAACGTTCCAGTTGTGAGCGTGGAACTGCCGGCCTACAGCAAGAAGGAAAACTGGGGCGCCTCGGAAACGTTCTATCAACTCGTGCGGGGCATGCTCAACAAGAGTCCTTCTGAGGAATCTGACCAGGAGCGAAGTCCTACTGCATGGAAAAGTCAGGGGCGTCGTCCCAGAGTGAATCTCCTAGGACCAACCTTGCTGGGCTTTCGCTGCCGAGACGACATTATCGAATTGGAAAAACTCCTAGATATTCACGGCATTGATGTGAATGTTGTTGCTCCACTAAAAGCCTCGCCAGCCGACTTAATGCGGCTGCCAAAAGCCGACCTAAATGTATGCCTTTATCCTGAGATCGCCGAATCAACTTGCCTCTGGCTTGAGCGCAATTACGGCATGGCCTTCTCTAAAACAGTGCCGATAGGTGTAGGCGCGACGAAAGATTTTTTAGAAGAACTCCATCAACTTTTAGAGATGCCTGCAGCCGAGCCAGGCCAAGGTGCTCAACATTTGAGACTGCCTTGGTATTCACAATCGGTCGATTCCAACTACCTCACTGGCAAGCGCGTGTTTATTTTTGGCGATGGCACCCACGCACTTGCCGCAGCCAGAATTGCTGATCAGGAACTAGGTTTCAAAGTTGTGGGTCTTGGCACCTATAGCCGTGAAATGGCAAGGCCTGTACGTGCTGCAGCAAAGGAACTGGGACTTGAAGCACTTATCAGCGATGACTACCTCGCAGTAGAAGCTGCCATGTCAGAAGCCGCACCTGAACTTGTACTTGGCACACAGATGGAGCGACACAGTGCCAAACGACTTGGCATTCCTTGTGCGGTGATCAGCACACCAATGCACGTGCAAGATGTGCCTGCCAGATACAGCCCACAAATGGGATGGGAAGGTGCGAACGTTATTTTCGACAGCTGGGTTCACCCATTAATGATGGGACTTGAGGAGCATCTAATTGGCATGTTCCGTCATGACTTTGAATTTGTGGATGGTCATCAAAGTCACCTGGGACATCTAGGAGGACAACAACGTCAAAGTGAAGAGCATCAAGCACAAACAGAACATTCTTCAACTCAACCCCATGAGGTTCCCTCATCAGAAGAATCACCCCTTTGGACACCTGAAGGAGAAGCAGAGCTAGCAAAGATTCCCTTCTTTGTACGCGGAAAGGTTCGCCGCAATACGGAAACCTATGCACGCCAAGCTGGTTGCAGACACATCGATAGCGAAACCGTTTACGACGCGAAAGTCCATTTTCGGGCTTAAGCATAAAGAAAAAATGAGGGATCCCACCGGTTCCAACTGCGCCCAAAGGCCTAGTGATTTACACTCATCTTCATGGCAAAGGCCAACTCTTTTGACTCGCAAAACAAACAACAACGGAAAGCCATGTATCGAATTTGTTAGGAACCGACAGTCACACTCCTGATTGCCTTGAATAACAACAACACATTTGAGTAAAGACCTCTCGATGACGACGACCCTTACACGTCCAGCCGATGGTGATGGCAGTGTGCAAGTTCAGCAGGACGCAAGCATGCGCATTGAGGGAGGGGCACTGGTCATAGCTGTCTATGGGAAAGGAGGGATTGGCAAATCAACAACCTCCTCGAACCTATCCGCCGCATTCTCAAAGCTCGGCAAACGAGTGCTTCAGATTGGCTGTGATCCCAAGCACGACAGTACTTTCACTCTCACGCATCGCATGGTGCCTACGGTCATCGACATCCTTGAAGAGGTTGATTTTCATAGCGAGGAATTACGGCCGGAAGACTTCATGTTTGAAGGCTTCAATGGAGTCAAGTGTGTAGAGAGCGGCGGGCCTCCAGCCGGCACCGGTTGCGGTGGTTACGTGACTGGACAGACCGTAAAGCTGCTCAAGGAGCATCACCTACTAGAAGATACCGATGTGGTGATCTTCGATGTCCTTGGAGATGTGGTCTGTGGCGGTTTTGCCGCACCGTTGCAACATGCTGATTACTGCCTAATTGTCACCGCCAACGACTTCGATTCGATTTTTGCGATGAATCGCATTGTCGCGGCAATCCAAGCCAAAGCCAAAAACTACAAGGTGCGCCTAGGAGGTGTGATAGCCAACCGTTCAGCAGAAACAGATCAAATTGACAAGTTCAACCAGAGGACTGGCTTGCGGACTATGGCTCACTTCCGCAATGTGGATGCCATTCGCCGCTCTCGCCTAAAGAAATGCACCATCTTTGAGATGGATCCCTCAGAAGACGTTTTAGAAGTTCAAAACGAATACTTAGCCCTTGCTGGAAGGCTAATTGAGAGTGTTAAACCTCTAGAAGCAGAACCTCTAAAAGATAGAGAAATTTTTGATCTACTAGGCTTTGACTAATTACTAGATGAGAACTTAACTCTTAATCAACTAAGGCCTACTAATTTAACCGATAATTCCCAAACGCGTCTTGCCGTATTTGGATCTGTGACCCTTTCTGATAGCTCTTGTCGAAAACTTTCTCGATTCTTCTTCTGGCGATTGCCCCAGCTCCAATGCACTCCTGAAACACCAAACTCTGAATTGGCGACAACTTGTGCGACCCTTTGACCAGCCCGAGCCTGACTAACGTAGCCACCAGTAATAAGTCTCTGAAATAAAGGAAAAATAAATCTAAAAAGCTTTGGTGTGTAGCGAAATAGCGGTGTATCTGCAACGCAACCAGGATAAAGGGAATTGAATAGAATTCCTGTGTCTTTATGCAGGCGTCGATGAAGCTCCTGCGTAGTGATCATGTTGCAAAGCTTGCTGTCTTTATATGCTTTACCAGGCTTAAAACGCTTACCACTCGCCATGCATATAGGTGCATGAAAACCCTGCTCAAAACCGGAGAGATCTCCCAAATCAGCCGGTGCAGGAATAGGAATCTTTCCTCCAAGCTCTTTGTAGTTAGCAGTGACAGTGCCCAAAATCACCACTCGGGCAGAAGAGAGACTGGAGCAACGGGCTGATTGAAAAATCCCGGCTTTACCTAAATTCTCAAGTAACAGTTGAATTAACAAGAAATGGCCCAGATGGTTAGTAGCCATGGAGAGCTCATAACCCTGTGCTGAACGAAGGGGGTTGCTTAACCTGGGTTGATAGACGGCGGCATTGCAAACCAGAGCATCTAATGGTTGTTCCAGTGAGCTCAAAAGGGTCTCAACCCCATCGCGAACGCTCTGGAGATCACTTAAATCCATCCGTAGATGATGGAGTTGACTGGAAGGTATACCTAACCTCTCGGCAGCTGCGACAGCACGTAATGGGTGTCGATTTGCTGTAATCACCTGCCAACCTCGGTAGGCAAGCGCCTTGCAGGCATACAAACCAACCCCAGAAGTAGTTCCCGTAATCAAGACGGTGCCTGGAGAAGCTTGAAGAGAAGCCATCGACGCAGCCCTGAGAGACAGGTTTGTGTTGAGGTAAAAACTAGCTCGTGAGCACTATGCTCTCGACACTTTTAGAAACGAAACTCAGCGCCAGATCACCCTCAAACGATTCGGCGCTATCCACTGATCTTGTTCGTCCATCAGACGATTGCCCCCACCAAGAGTAAACAAGCGATCAAAACGCTGCTGAAGTGTTCTCAACTTGGCAGATTCAAGGTCCAACACAGCAGAAAGCTCACCGTGACGATCAAGACGCTCTTGATAAGCGATTGAAAGCTTGACCAGACTCACAACTCCAAGAGAAACCAAGGCCAACTTCATGGTCAATGCCAAAAGGCTGAAATTAATCTCTCTTCGCTGCTCTTGAAGCTGCAAAGTTGAGGCCACAGTCGCTGCATCCATCACTCGAGCAGAAGCTCGAGGAGGAGACTGTTGGGGCCGACGACGAGATGGACTTTTCTGTCTGGTCCTGGGTCGAGCCAGGGGAGTGACCAATGATATTTATCAGTTGACCGCTTGTAGCGCAGCAAACCTCAAATGCCAAGGGCCTTTTGGCCCAAACAGAACTTCAATCAGGCCTCGTGAAGGGTCACGCCAAGGCGAAGAGCTAGTACACCGCAGTGGAAAACAACCACGAGGCACAAACCGGCCAAGTCGATATTGGAGATATCAGTGATGCCCATGGTGGAAGGGAAACGCTAAAAGCATCACTATTCTCCTTGCTAAACAGCACCTAAGGCCAGTCTTCGCAAAGGCCTGTCACACCTATCCATAGCAAATCCTCAAAAAATCCCATATCGAGGTGTTTAACCCACCATTCACTGACTGAGATATCAGCTCATTTAGCCTCTTGAACGACAAAGTCCTTAGGCGACGATCTCAAGATAAGACAAGTGCTACAAAGCCTTTAATTAAATGGCAATGCCAGCAAAAACAAAACCCCGAGCTTTGTTTAATCCCCAAAAGCTCGCTGAATAGCACTGAAGTCCTCACGAGCAACATTCAACGCCCCAACGCCAATTCAAGAGCTTGGCGACCAATGAAAAATGCTAGTAACAGCGAAAGTATTCTCAGCATCCAGGCCAAGCGATTGCCAGACACCTGTTCAAGCCGAGATGCTGACCACTGGGCCGCCAGGGCTGCCACACAACCGAGCAATAGGCCCATCCCAGGCGACCCACGACCTTCACTGAGAAACTCTAAAGAAGCCGCAATCGCAGAACATGTCACGGCCAGAGTGCTTAAACGGATTGCCAAGTGAATGGGGACAGCCAGACCATTAACCATTAAGGGCACCATTAGTAAGCCCCCCCCCAAACCAAGCAAACCTCCGGCAAATCCTGCGACACCACCCACTGCACCAAGACCCATCAAAGAAAGAGTGGGTTTGAGCTGCGTACGACCCTGACCATGATCAGAACGAATCGTGGCAGCCAACACCAGATACAACATCACCTGAAGCATCAGCAACTGCCACCCCGAAACAAATGGACCGACTCTGCTGAAGAGCAATGCCGATAGAAATGCAGCAACTCCGATGCTTAACCCAGCCCGAATCGGCAGCCCTCTAGCAAAGAGGTGGGTCAAAGTGCCACTTAAGGCAGTAGGAACGATGGCGAAGGTACTGGTTGCCAGAGCCTCATGAGGACTAAATCCTATCCATAACAAAAGTGGCGAGAAGATGAGGCCACCACCAATACCCAGAAGCCCAGCCAAGCCGCCAGCCAACAGTCCCAAAGGGACCAAGACGATCAAATCCCACAAAACCATCGCCGCTCAATGTCGACCGCTGCATCCTGTCTACCTATCTCATCAGCACGCGGTCGACTGATCCCCCCTTTGAGCTTGTCGGGCCCAGAACAGATGGCCCTTGATGAGGTTCTTCTCGGACAATCAGAAGCAAACACAAAACCACCTCCCACGCTTCGCTTCTATTCATGGAACGGCCCATGGCTTTCCCTTGGGCGACACCAACGCAACTGGCCAGAAAGATGGAATGCCCTAGCTAAACGAGGAGATCTGCAACTGGTTAGACGGCCCAGTGGAGGTAGTGCTGTACTGCATCAAGGGGGTCTGACTTACGCCCTTATCTGGCCCTCGCCTCCCCGGCAGAGGCAACAGGCCTATAAACAAGCTTGCCAATGGCTAATAAGCAGCTTTAAAGAGCTCGGACTGCCATTGCAATTTGGCCATCACCCAGCCAGGTCACCCAGCGAGAGCAATTGCTTCGCCTCCGCCACGGCAGCAGATCTGGTGGATAACCAAGGTCACAAACGGATCGGCAGTGCCCAACTCTGGCGGCAGGGTCATCTACTCCAACATGGCGAAATCATCCTGAATCCCCCGCAGAGACTCTGGTGGGAGGTCTTCGAGAGCGAGCCACCCGCACCAGCACCCGCATCAATCCCTAGGGAAGGCTTGAGCAATCTCCTGCAGACTGCTTTGCACTCCTGCTGGCCAGAGGTGAACTGGCAAGCGAGCCAAATAACCAACAATGAATGGAGCGCCGTGGCCAACAAGGCGCCTAACTATGAAGTACTCCTCGATCCCTCGGGCAGCTCAACCAATCCGCCTGAGACCATCGAATCAACAACCTGAGGCAGTGCCATACCCAGGGGATAGGTGTTCTGACGGCGAGCAGCCTCAACAAACTGAGCAGGAAGCCTCACGCCAAGACGCTTTAGAACCGCTTCAGTGAGGTCAATTCGATCTAGTGTTCCGCTTGGTAGGCCAGCAATATTGAAGACCAGTAACCGCCCCTCCTCAGACTGCTCTAGCGCCATCACCGCCTGCCACAACGGAGCTTTCTCGTCAATTGAAGGCAACTCAGCAATCGGTTTCATGTGATCCGCCAGACATTGCCGATCCCATTGCTGTACAGGCAATTCTTTTAAAGGTTGATCCGTCATATAGCCAACCCAACGGCCAGAGCGACAAACCAAAACCCACTCCTGAGGGGGTTGTTCTTCGCTGCTAGCCAAACGCAACTGACTCAGCCTGCGCAGCGACTGGTCATCTTCAAGTACACGGAAGTTGCGACCAGCCGCCTGGCCTACGTTGAGCTCACGCAACACCTTCTGCAAGGCAAGCAACTGAGTCTGAGAGCGAGATGCACTAAGACCAAACCAGCCGAGGGTAAACAACCAAAGCCCACTAATCTGACCACCTTTAAAGAAGAACAGCCAGCCCCCAATCACCATCGCAGAAAGTGAAAGGACACGACCAGTAGCTGTGGCCACCTGGACACCCTTGCGCTGACTACCGGTCCACTGCCAAACCAAAGCCTTAAGGATCAACCCCCCATCAAGAGGCAGACCTGGTAGGAGGTTGAAAATTGCTAGCAGCAAATTGAGCCCCCCCAACTGCTCAACAAGATTGGCCAAGAGGGGATTTATATGACCAGCCGCATGCGCCCCTGCTGTTAAAAAGGAAATCGCCAATACCAAGCTCACCAATGGCCCGGCTGCCGCAACCCGTAAGGAAGCCATAGGCGTAGAGCACTCCCTCTCAACCCTGGCAACACCCCCTAAAAAGAAAAGCGTGATACTGCGTACCTTTACCCCTTCACGCAAGGCCACCAAGGAATGACCTAGCTCATGCAGAAGAACTGACAAAAACAACAACAGGGCCGTAATAAAGCCCAAACCCCAGCTGATCCAAACTGGAAGTGAAGATTCAGCCAACGACAACTGATTTTGCGAAATCCAGGTAAAAAGCAACAGGATCACAAACCAGCTGGGATGCAGCCTTATGGGGATCCCACGAATCTTCATCAGCTCCCAGCCTTCGCCCACCCTTTCATCTCCATCGAGCCGGATCAACGGCCAGTAGCGAACCGATCCTAGAAAAGTCTCGAGCCAATGGTCTTGCCTATGGGTTCTCCCACATCCACCGCAGTAAAAATCTGCGGACTTACCAACATCGACCAGGCCAGAGCAATTGCGGCACTTGGTGTCGATGCTATTGGCGTGATCGGCGTTGCGAACTCACCCCGTTTTATTAAAGAGCAACAAAGACGCGACCTATTCGCCGAACTCAACAACTACAAACCGGAGCTGCAAAGGGTCTGGGTAGTCGCTGATCTAAATGCCAGCGAACTATCCGAAGCACTGCAAGGAGAAGGTGCACCATCGGTGGTCCAATTGCATGGTCAAGAAACTCCGGAATACTGCGCAAATTTGCGCCTGCAACACCCAAAGACGAAGTGGTGGAAAGCCCTACGTCTACGCAGCCAAGAAGATCTACACCTTGCACAAACCTATGCACGCCAAGTAGACGCTCTACTGCTAGATGCATGGCAGCCCGGACAACTTGGAGGAACAGGCCATAGGCTTCCACTGAACTGGCTAAATCAAACCTCTCTTGAATTGCCATGGTGGCTAGCTGGAGGCGTCTGCGCAGAGTGGATCCCAGAGCTAATGAGCCAACTGAGGCCCTGGGGCGTGGATGCCTCAAGCCGTCTAGAGATTTCACCAGGGATCAAGGACCTAAAGCTGGTAGAAGCCCTGGTTCAAGCTGTTCATAAGTACCAGGGATAAATTGAACTGAGATTTAAATACAAAGCCCATCTCTAACTATTTTATCTAGGTTGATATTTTCTCTTGGCATAAGCACAAAGAGAAAACCGACAACTAAACGCGAAAAAGGCGACTTGGAGGTTCTAGCTAGACACCACCAGCAAGCGCTGATTAACGCCTAAAAAACAAAAACTTCAAGCCCCTTAGAGAGAGGCTTCCTGCTGACGTACAAGTTCGAAGAATTCTTGTTTAAGACTAGAGTCATGACGAAAAACACCTCGCACTACGGAATTCACCATGGTGCACTGAGGCTCCATTACCCCACGTAATTTCATGCAGTAATGCTCTGCTCTAACAATAATTCCAAGGCCTTGAGGCTCACATAGACGCTCAATTTCATCAGCTAAAATCATTACTGCCTCCTCCTGTATATGCGGCCTTGAAAAAACCCAATCTGCAACTCTTGCAAACTTAGACAAGCCAATTACACGATTACCAGGCTTTATACCAATCCAACAACTACCCATGATAGGCACAAAATGATGTGAGCATGCAGAGCGCACCGTGATCGGGCCAACGGTATAGATCTCATCAAGCTGCTTGACATTAGGGAAACTTGTAACTTTGGGCTGTTTCTGATAACGACCTTTAAATACTTCATTGAGATACATGCGAGCAACACGCTCGGCCGTCTCTTCAGTATTGTGATCATTATCAACATCAATCAATAAAGTTTCCAGTAGATCACGCACGCGTTCAGCCACCTCTATTTCTAACTCATCCAACTCTCCTGGCTGAATGTGTTCAGAAACATTATCGTTAGCAAGGAAAGAAACACCTTCTGCTACTAAACGCGCACGAATACGTTCGGAAATCTTTTTTTCACCTGCCGCTTGACCATTGCTAGATGGGGCCTTTTTCTCTTCATTAAGGCCTTTCGATGATGTCGGGATAATAGAAGTCATTAAAGGCTTGTTCAGAAAGCGCCAGTGGCTGGCATAAGGGTGAGGTCTTCAATTACCTGTGTTGATGGCTGTTGAGCCATATGCAGTAGGGCCGCCGCCGCCTGCTCAACACATAGCATTGCATCACGATCAAAGCTATTTTGGACAGTTTCAGTGTCCCAAAGTGGGGTATTTACCGAACCAAGCGTGAGGGTACAGGCTCGAATCCCATGGATGCGCTCCTCAGTCGCCAAGCAGCGAGTAAACGTTGCCAGAGCCGCTTTGGTGGTGCAATACGAGCCCCACTGAGGGAAAGCATTACGAGATGCATGACTGCTCACATTGATCACCAACCCACCACTAAGCCGCATCGCAGGCACTACGACAGCACACATCTGGAAGACACTAGTTAGGTTCATTTGCAGCAACCATTGCCAACGTTTCAAAGGCATCGAGAGAAGATCTCCCGTCCAAGCTGCTCCAGCATTGTTGATTAATACTGATGGGCAATGTCCTCTCCCAAGCAGATCTTCTACACCAGTAGCAATGGCTCCTGGATCAGCGAGATCGATCGATTTATAGAGAACACTTTGGCCAGTATTCTCCAATTCCAGGGAGAGTGCCTTGAGTGCAGCCTCGTTACGGGCTACCAAAATCAGATCCCAGCCTGCCTTGGCAAACAACCTGGCGGCGGCTTGACCAATGCCGCGGGATGCTCCAGTAATCAGGGCAGTAGGCAAGTAGCGTTTGCAAGCTTAAAAAGCTTAGGCAGCCAGACCAGTTTCCGACGCGCTTGGCTCCAGAACACGCCCCATCGCTCGAAACTTTCGGTAGCGCGATTCGCGAAGCTTATCAATAGATAAGGTCAAAAGCTCCTCGAGATGCCTCTCGATAGCCTCCTTGAGCACCTCTCCCGCCTGAAGTGGCGCCCAGTTATTTCCACCGGCTGGCTCCGAAAGCACTTCATCCACCACTCCCAAACTAAGGAGATCCGGACCAGTGATCTTCAAAGCCGCTGCCGCCTCAGGAGCTTTTGCTGCATCTCTCCACAGGATCGAAGCACAGGCTTCAGGGCTAGCAACGGTGTAAACACTGTGCTCAAACATCAGCAACCGATCAGCAACCCCAATTCCAAGAGCACCGCCGGAGCCGCCTTCACCAATCACAGTGGCTATTACAGGCACGCGCAATCGGAACATCTCCCGCAAGTTGACCGCAATAGCTTCTCCTTGACCCTGCTCCTCAGCGAGGAGGCCTGCATAAGCACCGGGGGTATCGATAAACGTGAGGATGGGCAAGCGAAAACGATCTGCATGATCCATAAGTCGGAGGGCCTTGCGATACCCACCAGGAGTGGCCATGCCAAAGTTTCTTGCCACATTTTCCTTTGTATCCCTGCCCTTTTGATGTCCTATCAGCAGCACAGGGCGTTCGCCAATGCGTCCGATACCACCAACTAAAGCCTGATCGTCACTGCCACGACGATCACCATGCAACTCAACCCAGTCGTCGCAAAACATCTGGATAAAATCCAGTGTGCTCGGCCGATGAGGATGACGAGCTACCTGAATCTTCTCGGCCGGAGTTAGACCTTGAAAGATTTCCTCCCGTCTCCGGGCTGCAAGGGTCTCCAACTGAAGCAGCTGCTGACTTACATCAACCTCTGAATCACGAGCAAGCTCTCGGATCTGATCAATCTGCTGCTCAAGCTCTACTAGAGGCTTCTCGAACTCAAGCAGGTAACGACGAGCCATAGAAGTAGAAACGCGAGAACTGAAGTCAGGCAGTGGCAACCTGAAGTTGAGGCTTGAGATTAAGAGTAGAGAATCCGTGTCGAACCGAAGCCTCGCCGATGAAATCCATCTTTTCGAGGGTGATGTTATTGCGGCCCCAACTGAAGTTGGTATGGCAATTCTCAAACTCCAAAAGCATGGCTTCAGCGAAACAAGCAAACATTTGACGTTGAGGTTTCTCCATCTCGGCTAACTCCATCATGCTCCAGCCAATGTCATTGCAGAACTCAACGATTCCACCCTTGAGCACATGCACCCCTTCCCCTGAAAACTTGGTGTCAAGATTCTTTGGATAGCCTCCATCAATCATCAAGCATGGCTTTTGCAATTTGGTGGCATCAATTTCAAGCGTCCGCGGCATGCTGGCAACCCACACCACAACATCTGCCTCAGGCAAAGCCTCTTCGAGAGCAAGAATGCGCCCACCGCCCAACTCGTTCTGCAGTTCAAGTAGGGGTTGTTGTTGCCTTGCAACCAATAGAAGTTCTGCTACTCCAGTACGCACCGAAAGCCAGCGGCAAACTGCACTGCCAATGTCCCCAGTAGCACCTACCACCGCAACACGAGCCTTCGCCAAATCGATGCCTAGAGAAGGAGCATTATTTTCAAGCTGGCGACAAATCACCCAAGCCGTATGAGTATTACCAGTGGTGAATCTGTCCCATTCAAGCGTGGTGCTACGCACATGTTGATGCTGCAGAAGATTGAAATTCTCAAAGATAATTGAGGTAAATCCACCCAAAGCCGTGATATTCAGTCCCTTCTTCTGAACTAGCTCCATTGCATTAAGGACCTTACGGCGAGCAGTCTTGAAGCGAGTAAGCATTTCCGGGACAAAACAAGAATCGATGTAAGCCCCCTCAATCGTCTTCCCAGTTGGACTTTTTACCTTGACGTACTCCACCAACTGTGGAGGTGCACTACACCAAACATCTAGATCACCAGCAGCAAAATCGTCGTATCCAAGCTCAAGAGCCTTTCGCCGGGCGTCTTCAAAGCTGGTGGAGTGACCGATCAGACCAAACATGTACTACTGACATACGGTAAATCTGAGCTGCCGTATTTACACGCGGCAGTACCCCAAGTCAAGCATTCTCCCATGAAGGCTGACCTTAAGGGTTGATTGCTTGGCATAAAAGTGATTGACAATAAAGCAAAGGACTAGCTGAAAAGGCAGCTCAAACCACAAGGGCAGCTGCTGCCATACGAGTTATCTCACGAGTAGTAAAGCCGATTTCTGTAAGAGATTCTTGATAAGCGATCAAGAAATCCTCGATCAAATCCTCCTTCTCCATCTGCAATACAGCCGCATCTCCTGCCACCTGATCAAGCATCTTGCGAATCAAAGGTAGGTTCTCGCGATTGGCCTCCAACAGCTCCTCACGGCAGCTTTCCAAATGGGCTTTAAGCCAAACCTCGCCATAATTGAGGTGAATGTACTCATCCTTAACAACACCTTCAGTAATCTTGCGAGCGAATGGATCAGAAACAGGGATATAGGTGTGATAAGCCGCGATCGCAAAGGCTTCAATCAACAGAGCCTGGATCAACAAGCAGGTGGGCACCTTGCCTTCGTCTACAGCCTTCTGAAAATTATCCCGTAAGGACGCAAAAAAGTCTTTTGCAAACAGCATGTCTGGAGTAACGCCAAGGTTCTTGCCACAGGCAGTGAAACCCTTGGCATGCTTCGCCTCCATGATGGCAAGCCTTTGAAGCTCATCGACATCATCCGGCAGCAATTTGCCTATAGCGATGTAGTTGTCATGGGCTTCATTCTCGCCCTCAATCACGATGGCGTTAATTCGGCTGTAGGCGTCTTTATACGAGGCCGACGCAAAGTCAGGCAATGCTTCTACGGATCCACCGGAGCCGTCAGAAACAGCAACCTCAGGCACATCGAGGGTCGGCATGGATCTCTTTTAAAAGTAGTCAGTCGTGAGACTTTAACCTTCTCTTTGAAAAAATTGACAGATAGTGCCTGTTCAGATCACAACCCTTGGGGTTCTCTTACCGGGGGCCATGAACTTGCCATCAGGCTGGTCAGCAGATTTACCCAGTGAGCGACCAAGGCCTGCTCTAATGCTTTGCCAAGCATTGAATTCGCCTTACGACCATCACCGATAACCCCCGAAACACTTAAGTCGTCTGCAAGCCAGGCGCAGGGAGCATGACCCTCAAGACTCCAACCAAGCGGAGGGGTTGCAGGTTGACCAGGAGTGCAGTGATCGCCATCAACTGGTCGATCGGGTCCTACTAACTCAGGCGCCAGTTGAAGCATCAGGCTGGTCTCAGCCAGACCAGCATGCAGCCCTGCCTCGGACTCACTTTCTGGCAGCAAATCCTTTAACGCGTCAACTCCACTCCAGAGGAAACAGGGCAAAACAGCCATTGCAGGGCATTGAGATCGAAGCTGCCGAGCAGCTACATGCAATAAACCGATCTGGCCTCCATGAGCATTGAAAAGCAGCAAACGACTAACTCCCATCGCCGCTAGTTGCTGCCCCACCTCTATCACCAGCTGAATCATCAAATTTGCCGACAGGGAAAGGGTTCCAGGGAACGCCTCATGTTCCGGAGAGAACCCCATTGATTGGGCTGGCAGCATCCAGATTGGCAAATCAGCAGGCAATCGTTCGAGGACCTCAGCCAACATCCACTCGGCGAAGAAAGCATCTGTGGCAAGGGGGAGTTGGGGACCGTGCTGCTCACAGGCGCCGAAAGGCCAAGCCAAGGTCGAGCCCTTTAAATCAACCGCCTCTGCGGCCTGAGGCCAACTGAAATGGTCAAAACGCCTAGAAGAACGAGACATCAATAACGATCTCCAAACAGAACCCCACCCTGCCTGTCAGAATGGCCTACCGAAGACACCAAGGGCCCCATGGCCGGATCAGGCAGTCCGCAGCCCAATAGGCCAAAGGCCCCCAAACCCGCAGAGGAAGCCCCTCGCAAACCACTGCAGGTAATGCACATCAGCAGGCGTGAGGAACAAGAACGCCTGCAGAAAGAGGCCACTGAAGCCCAAACCAGTAGTAATAAAGCAGTAGCAGAGCAACCTGCTAACGCCCCAATACGTCCAGCCTCTACTGATCCAGCATCCGATGAGAGTCGCTTTGATCTAGACGAGCTAAAAGGCATGACGATGGCCGATCTGCTTGGTCCGGCCGATCAGTCCCGCCGAAGCGGGTCTGGATCTAAGGGTATGGAAATAAGCAGTGAAGGAAAACAATCAACCCCTGAGCGCAGTGTCGACGACTTTGACTTTGACGAAGATGCCTTCCTTGCTGCCCTAGATGAAAACGAACCAGTTGGGACTACTGGGGAAGTTGCTACTGGCAAGGTAATCGCCTTAGAAAGCGATGGTGTTTACGTAGATATTGGCGGAAAGGCACCAGGCTTCATGCCCAAAAATGAATGCGGCCTTGGAGTAATTACCAACCTCAAAGAGCGCTTCCCAAAAGGTTTAGAAGTAGAAGTGCTTGTCACAAGAGAGCAAAATGCCGATGGGATGGTCACCATCAGCTGTCGCGCCCTAGAGCTACGTAAGAGTTGGGACAAAGTGAGGCAGATGGAAAAGGAAGGAAAAGTTGTCCAGGTCAAGGTTAATGGCTTCAATCGTGGTGGAGTTACCTGCGACCTTGAAGGTTTGCGAGGTTTCATCCCCCGATCTCAGCTCCAAAATGGAGAGAATCACGAAGCACTTGTCGGGAAATCTCTGGGCGTGGCATTCCTGGAAGTCAATCCAGAAACACGCAAACTGGTGCTATCAGAGAAGCGGGCTGCTACCGCCGCCCGCTTTGCCGAACTTGAAGTCGGACAACTCGTAGAAGGTCAAGTTGTGGCAGTGAAGCCCTACGGTTTCTTCGTAGACCTAGGAGGAGTAAGTGGTTTGCTTCACCAATCAATGATCACCGGTGGCAGTCTTCGATCTCTACGAGAAGTTTTCAACCAAGGAGATCGAGTAAAAGCCTTGATCACCGAAATGGACCCTGGTCGTGGCCGAATTGCCCTAAACACAGCCCTTCTCGAAGGAATTCCAGGTGAACTTCTAATCGAAAAAGACAAGGTTATGGCTGAAGCAACTGAAAGAGCCAACAAAGCTCGTAACGTCCTCAGGCAGCAGGAGCAGTCAGCGGGATGATTGCAGCCAATACACCCAAAAGCACAGATCTGCGCCCTAAAACTGACTGGGAGCTGGACTTCTACTCTCGACCAATCCTTGAATCTGATGGCAAGAAGCGTTGGGAGTTATTAATCAGCAGCTCTCCGGACCCATTAGCAACTACTCAATTCCTCTGGGAGAAACGCTGCCCTGCAACAGAAGTCAATTCAATGTGGCTGACCGATGCTCTAAGAGAAGCATTACAAGAATCTCAATCACAAGGATGGGAAGCCCCTCTAAGAATTCGCTGCTGGCGTATATCAATGCGCACCATGGTGCAACGGGCTGCTGCAGAACTAGATATCGAAGTTATCGCAAGCCGCAGAACCTATGCCCTACTTGATTGGCTCGCAGAGCGTGAACGAAATGTCTACCCCCTTGAAGAGGGTTACATGGCAGGCCCCCTAGCCCCTCCGCCAGTCCCCATGCTCACACCGCCAGTGCCCCTGCCAGAGGCCGTAAGGGGAGACGCCTGGAGTTGGGCGTCACTCCCTATTGGGTTGCTACGCGAAGCTCAAGAGTGGCCGATCGGATTCAGCGGCCTGCTGCCGGTTGGAGCGAACGAAGACGAAAACATCCTGGTGCCAGGTGTGCGGATGTTCAGTCAAACCCGCGCTTTAGCACTTGCTGGCTGGCTAGGAAGCCTAGAACCAGTTTGCTTAGTAATTCATGGAACACAACTTCTGCTTGAAGCAGGCCAAGACGATCGCTGGTTAGTAACGGATTTAGATGAAAAAACTGCCAAAGCCTTTCAACAGAACCTTCTAGATGCAAAGGAGCAAGCAGGTGGACTGCAATTCATCTCTGTACAAACCTCCCCAGATGATCAACAATTTGCCGGTTTCTGGATGATGCGCGACCTACCTCAACCATGACAACAACGGGGCAAACAGCGGAAGCTGACGAACAAGACCCGCTTAATGCCCCAGACACCCTGTTCAATCAACTCGAAGGATGGACCTGGGCCGGCTGCTACGGGGGCTACTACCTACAAGCCAATCTTCTTGAAAAGGCAGGCTTCGAACATGGATTCTTCACACGACGTTGGCAAGGTAGAGGACCAGATGAACTGGCTGGCTATCTGAGTGCTGGGGTTAGCGTGCATCGTCCCCAACAAGTTCATGGCGGCAGCGTTCTTGACGCCTCAAGGGCTTTCCGAGCGCCCTGGCCACAAGCCGACGGCCTAGTCAGCGATAGGGGTGGACAAAGTCTCTGGGTCTGTAGTGCCGACTGCATTCCGGTTCTAATTGCCGACCAGCACACAGGTCATGCTGCGGCCTGCCATGTCGGCTGGCGCGGCGTAGTTGCCAGGATCCTGCCAGAAGCCCTATCAAGATTGCTATCTCGTGGGGCAAGAAAGGAAGACCTGCTGATTGCTCTAGGGCCAGCAGTAAGCGGTAAAAACTATCAAGTTGAAGCCGATGTAGCTCAAGCAGTAGCACAGAGCCTTGAAGCCGCTACCGATAACCCAACAGTTGAGCAGGGAAAACTTCTTTCCGCACTGAAAGCACGAGGAGTTCTCGCTGACGACATAGAACAACAGCGACTGCGTCTAGACATTCGCTTGGCTGCTATTGAACAGCTACTGCTAGCTGGATTGAGCATCAATCAGATCAATAGTTGCCCGCTTTGCACAGTGGCGGAAGCCAGCCTGTTTTATTCATGGCGAAGGGACCAAGTGAAAACAGTGCAGTGGAGCGGAATCGTCTCTCAAGCTGAAGAATGCGCAACAACAAGCTGTTGAGCCAAGGCTTCTGCTGCTCTAATCCCATCGATACCAGCCGAGAGGATGCCCCCGGCATAACCGGCCCCTTCCCCAGCAGGAATCAATCCTCTGGTGTTCAGCGACTCAAGACAATCATCCCTGGGAATACGCACCGGAGATGAAGTACGGGTCTCAACCCCTGTGAGCACCGCATCGGGATGCTCATAACCTGACAAGCGTCTGGCAAACACTGGCAGAGCCTCCTTTATTGCCTCAATTAATGGTGCAGGCAGGGCCTGGTTAAGGTCGACCAGCTTTATTCCTGGCAAGTAAGAGGGCTTTACCTCTCCTAAAGCCGTTGAAGGCCTGCCAGCCAGGAAGTCCTCCTGACGTTGAACAGGAGCGCAATATCCACCTCCTCCAAGCTGAAAAGCTCGTTGTTCCAGATCCCGCTGCAAAGCCACACCTGCCAACGGATCACCTGGCCAACGCTCAAAACCGCGCAGATCCTCCTGCTCCAGATTCACAACTAAAGCACTGTTGGCATTGCGTTCATTTCGAGTGTGCTGACTCATGCCATTGGTAACCACGCAATCGGTTTGCGATGTAGCACCCACCACAACTCCCCCCGGACACATGCAAAAGCTGTAAACACAGCGACCATTGCGGGCGTGATGAACAAGCTTGTATTCAGCGTGACCGAGTTGCGGATGACCAGCCATTGAGCCCCAACGGGCTCGGTCGATCAAAGACTGGGGATGTTCGATGCGGAGTCCTACAGAAAAAGGCTTGGCCTCAAGTTTCACCCCAATTGTTTCCAACATGGCGAAGCTATCCCGGGCTGAATGTCCCAAGGCAAGCACTACATGGCGACTGCTAATTGTGCTGCCATTAGCAAGCCTCAGACCCTCCACCTGCAAGGGCTTACCAGAGCCTGAATTATCTAAGTCTTGCCGCAAAAGCAATTCGACAACCCTAGTTTCGAATCGAATCTCACCGCCAAGCTCCTCAATCTTTGCCCGCATTCCACGCACCACAGTGGCCAGTTTGAAGGTGCCAATGTGAGGACGTTGCAGAGCAAGTATCTCTGGATTTGCTCCACTTGCAACTAACTCTTCAAGCACCTTGCGCCCATAGTGCTCAGGATCACTCACCTGGCTATAAAGCTTGCCATCGGAGAAAGTACCAGCCCCACCTTCGCCAAACTGGACATTGGACTCAGGATTGAAAGGCTGCTTTCCCCTCCAAAAGCCAAAGGTTTCAGCCGTGCGTTTTTTTACCGATTGACCACGCTCAAGAAGTAAAGGTCTAAAACCCATCTGGGCCAGAAGTAGAGCGGCAAAGTAACCACAAGGACCTGCACCCACCACAACCGGCCGCTCAATTCCTGCCTTAGGGAAATCTGATGGAGCCTTAGCTACGGGGTAATAGTTAGTGTCTGGAGCTTTGCGAATCTTCGGATTGCGAGCATGGCGCTTCAACAAAGCATCCTCCCCTGACACCACCACATCCACGCTGTATATGAACTGGATTCGCTCATGACGTCGCGCGTCAACACTTCGTTTCACCAGCCGGTAACTGATGAGCTGAGAAGGGGAAATACGCAAGCGCTTGAGAATTGCTGCTTCAACAGCCTCTGGCGGATGATCAAGGGGAAGTTTTAGTTCACTCAACCGCAACACATCACCAGCCTCACGTGCAAAACCCATCAGCTACATCCAATCCTGATTAAATCGCAATGGGCTCAAGTCCTGCCTCAGCCAGGCCCTAAAGCAAAGACTCGAGTGATATCCGTCTCACCAGAAGGCGACTGCCCTGGACGCAGATCAAAGCTGCTAGCAGCACCTTCCAAGCGCACTGGCTTTCCGTCGGCCCGTATACGTAGAGCCTTGCAAAGGGGCTGCGGTTCACTTTCTGGATCAACCCATCCAAAAGGATCAGCAGTTCTCTCTGCTGAGAGCGAATTAGCCGAAATAGTTGACAGAGCGATTAAACGCGCCGTATCAAAACCAGCTGCGGCTAGGAGATTTGGGGTATGCCCCCACCGCTGCTCAAACGATTCTGAAAATTTCTGCCAGCCAGGTCCACTGGCAGGTCGCTTTATCAAAAGCTGATCCCAGACCTCCGGACCCATACCTTTCACTTGATCCGCTGATGCAAGCCACACCCAGGCTGGCTTTCCTGTTTGCCAACCTAGTAATCCATCCTTCTGAGATTTTCTCAAAGCCTTAGCAAGCGGACCCGAAGGGCTAGAAGCTAAAACAAGCGCATCAGGACCTAGCCAAGCCACGTCCTGCTGAAAGCGCTTAAGACGATCACCATCATCAGGATTAATACTCTGAACCAAATCGGGCTCATAGCTTTCAACCTTGCCACCAATGGCCTCAAATGCTTCCACAAAAGATTTCGCGGAACTAAGACCAAGATCCGATGGATCCCGCACCACCATCACGCGCTGCCACCCCTGCTCCAAAACCTTTTTAGCCATGGCCTGAATATCGTCACTAGCAGGTGCAACCAATGGCCACAGTCGAGTAGGTAACTCCAACCCAGCCTCAGCATCCATCGAAGCCCCACGCTGATAAGGCAACACCACACTGAGGTCCCGCTTGGCGACCAGAGCAGAGAAAGCGCGAAGGTCAGCAGCAGGTGGTGCCACTACTAACTTCAGCCGCGGGTTGCCTGATAAGACCACGGCCGGATCAACATCCACATTCAGCGGACGGAATTCCACAAATGCGGCCAAATGGCCACAACCCCTTACCTGGTCCTCTGCTAACAGAAAGCCCTTGAGGAAAGCCTGATTAGCGGCTTCCAAGCCCAATCCCTGTGGCTGTAGAACCACCACAGATGTAGACAACAGCCCACTTGCCGAGACTGCCTGACAACCAAGAAGACTGGCAAAAGTCATCAACCAGCTCCCCCAGGGAGCCTGGAAGAACTTTTTCCTCCAGGTCACACTTGAAGTTGAACCTGCCGCCAAATTTGAATCTATTGAAGGAACCTCTGAAGAAGGGGTCATAAACCGGAAGACCCAAGGTATAGAAGGTAGATCCCTTGATCAGGGCAGTCTGGGTTTATCACAGGATCTTTCTCAAGGAGCTTTTTGTTGAAGCAGGCACACTGATATCTCAACTCACAGCTGACTCACATATCAAGCGACCCAAACCGGCAGTAACTAGACCTGTACTTAGATCTACTTCGCTGCCAATCGGATTCACCCTGGCCAAAAGCACACCATCGCTAGCACCCTCAGGTCGCAGATTTACCCGACGACGACGAGGCAACTCTGACTTCAGCCAAGCTATTGCCTCCGCCTCATTGGAAGGATCCACCTCCAAGCAAGCAAGACGCACCGTATAAGTTCTGTTGTGATCACCGACCTGCAGCAAAGAGGAGCTGCGCACACGGAGTACTTCCGCTGCCATTACTGGCAAGGGTGAGATCAACAAGACAAGCAGAAGACTTAGCAGTAAGCCTTGAATTCGTCGCATCAAAGAGAGACACCACAAGCTGGGCAATAGAGATGCTCATGGGCAGTAGTGGCACCGCAAGATCCACAGCCACGCGTCGTATCCATGGCAAGTTCAGGGTGAGCAGGCAAACCCACCATCTGAGCATTGCTCTTCCCGGGAGGAACCATCGGATAGCAATTTTCATGCCGCCGAACATGCACATCAATGAGCATCGGCCCTGGTGTAGCGAGGGCCTGCTTCAGCTGTGGCCTGAGATCCTCTCGATCAGTGATCAGTACCCCACCAACCCTAAAGGCCTTGGCTAATGCCACGAAATCCGGCATACCGGGAAGCATGTCAGTAGCTGAATAGCGTTCCTCATAGAAACTTTCCTGCCACTGGCGCACCATTCCCTGCCAGTGGTTGTTAACAATCACAATTTTGGCGGGGATGCTGTATTGAATCAAAGTCCCGAGCTCTTGAATATTCATCAAGATGCTGGAGTCACCGGCAATACAAACAACCTGTTCATCAGGCATGGCGATCTGTGCACCGATAGCAGCCGGCATACCAAAACCCATGGTGCCCAGACCAGCACTGCTGATCCACTGGCGAGGCCCATTCCGTAAGTACTGAGCAGCCCACATCTGATGCTGACCTACGTCTGTAGTCACGTAGGCATTAGGAGCCAAATCCCTTATCGCTAACAGCACTTCCTGGGGATAAATCGCACCCTCCTGGGGAGGAATTGTCAGTGGGTAACGCTGCTTCCATCCATCAATGCGGGCCAGCCAAGCCGAAGTTATCGGCTCCACAGGCCTTTTCTTGCTGAGCTCAAGCAAGCTGACCAGGCTGCTGCCAACATCACCGAGTACCGCAATATCGGCCCGTCGAGTCTTACCCACTTCCGCTGGATCGATATCAAAGTGAATCACCTTGGCGCGAGGCGCAAAGGTATCGAGCTTGCCGGTAACCCGATCATCAAAACGTGCTCCGAGCGCGATCAATAAATCGCACTCAGTGACAGCGAAATTGGCATAAGCCGTACCATGCATCCCCAGCATGCCAAGAGCGAGAGGATGCCACTCATCGAAGGCTCCCTTACCCATCAATGTGTTGGTTACTGGAATCTGATGGCGTTCGGCAAAGCCCTTCAGACTTTCGTGGGCTCCTGCTGAGACAACGCCTCCACCCACGTAGAGAAGAGGCCGCTGGGCATTCTCGATTAATTCCAAAGCCCCTTCAATCGCAGCAGGCTCTGGTATTGGAGACAGTCGAAATCCAGGAGGCACCACAGTGCCAGGCTCTACCGGTAGGTAATCAAATTCCTCCTGGCCGACGTCTTTAGGGATATCGATCAATACCGGGCCAGGGCGACCAGATGCTGCAATAAAGAACGCCTGAGCAACAACCGAAGCCAGATCCGCCGGTTCGCGTACCACCCAAGAGTGCTTAACGATTGGCAGGGTGATCCCAAAAATATCAATTTCCTGAAAGGCATCTGTACCGATGGAAGGGCGAGCGACTTGGCCGGTGATCACCACCATCGGCACCGAATCCATCTGGGCCGTTGCAATGCCCGTCACCAAATTGGTAGCCCCTGGTCCAGAGGTACCAAAACAAACCCCCACCCGACCTGTGGCTCGAGCATATGCATCAGCAGCATGGGTACCACCCTGCTCATGGCGAACGAGAATATGCTTCAGCCAACCCTGCTGCTCAGCCTTATGAACTGCGTCATAAATGGGCAGGATCGCCCCACCTGGGTAACCGAAGATTGTCTCAACGCCGTGACGGCGTAGAGCATCCATCAGAGCATCCGCACCGATGATTCGCCGATGCTCCTGTTGTGACGAATCACCGAGAGCCGTGGCTGAGGAAGTCAAGGTCACAGCAGCGGCAAGGCGTGAACTGCCCCTCAAGATTAAAGGCCTGCCATACAGTTTGCCTATTAGCTCTTCACCATCTCCCGCAGAATCAATCCGGGATCGAGCCATCTACCGCGATAGCGAATGCCCCAATGCAGATGGGGACCGCTGGTGCGACCAGTGACACCAACCCTCCCGATCGGCTGCCCCCCACGCACCTTCTGGCCTCGATGCAAGAACTGCTGCTGCAGATGGCAATAAATATGCTCGTAATCCCCAGATACGATCACTACCCCAAGACCACAGATACTGTCGTCAATAATTTCAACAACTTCTCCAGACCACCAGCTAAGAACGGGAGAACCAAGAGGCGCAGCAATATCTAAACCCGTATGTAGCTCTTCATTGCCTGAGATGCCTAGACGACGACCAAAATGACTTGAGTAGCCCTCAAACTGAACGATTGGGAAAACCCCTGATTGCCAAAGACTTTCTGCAACGGCACCAACTGTTACCAGTGGGGCCAAAGCGATAGCAGTGATCGCAACCAAGAAACGGATCAGGGGGAACAATGGCCGCAGTTCAAAGCAACCCAATGGCATGCAAAGGGCCATGCCCACTGAATAACTCCAACAAGAAGGCGGCAAAACCAAGCATGGCTAAGCGTCCATTCCACGCCTCAGAACTAGTGTTCAAGCCCCATTCCCATTTCTCCTGGGGATAGAACTTCACCCGAACGGGCAGCTTTGCCGCCTCATCGAGATTGATCTCCGGCCCTTCAAGACTGGATCCAACCAAATCAGCCAACCCCTCAATGAATGTGGGGTAGGTATCAAGAGCAGGCACCCGCCTGAAATGAACAACCCCTGCTTCGGTCGCGAGCTCGCGATATTCGATATCAATCTCCTCAAGGGTTTCGATGTGTTCACTCACAAAACTGATCGGCACCACCACTAGATCAAGGGTTCCTGCCTTACCAAGCTGTTCAAGGACGTCATCGGTGTAGGGCTGAAGCCATTCCTCTGGACCCACACGACTCTGATAGGCAAGAGAGTGGGGGTTGCCATAGCCCAAAAGCCCCTCCAGCTCAGCCATTATCAATTTGGTGCAAGCTTCGATCTCCTTCTGATATGGATCACCCGCTTCTTCCACATAACTCTTAGGCACACCATGAGCACTAAAAAAAACGTGTGCTTCAGCAGGAACATCACTAACGCGGATCTGCTCAGCGATTAACTCCGCCATGGCACGCACATAACCAGGGTTGTCGTACCAACTGCGAATACAACGTATCGGCAAATCCCGGAAACACGTATCGGCCTGCCGCAACCGCTGCAACTCACGAAAACTCGAGCCACTGGTACTAATCGAGAAATGGGGATAAAGAGGAAGCACCACAACCTGATCGATCCCATCGGCCTTGATATCTGCCACAGCGGATTCGGTGAAAGGATGCCAATAGCGCATTGCCACATAGCTAGTGGCATCAATACCTCGTTGTCGGAGAAGACTCTGCAACTCTCGAGCCTGTTGTTCCGTGATTCGCCGCAGAGGGGAACCACCACCAATTGAGCGATAAGCCTGCTCAGATTTACTGCTGCGCAGCGTGCTAATCAACCAGGCGAGAGGCTTTTGAAGAGCAGGATTAGGTAGTCGAATAATCTCTGGATCGGCGAAAATATTGAACAGAAAAGGCCCAACGTCCTGGATACGCTCAGGTCCCCCCAGATTCATCAAGAGGACACCGACCCGGGCCATATAGGAAAGAATTCTCTAATAGGGCTTGAGCGTAACCGCCATGAACGCCAAGGTGGCACCATCCCCACAGGGCCATGGATCTCAGCAGCGAGCTGATCAACATCAACCGCGCCCTTGCTGGCAGCGGCATCAACCTACGAATTGAGCAGCGTGGAAGGTGGCTAAACCTACGTGGGCCACTGCCATGCCGTAAAGGAACAGGCCCGATCAAATCTCAGCGAATCAGCCTGCAAATTGAGGCAGAACAACAAGGCCTCAAAGAAGCCGAGCGCGTATTGCAGCTAGTGAACTACCAACTGCAGCGCGGACAATTCGACTGGTCTCAATGGACGACTAAACCGGAACTTGCGCAGCCTCGGGGTATTGCAAGTGGGGTAAAGGAAGCGTTGGCTAGCTTCGAAGCAACATTCTTTGCTGAGCCACATCGACGACGATCGCCAGCCGGCAGCCGCACCACATGGACTTCCGCCTATCTGCCTTATCTACGCAGACTTGCCTGCCTCGCTAACAATAAACAACAAGGTTTTGATGCAAGCCTGCTAAGTGAAACTCTGGCCAGTTATGCAGATGGCAGCCGCAGTAGACAGCAGTGCGCCACAGCCCTAAGTGCACTAGCTCGTCATATTGAACTAGCGCTACCAGATGACTGGCGAGCAGAAGCGGGCGGATATGGACTACATCGAGCCCGTTTTCGTCAACTGCCCAGTGACAACCAAATCATTGAAACGGTGCTGCGCATTCCCAACCCAAGATGGCGACTTGCCTATGGACTTATGGCCACTTACGGCCTACGCAACCACGAGGTGTTCTTCTGTGACCTATCCGCCCTAGCCAAGGGCAGCGATCAAGTACTGCGCGTGTTGCCGAACACAAAAACCGGCGAGCATCAGGTTTGGCCGTTCCATCCCAACTGGGTTGAACACTTTGAACTTGAACAACTAGGCAGCAATGCCCAGGCACTACCAAAGGTCAATGTCGACCTGAATCACACCACACTGCAACAAGTAGGGCGAAGGGTATCGGAACAATTCCGACGCTATGAATTACCCCTAACCCCCTACAACCT
>CAJWUF010000008.1 GCA_913047395.1 uncultured cyanobacterium
ACGACGCCTTTCTCGGCTTTCTGCTGATTTCAGCGGCAGTACCGATCTTGGCACTTGTCACTAACAAGCTATTGGCGCCCCGCAGTCGGACTGGTGAGCGTGAGCTCACTTATGAATCCGGTATGGAGCCAATTGGTGGTGCCTGGATTCAGTTCAATATTCGTTATTACATGTTTGCGCTGGTCTTCGTCATTTTTGATGTGGAGACTGTTTTCCTATATCCCTGGGCGGTGGCATTTCATCGTTTGGGCTTATTGGCTTTTGTTGAAGCCCTGATTTTCATTGCCATTCTTTTGGTGGCTCTTGCTTACGCCTGGCGAAAAGGCGCCCTCGAGTGGAGTTGATTTAATGACAGTGCCTCCATCTATTGATGCCGTACGTGACATGCGTGCGGCCAGCTGTGGCCCAGTCGGCGCGCCAAAGGTGACTAGTGAACTGAGTGAGAACATCATTCTCACAAGTTTGGATGACCTGCATAACTGGGCTCGATTGAGCAGTCTTTGGCCGTTGCTATATGGGACTGCTTGTTGTTTTATCGAGTTCGCTGCTCTGATTGGATCACGTTTTGATTTTGACCGTTTTGGATTGGTGCCCCGCAGTTCTCCAAGACAGGCTGATCTTCTGATCGTGGCAGGTACGGTGACCATGAAGATGGCTCCTGCCCTGGTAAGGCTTTACGAGCAGATGCCCGAGCCCAAGTATGTGATTGCTATGGGTGCATGCACCATCACTGGTGGAATGTTTAGTGCTGACTCCACCACCGCTGTGCGTGGTGTAGATAAGCTCATACCCGTAGATCTTTACCTGCCAGGTTGTCCACCACGCCCTGAAGCGATTTTTGATGCGGTGATCAAGCTGCGTAAAAAAGTAGGTGATGAATCGGTTTCGGAGCGCATAAAGATTGCCCAGACCCATCGCTACTTCACAGTGCCCCATCAAATGAAGTGGGTCGAACCAGTTGTGACCGGTGCCTATCTGAGTGCAGATACCCAGCAGGCTGCTTTAAAGCCTGGTGCTGGGCTGCCCCTCGCTGGGGAGCTCTTAGCAAGTCAACCAGAAAGTAATTCAGCCATTCTTTCTTCGTCTAATGCAGATTCATGAGTGAGTCTTTGTCACAGCCACCGGTACCCGTCGGACCTGAGCCTGGTCCTGTGAGTTGTTGGCTAAGCCAGCAGGGCTTTGAACACAAGGTGCTTGATCTAGATCATCTCGGCATTGAGGTGATTGGCGTTGAGCCGCTGTTCCTCCAAGTGATAGCAGCAGCCCTTAAGGCTCATGGTTTTGACTATCTCCAATGTCAGGGTGGCTACGACGAAGGTCCTGGTCAGCAGCTTGTTTGCTTTTATCACCTCGTTTCTATGTCTGAACTTTTGGCGACGTCGGTGACAGCGAAGCTCCGTGAGGTGCGTCTAAAAGTGTTTTTGCCCCGTGAAGGCAGCCCTAGTGTTCCTAGTCTCTACGGCCTGTTTCGAGGTGCTGATTGGCAGGAACGTGAAACCTTTGACATGTTTGGGATTGTCTTCGATGGGCATCCCCATCCCAAGCGACTGCTGATGCCAGAGGATTGGAAAGGCTGGCCACTTAGGAAGGACTACGTCCAGCCAGATTTTTATGAGATGCAGGACGCTTACTGAGCATTCCGTTTGTAATTCCGATAAAAGCGCATCACTGCAAGGGCAAGGCTGCGGGGGTCATGGCGCAGTGTTGCTTGGGGCCGTGCCCCCTGTAGTGGAGCCTGCATCACCTCATAGCCCTTCGCTATTAAGACCCTGCTGTCACAGTGCACTGGCTCAGCACCTTGATCCTGGTAGCGCTTCACTAATGGAGATTGCCCTAGATCGTCCTGGGCTAATACAGCACTGAAAAGTTTTTGACTGATGCCTAGGTTCGCTAGTTGGGCTTCGATCGCTCTTAGGTGACCGACAACATCCAGGCCATCTGTTTCCCCAGGTTGAGTCATCAAGTTGCAGATGTAGAGCTTTGGTGCTCGGCTGCGTTGTATGGCTCCAACTAATTCTGGTACTAACAAATTTGGCAGCAGGGATGTGTAAAGGCTGCCAGGACCGAGAAGGATCAGGTCTGCATTTGAGATGGCTTCTAGGGCACGAGGCAGGGCTGGTGGTCGTTCTGGTAGGCAGCCAAGTCTGACGATTGGACTGGGTGCCTTGCCGATGGCTGATTCCCCTTCAATGCGTTGGCCGTTTTCCAGTTCAGCCCAGAGTTGTACATCTGCGTTAGTGGCAGGCACGACCTGACCTTGAACCGCTAGTACTCGGCTAGAAGCCGTGATCGCTGTCTCTAGATTGCCCGTGATGGCTGATAGTGCTGAGAGGAAAAGATTCCCGAAGCTATGGCCTTCTAGGCCACTACCTGCGGAGAAGCGGTATTGAAAGAGGCGGGTGAGCAGGGGTTCTTCGGTTGAGAGTGCAGCCAGGCAGTTGCGAATGTCGCCTGGTGGTTGCACACCAAGCTCGCGACGAAGTACGCCACTACTGCCGCCATCGTCAGCTACCGTCACAATCGCTGTGATGTTGCTGCTGTAGCGCTTCAGACCGCTGAGCAAAGTCGACAGGCCCGTGCCACCACCGATGGCGACAATATTTGGCCCACGGTTGAGTTTGCTCTTGGCCCGAAGGGCGTCAACCAACACAGTGTCTTTGTCAGGCGCTAGCGCTTGTTGGATTGATCCAAAGCTGCGGCTCTGTCCCCACAGCACGAGGGCGGCTCCAATCACTATCACTAAGGGGCCGGTAATGCTGCTCGGCAGCACAGTTGTGATTGTTCCTAGCAGCCAGGTGAGAGTCTCGATTATCCAGTAGATGGGCTTTAGGTCAGCCCAAACGGCTGCTCCTAGTAGTGCCAATAGAAGGCCGAGGGCCGAGGTGAGCACCCAGCGTTTAACTACCAGTCCAGGTAGAAGCCAACGCATTGCTCTGCGAGAACGGATTATTAGATCCTTTTCGCCGGCAGTTCGTAACCTTTTCATCCGCGCGGGGCGCTGACGAGACTGGCGCTGACTAGAGCGGCTTTTATTAGAACGGTGTTTAGGCGAGGTCACATGCGCGGGGGTAACCCGGCTGGAAGTCGTCAAGGTAACTGTACGAAAGCTTTCCTTCTTGGACATCCCGGGCAAAATGACTCGGTTCCCTGCTCAGAGTGCTTGTGCCACAAGCCACCCCTGTGGTCGAGATGCGTGATCTCACCATGCAGTGGGGCCAAGGGCCGGTACTAGATACTGTCAATCTGGTCATGCAACCTGGGGAACGCTTGGCCGTCGTGGGCCCCTCTGGTGCTGGAAAATCCACGGTTCTGCGATTGCTGGCAGGCCTGGAATTGCCTACTGATGGTGAGCTGCATTTATTTGGTGAGCAGCAGGCTTATTTGCGTCTTGATCAGGAGCAACCCCCTGATGTGCGGCTAGTTTTTCAGAATCCAGCGCTATTGGCCTCTCTCACAGTCGAGGAAAATGTTGGATTTTTGTTGATGCGGAAGGGTTTGCTCAATCAGAAAGAGATTCGCGAGCGAGTGAGGGCTTGCCTTGAAGCTGTGGGCCTTTTCGATTTGGCTGATCTATTCCCTGGCCAGCTCAGTGGTGGCATGCAGAAACGGGTTAGTTTCGCTAGGGCATTGATCGATAATCCGGATCGGGAGCAGGGCTCTATGCCGTTATTGCTTTATGACGAGCCCACTGCTGGCCTTGATCCGGTTGCCTGTACTCGCATTGAAGATTTAATTGTTAAGACCACCACCGTGGCTAGAGGCTGTTCGGTAGTAGTTAGCCATGTACGCAGCACGATTGAACGTTCATCTGAAAGGGTTGTGATGCTTTATGGAGGCAAGTTTCATTGGTCTGGATCAACTGAGGAGTTTTCCAAGACTGATAATCCTTATGTTGAACAGTTCCGCACAGGTAGTCTTCGCGGGCCGATGCAACCTGAAGATCATTAATGTCTATGCGTCGCAGTATTCGTGATGCCATTGTCGGATTCTCCATCATTGGAGCAGTGGTTGCCTTTTCAGGAGCAATGCTTTGGTTGAGGGGGGTACGTCTTGGCGCCAAGGTTTGGACGGTTAAGGCGAACTTCCCCGACGCCAGTGGCCTGGCTGAACGCTCTCCTGTGACCTATCGGGGAATTTTGGTAGGCACTGTGGCCAAAATCGATGTGACTTCAGAAGCCGTGCATGCAACCCTTGAGATCAATAGGGGCGATTTGAGTCTGCCTAAGCCGGTCATCGCCAAGGTGGCATCGAGCTCATTGTTAGGGGGTGACTCTCAGGTGTTATTGGTGAGTCTTGGCAAGCCGCTATCTGCGAATGCTCCTTATCCAGGGTCGAATAATTGCCGTGGCAGCAAGGTGTTATGCAAAGGTGAAACGATTGTTGGCAAGCCTTCAGTAAGTATCTCCACTGTTACTGAGACACTGGAGCGCATTTTGCAAGAGGCAGAAAAGCAGAAGTTAGTAACCCACTTAGTTGACTCCACCAAGCAGTTCGACCGCACCACTGAGGAAGCCTCCAAATTGATTGCTGAAATTAAGGATGAGTTGGCTCGCGTCGAACCAATTATCAACAACCTAAATAATGCAACCGGTCACATTGATAATTTTACTGCTGCTTTAGATAATCCTAAAACAGTTAATGACCTTAAACAGACTGTGAGCTCTGTCCGCTCACTTACGGAAAAGATTGATGAGGTTGGTGGGGATGTGGAAAAACTGACGGCTGACCCTCAGTTCATGAATGCTGTGCGAAACGTCACTATTGGCCTTGGGGAGTTATTTAATGAGCTTTATCCCGCTGAGACTTTGAAAGAATAGAACTGAATTAATTGATGCTCATGAACGCTGATTAGATGTTTGTGAGCTGAAAGTTGCAATGAGATCGTTTTGGTAGCGTTCGATGTCTGCGTCAAAGATGACGTCCACAGCTTGTCCTGAGCGGCTTCGTTGTGTGCGTCCTGCGTTGTAGGGATTGAAGGATCGCCGTGAATGTCCTTGCCAGTTGAGGATGTCGAAATCTGATTTCTCTCCGAAGATCACATCGCCGCCTTGTTGGCTAAATGTTCTGTTTGCCTGAACAGTGATTTTGATTGTTTTCTGCTTGGTAATGATGTCAGGGTTGAGCGCAATTGCTGTTGCTAATGGGTCCCAGTTGTAGTACTCACCGGTCTCTGGTTTGAGGTTCTTCTGCCACCATTGAGCAATGGTAATGGCTGCTTCTCCGGAGGTTTTTGCTTTGAATCTGTCGAGGAAATCTTCTGTAAGTGGTGCTTTGTTGGTGATGTCAAGTGGGATCAGTTTGATCGGAATGCCAGATTCAATAACCATCTTGGTTGCAATGGGATCGATCCAGGCGTTGAATTCCGCGAATCTGTTCTTTGCGTCATCGGAGAATCCATGAACCCTGAGGTTGCCGGGAACATCCACAGCTCCTGCCATGCAGACAATCTGGGTGATCTGTCGTCCCAGCTCAGGACTCTCATGTAGAACATTTGGCAATGTTCGTGAATGTGCCAAGGGAGAAGATGGAAATGGGCTGATTCGTCTCTTTGGAGCGGATTAAATATTTTTTGAGCAGACTTTCAGAAGATTGATTGTGTTCTTGCCAGGTTTCCTGGTACTCAGTGATGGAGACGTTGCTGAGTTTGTCGTTGTTGTATCTCCAGTCGGCTGGATATTGATGAAAGCCATCCAGGCCGTATTGACTACCGGTGCCCACGTCCGGCAGCTCTGTCGGTTTTAAACCCGCCAGCCGCAGCAACCGCACGGCGTTGTTTTTGGCAGGACCTACATGGGCTAGTCCATTGCCCTGGGTCAGGACGGCTTTGATGTTGATCGCATCGGATGTGAGTGACTTGGCTGCCATGTACACAATCGAGATCTGATCATCCACGCCCATATCGGTTTCGATGATCCAGTCCATCGCCTGCGTTGCGGGCGGAAAGCCAACCATCAAAAGAGCTGAAAGCGCAACGGCGAATAGATGATGAATGACGGTCCTGTGTTTATGTGAGGTCTCCGATCGCTTCCTGAGCGATGGCAGCGATTGCCTGATCGCTCGCCTTCGGTAGCTGTACGTATTTGCCGCCGGCGGCTTCTGCAAGCTCTTTCCCCATGCCACTGCCGATGAATTTACGCTCAGTGTCGATAACCAGCAATTTGATTCCAAGGCTGCGATAGCGGCTTGCTACATCAAGCACTTCCTGCTTCAGATCCGGTGGTTCTTCTCCTTCAAGTTGTGGCTGACCAAGTGAGGTTCCCAGGGGCACATTGCCGCGTCCATCTGTAATAGCTACAACCACAACTTGGCTTAGATCTCCTGTTTTTAATGCGTTAGCACCTACCCGAGCAGCTTGGGAAAGACCATGGGCTAAAGGAGATCCGCCGCCGCAGGGCATAACTTCAAGCCTTCTTTTTGCTGCAGTAATTGATTTAGTTGGAGGCAGTAAAACCTCTGCTTGTTCTCCTCTAAATGGGATTAGTGAAACTTCATCTCTATTTTCATATGCCTCAGTGAGTAAGCGAATGACAGCACCTTTGGCACCCTGCATACGATTTAGAGCCATAGAACCGCTTGCATCTACAAGGAAAATCACTAGTGATCCTGCTTTGCGTTGAAGCAACTTGGCTCTTAGATCGCCTTCCTCGACAATCACTGTGCGATCCGGTTGCCTGGCTCGGCGTGCTTTCTGGTACGGGGCCGCAGCCCTTAATGTCGCATCGACGGCTATACGTCTTACAGGACCACGGGGAATGATGGGCTTTACGTAGCGTCCTCGGTTATCACTGAAAACCGCAGAGCGGTTACCACTGCTGCCACTTTTTGACTTTGCTGCAGAAAAAAGCAAAAGGTCTGGATCGATTGTCACCGCTTCAGGATCAAGCATGAATTCTTCTGGAACTGGAGGCGATGTCTCCTCATCGGGAGTGTCTTCGTCATCATCTTCTTCTTCAGAAGAGTCTTCCTGCGATTGGTCTGGTGGTGGTGGTGCCTGCTGTTGCTCTGGAGGTGGCGGCTCCATTTGTTCTTCTTGAGGCGGTAGTTGCAATGCACGAGGTGCAATTACTAGCCGAACGGCTACTTGTAGGTCTTCAGCTTCAACCTGATCTCGGCCGCTGAGGGCCGCATGAGCTCGTGCCACGCGCACTGCATAAAGCTCAGAGCGGTGTCCTTCTACTCCACCGCGAATGGCTTCATTGACCAGGTATTCAATTTGTTCTGGGCTGATTTGCACATCCGGTAGCCATTGGCGGGCTAGCAGTAGTTGAGTTGCCAATGATTCGGTGTCTTGGGCCCATTTGGCAGCAAAGCTCACACTGCATTGGCCATGGGCTAGGACTGCCTCGGTAATTTCAACGCGTTGCTCGTTGTTGATCAGTTGGTCGGCAGAAAGCGCGATCGCGAAACGATCTAGCAGGTGATCGCGCACCGCACCTTCTTCGGGGTTGTAAGTGGCAATAAGTAGTGGACGGCAGGGATGGCTGAGGCTGAGACCTTCTCTCTCCACCCGGTTCTCGCCGGCACCCACTGCAGCCAACATCAGGTTGACAATGCCATCATCAAGCAGATTGAGCTCATCGACATAGAGAACGCCTCGGTGGGCTTCTGCTAGTAGTCCTGGTTGGAAGATTGGGGTACCGCTGGTTAGGGAGGCCGTGACATCTACGGCGCCAACGAGCCTGTCTTCGGTAATACCGATTGGTACTTGTATAAATGGTGCAGGGATCACACGGCTCGGTGGTGCTTCACCCTCCCCAATGGAAGATCCGCTCTTGGTTGCCATGAGCTGTTGGGTGGCTTCATCCCATTCCTCAGGGAGTAGTGGGTCCAGGTTGAGGCCAACAGGGCGATGATTTTGTGAAGTCTGCTGAGCTTCTAGATCGAGCACATCGATGGGCGGAAGCAGTGCATGCAGCCCCCTAGCCAAGATCGATTTGCCGGTGCCACGACCGCCAGCAATAATTACCCCACCAAGTTCCGGATCAACTGCTGCCAGGAGCAGTGCCAACTTGAGTGGCCCATGACCAGTTATTGCAGCAAGAGGAAAAGCGCGGGCAGCCATTTCTTTGGCTTCCCTGTCCCTGGAGCTTGTATTTGCAGTTATGGCCGATCCGCTTGCAACCATGGAGTCTCCCCGGCTCGATGACGTACGTGTGCGCCAGTCTCGCTGATCAGCTTGGAGCTTCCACTCCTTACCCAGCTCATAACACTCTGGCAGTCGCACTCGGCGCCAATTTGCCCAGTGCGTTTGGACCACCCACGGCCACACTGCGGGCGGTGCGGCCAGAACTGGAGAAGGTCATTCATGTGTGGCTCGCCGCATCGCTTGGAGAGGCTTTAGATGCAAGTCGGGCTGGCTTGCGTTGTCGATGGTCGCCTTTATTTGAGACCGACCCAGTAGGTGGCCCTACTGAACAGCCTGCCTACATCAATGCGGCACTTGTGGTCGATGGACCACAGCTTGCGGCAATGCAGCCTTGTGAGGCTGCCGCTCTGTTGCTCTTAGAAAAGCTTTTAGCCTTAGAGAAGCGCTTTGGTCGTGATCGCCAGGAATCTTTGCGGCGCTGGCAACCGCGCACACTTGATCTTGATCTGCTCGCCTGGGGAGGACTTCATGTACAGCGCGAAGCCCTCACCCTGCCCCATCCGCGTTTGATTGAGCGAAGTTTTGTTGTGGTGCCGCTTGCAGCAGCCTTGAGTGCTGGGGGTGAGATGACCCGTCGCATACCCCCAGATCTGGATTGGCCTGAGTAGGGCAGAAGCAATTGATGCCTGCCTCTTTTTGAAAAAATGATTATTTAGGGGCTGAATATTCCTTTGTATCACTTGAGAGAACATTAATCGAATCCCATACGACCATCGCAATGCTACCCATAAATATTGTTGATACTATAATAAGAATCATCCTGGCAAACCACTTCCCAGTTTTGCTTCTTGAAGTAAACGTGGGGCCTAAAGCATAAATTCCAGTCGAGCCAAAATTAGGATTAGACCTAGGCATGTTCTTTTGCCGCTCATAGAATTCTCTTTCTTGTTGTTCATCCATTTAGTTAAACTTTAAAATCATAAGCATACAATTTAGCACTTGAGCTCAATAGAAGCTTGATATAATCTGATGTTTACATGGGCAGCTATTGTGTCTTTTTAGATTCCGTGACAATAAATTAGTTGCAAAGTTGCAAGGGAATTTCTTGAAATTTAACTTTCATAGGTACGCATTGCTAGTAATAGGTTTACGAAATCACTTGTTGTTGCAAAGATAGTCATCAAGAACTTGATTGAACGCCATGAACTCCCGCTTTGACCGAAGGTTTGAGATCTCAATGCCAAAATAATATAAATGTATCTATCGTAATCGCCTTGCTGAAATAAGCGATTAACCCTATGGCATCGCCTTGGCTTCACATTAATCTGGCTGTAGTCCATCCTCAATTGGATCATGGCTGACCTTACTCTCCCAACTGTTCTTATCATTGCTGCTTTAGTCGCAGCATTCCCGCTTGCTTTTGGCGGTTTCCTTGCGGTCAAGCGTCGAGCATTAACTAGTTAACACATCACCTTGCACATTCAAGCAAGTACTTTGGCGCCACGGCTTTTTGTACCTAGCTGTCGCTAGGTGCTTGCTATTCCCATAAAATAAATACCTACAGGATTTTTATTCAAAAATGGACCGTCGTCACTGGTCTCTGCTAGCAGTAGCTGCTCTATTAATTGGCGTTCTCTCGTTGCTCTTCGTTGAAGTTGATGTGGGCTTGGAAGAATCTGTTAGCCCAAGCGCAAGCTCAGAAGCTAAGGCTGTATCAACCGAATTGGGCGAATAAACTAAGTTATTTCTTTACTGCAAGCCGTTGGCTACCAGCTTGCTATTAACAATTTGAGTCGTAAATGATGGTCTGAACATGTTATCGCAATATTCGCTTTATCGATATGCTAGCAAGCATGACTTTCTCAAGATTAGTTATATTTTAGGAGTCAAGTATGTTTTTGTACATGCCTCCCCTTCCGCCACCTGAGCGCTCTCAGTTGCTTGAGACCACAGCATCACTTGATGCGAGGAAGATTCGCTTTGAGATCAACCGTATCCAGCTGCCCATCGGTGTCCAGGGTCTTTTTGGTTTGATTCGCCATCCAGGTGCTTCTTTAGCAGTGCCTATTACTGACGATGGCCGGGTAGTGGTGCTTCGTCAGTACCGCTTTGCTGTAGCACGCAGAATCCTTGAATTTCCCGCTGGCACCCTTGAGGAGGGAGAAGACCCTCTAGGTTCTATGCAGAGGGAACTGGCTGAGGAGGCTGGCTATAGCGCTGCTCGCTGGGATCCCTTGGGAGAGATGTTGCCTTGCCCTGGTTATTCCGATGAGGTCATTCATCTTTTCTTGGCGCGCGAGCTAACTGCCCTGCTTGAGCGCCCTGCTGGTGATGAAGATGAGGATCTTGAGGTATTGCACATGACCCCAGTTGAGCTTGATCAGTGTTTAGCCAGCGGCGATGAAGCACTCGATGGCAAGAGCATTACTGCTTGGTATCGAGCACGTCAGCTGCTTGGCCTTTGAATGTCATCACGCCATCCTGCTGTTTTCCGCAACTACACGCACTTGAGTTGTTGTTGTTTGAACCATCAGCTTTTGCAATGCAGAGATCACTTGCTGTTGCTGCTCCACGCTTAATTCTGGAAAGATCGGCAAACTCAGCACTTGACTGCAGAGTTGTTCTGTAATTGGCAGACTGCCGGGCCCTTTGCCGAGTGATTCGTAGGCCGGTTGTAGGTGTATTGGGATTGGGTAGTAAATGATCGTGTTGATTCCCTGCTCCTGAAGGTTTTGTTTGAGCCAGTCGCGGCAATGACTGTTTGGCAGGCCATTGTTGTTATTGGTTGTTGCCTTCTCGCATCGCTCATTAGAGCTGGTTTGGCGGCTAGGGCAGCTGGTCACTCGCACCACAAATTGATTCCATCCATGCTGCATCTGTTCTGTCCTCAGTTGATCTGGTAGCTCGAGGCCAGGCAGGTTTGCCAGTAAATTGTGATAGTGCTTTGCGATGGTTTGGCGCTTCTCAATCCAGTAAGAAAGCTTTGGTAGCTTCACGTTGAGAACAGTGGCTTGCAGCGCATCTAGTCGGCTGTTGTAGCCCAGTTCTGTGTGCCAGTATCGGCGGGGCATGCCATGTACGGCGAGTTCACGCATGCGTTGAGCAAGTTTTGCGTCATGGGTGGTGACGGCTCCAGCATCACCAGCGGCACCAAGATTTTTTGTGGGGAAGAAGCTGAAGCAGCCCACATCGCCCCAACTGCCAACAGGGCGTCCATTCCAAGCAGCACCACTGGCTTGGGCACAATCTTCAATCACTTTCAGCCCATGCCTTAGGGCTATCTCCATCAGCTGATCCATATTCACGGGCCGGCCGAAAAGATGAACCGGCAGCAGGGCACGAGTGGCCGGGGTTATCGCTGCTTCTATTTGCTCAAGGTTGATTAGATAGCTGTCTGGCTCGACGTCTACAAATACAGGCGTTGCACCTACCGAACTGATTGCTTCTGCGGTTGCAAAAAAGCTGAATGAACAGCTGATTACTTCATCTCCTGCACCGATCCCTAGTGCTCTTAGAGCAAGGATCAGAGCATCGGTACCGCTGTTACAACCCACTGCATAGGGCACACCAACTTCTTTGGCAAAGGCGTTTTCAAAAGCCTGAATTTCGCCACCGCCGATGTACTGGCCACTTCGCAGTACTTGCAGAACTGCTGCATCAAGCTCAGGCCCCAGTTCGGCGAGCTGCTGCGAAAGGCTGAAAGGGGGCACCTGCATGAAGGTCACATTAAGCCGAGCCGAAGACGTCTTAGCAGCTTGCTGAAGTGGCAGATCAGCCGAACCAGGTTGGTTCTTGGCCTGGATGCCACTTGATGTTGCAGCCGATCGAGGCTTGCTGGTCTATGCACACCTCCTGGCCGTTTAATACGGCATCTAGAGCAGCGCGCAGGTCAGATCCTGTTACTGCAACATTGTTCCCGGGTCGGCTGTTGTCTAGTTGGCCGCGGTAACGCAGCTCTTGCTGTCCTTTTGGGGAGGGGGCAAATAGGAAGAAGTCTGGGGTGCAGGCTGCTTGTAGGGCTTTAGCAAGGCTTTGGTTTGGATCCAGCAGATAGGGGAATCGCCAGCTTTGCTGCTTTGCCTGAGCGGCGAGCTGTTCAGGACCGTCTTGGGGATGAGTGATCAGGCTGTTGCTGGCGATAGCCAGTAGCTGCACGGAATCGCTGTAGTCCTGATCTAGGCGGGTAAGTTCTGCTTCAATGTGCTTAACGAAAGGGCAGTGGGCGCAGAGGACCATCAGCAGTAGGGGCTTGGTCGGCAGGGTGCTGCTACTGATCTTTTTTGGGGGGCTATGGCTGTCATCTATCCCGCGGTTCGTGCCGCTGACAACATCTAACTCAAATGAAGGCAAGGGTGTGCCAAGAGGCAGCATCGTGGAGGGCGTTAGAGCCATGTTGGTAAAGCAGTCCTTCAATGCTGGTTCAAGATGGCTTCGCGTGGCGGTATCAACGCCTTGAAGCAAGCAAATGCACAACGCAAAAACTTCCAGCCAGTCTTTTTGCTCGTAGCTCTGAGTTGTTGTATGGCCTCTTGCTCAGGCCCCAGCTGGAGTGTGTATCCATTGCAGCGCAATCAACCTCATGATGGCCTTGCGGTGGTGAATCAGCCTGACGGCTATGGCCTGCACATATTTCTGGAAACGGATCTAAGTGATCCAGCGATCTGTACACCTCGCTGGCTGCCTGATCCTGCACGACTTTTTAACGGCAATGGCACTGCTCCATTCAGCTCAGGCCTTGCCTCTCGTGAGGAATTTTTCGCGGTAGTGGCCCGTGGGGATGTGCACCGTGCCTTGAAACGGGAGCTAAAGGCTCTTTGTCGTCAGCGCTCTTCTACCGCTAGTTGGCAATGGCAGGAGCCCCCCCGCTCTGCTGAACAGGTGAAGCCCTTGAGGTTGCCTGCATTGGAGGAAGAAGATGTCCTAAGGGACCCAGAAATAGAGATGGAGCTTCAGGAGGAGTTGCTAAAGAACCATCAGCCCGAAAGTTGATTATTTGGAAATCTTGGCGACCCTTTTGGGCCATTTAGTGAAACTTGGCACCACATAGGAGAGAATCGCTGCCAATGTTCCTCAGTTTGTTGTTCTGATGCTTCTCGATCTAAGCGGTAAGAAGATTCTTGTTACAGGCATCGCCAACAACCGATCCATTGCTTGGGGCATCGCTCAGCAGTTAAAAGCCGCTGGTGCTGAGCTGGGAATTACCTATTTAGCTGATGAAAGGGGCCGCTCGGAAACCAAGGTGCGTGAGCTCACAGCGCCTTTACATCCCAGTTTGTTTTTACCTTTAAATGTGCAGGACAGAGCTCAGACCGAGGAGGTTTTTGCTGTCATTGCCAAGCAATGGGGCCAGTTGGATGGTTTAGTCCATTGTCTTGCCTTTGCAGGCAAAGAAGAATTGGTGGGTGACTACAGCGCCACTTCGCCCGAGGGTTTTGCGCGCGCCCTAGAGATCAGTGCCTACTCGCTAGCGCCGCTTTGTCACTATGCCAAACCTTTGTTCAGTGAGGGTGCAGGCGTGGTGACCTTGACCTATCTCGGCGCTGATCGTGCTATCCCCAACTACAACGTTATGGGTGTGGCCAAGGCTGCCCTGGAGGCTTCAGTGCGTTACCTCTCAGCAGAACTAGGCCCGGATAAGCAGGTACGCGTTAATGCGATTAGTGCTGGACCAATTCGCACCTTGGCTAGTTCAGCTATCGGCGGCATTCTCGACATGATTCACAATGTCGAAGAGAAGGCTCCCTTGCGTCGCACTGTGACCCAGATCGAAGTTGGTAATACGGCTGCGTTCTTGCTAAGTGACCTTTCTAGTGGTATCTCCGGTCAGACCCTTTACGTAGATGCTGGTTATTGCATTAACGGAATGTGATTTGGCTGGCAGCATGATGTTATTTGGATGGGCACCATGACGGCGCCAAGACTCGGAGATGTTCATCGCGTCACCGGTGAAACTGATGTGCGCGTTTGTTTAGGGCTTGATGGCTCTGGGCAGTGCAATGTGGCTACCGGGGTGCCCTTCCTCGATCACATGCTTCATCAGCTTTCCAGCCATGGCCTGCTGGATTTGGAGATCACCGCTAGTGGCGACACCCACATCGATGATCATCACACCAATGAGGATGTTGGTATTGCTGTTGGTCAGGCCCTATCTCAGGCCCTTGGTGATCGGCGCGGTATTTACCGCTTCGGTCATTTTGTGGCACCACTCGATGAGGCGTTAGTTCAGGTTGCTCTTGATTGTTCTGGTCGGCCGCATCTCAGTTATGGCTTGCAGATTCCCTCTCAGCGAATTGGCAGCTACGACAGTGAGTTAGTCAAAGAGTTCTTTGTGGCAGTGGTTCATAACTGCGGTCTCACCCTGCATATTCGTCAGTTGGACGGCACTAATTCACACCACATCGTTGAGGCTTGCTTCAAGGCTTTTGCTCGAGCACTGCGCATGGCCACTGAATTAGATCCACGCAGAGCTGGTGCGGTTCCTAGTAGTAAGGGCGTGCTTGAGCAGGCTGGCGGACAGAGCTGAATGCTTTGGGAGTGGGGATTTCCTCGCTCGCGGCTGCAAGCCCTTTTGCGTAAGGATTGGTCAAAGTCGAGCAGCCTTGCAGTGAGCACAGTTAGCGGTAGCCCTTCAACCGTGTCCGCGGCGTCATTAGATGTACCCGGCGGGTTTGATCGGAATGATTGGGCAAGCGGTTATTTCAACGTTGAGCAAGAGCTCAATGCAGTTGCTTTACGGCCTCTGAGAGGGCAACTCCCAGCTGAGCTATGTGGCACCCTTTATCGCAATGGTCCAGCTCGCTTTGAGCGAGGTGGTCAAAGTTTGCACCATCCTTTTGATGGTGACGGCATGATCACTGCCCTGCATTTCAGCAGTGGCGAGGTGTTGCTGAGTAATCGCTTTGTACGAACAGAAGGCTGGCAGGAGGAGGAGGCTGCTGGTCGTTATCTCTATCGGGGTGTATTTGGTACGCAAAAGCCTGGTGGTGTGTTGGCAAATATTTTTGATGTGCGTTTTAAGAACATTGCCAATACTCACGTCGTGCAACTTGGCGATCAGTTGTTGGCTCTTTGGGAGGCGGCAGGTCCTCATGCACTTGATCCTGTAAGCCTTGAAACCCATGGGCTCTCAAGCCTTGACGGGGTGCTAAAACCCGGTGAGGCATTCAGCGCTCATCCCCGTTTCGATCCGGGCCATCACGGCGAACCATGCATGGTCACGTTTGGGGTCAAGACTGGGCCGACTAGCAAGATCCGATTGATGGAGTTTGCTACGCAGGGACCGGATGCTGGCCGCCTAATCAGTGATCGCAGCGATAGTTTCAGCGGCTTTGCTTTTTTGCATGATTTCGCCATCACTCCAAACTGGGCGGTGTTTTTGCAGAACGCCATTGACTTCAAGCCGTTGCCTTTTTTGCTTGGTCAAAAGGGTGCTGCCCAGTGCTTAACGTCGAAACCAGGAGCGCGGGCAAAGTTCTGGCTTATTCCTCGCAATAGTGGGGCGTTCGCTGGGCAGTCGCCACGCATTCTTGATGCTCCAGATGGCTTTGTGTTTCACCACCTAAATGCTTGGGAAGAGGGGGATGAGGTGGTGGTGGAGAGCATTTACTACAGGGATTACCCCTCGATTGAGCCTGATCAGGATTTCCTCTCGATGGATTTCGATCTGATCCCCGAGGGCCAGTTGACGCGATGCCGCATCAATCTGTTAGGAAAAGGCATCGAAACTAATCGCTTTGGCGATCGATGTTGTGAATTTGCGATGGTCAATCCACGCCGTCAAGGATTACCTTCTCGTTATGCATGGATGGCTGTGGCCGAGCGTGAGACTGGCTATGCACCTCTTCAGGGAATAAAGAAGCTTGATTTGATTAATGGTGATCAATGTCTGTGGAGTGCGGCGCCGCGAGGATTTGTCGGCGAGCCATTGATGGCGCCTCGCCCTGGTAGTGAGGCTGAGGATGATGGCTGGGTGCTAGTTCAGGCCTGGAATGGCGCCAGTTGTGCCACCGAGCTGGTGATTCTTAACGCCCACGATTTAAGCGAGCAGGCCGTGTTGGAGATGCCCACACCTATTCCATATGGATTGCACGCTAGTTGGGTTGCTGCTGATTGATTTATTTAACCGAGTTCTTTGTCGAGAAAACCATTTCGCTTACTTATCTAGCCTAACAAGTAGTTTTAAATATATCGAAACTTATTTGTTGATTATTGGTAAGAACCCAGCAGCCTTTGATTTTGACATCACCAAGGTCAAAGATGTTGCCTTTACCCTTTAGCTGACCTCCAGTCATGTTTGTTAATGAATTAGTGGTCTCTATATGCAATCTATTAATACCCTGATGACCTCAGGCAGTTATATCTAAATAAGTAATTCCTGTTTTCGATGATTTCAACTGCGATGCGTGCATTGTGCTCTCCCTTGATGCTGGGTTGGCTTGTTGGAACTAGTGGATTGATGGGTTTGGCCAGTTTGCCTGCTCATGCTGGTGAGCTTCGATGTGATGGCACTTTGCTGCAGCTGAGTGTCCAGGAAAGTGGAGAGATGCGTTCAGATCGCTTTCGCTTCTCTCTTCAAGTGGAGGCCGAGGCTGGAACACCATCGTCAGCGATGGATCAGCTCAATGAACGGTTGGCAACAGTTCGCACTCGCTTGAAGCCTCTGAGCCTTGGCGAGCTGATCATTCCTGCTCCACGCAGCTACTCCACTGGCGGCTCTGGCGGTAAACCTCGCCTGCAGCGTGCCACTACAAGCGTAAGTGGTGAGGTTGGGCGATCTAATTACGATGCTTTGATTCAGGCAGCAGGTCGTCTTCCGGGTGTTGAGCTCCGCGGTATGACCTCTCGCCCCGAGAAAGGGGGCAAAAAGCAGCTTGAAGATGAGTTGTTGCGGCGGGCTCTCCAGCAAGGCAAGCATCAGGCTGAAAACACCTCCGATGCTCTTGGTCTCAAGCAGGTGCGCTTAATGCGCATAGATAAGCGTGGCGATAGGGCGCATTACCCGTCGGTGACTTATCGAGCGGCATCTCAAAAATTCGACCCCGGTGAGGCCCCGAAGCCGCGCCAATCGATCACATTGAATCTTGACTACTGCTTGTCTTGAGGTCAAAGCTATTGACTGAGAACACATTCCTCTCGATGTGTTCTTTGTCTTGATGCGCGATCGCTTGCTTTGGTGTTTCAGTCTGCTGTTTGTGGCCTGGATGGTTTGGTCTGAAACCAGCTTTCAATATTTCGATCATTCGCTCGCTAAAGAGCTTGGCCTCTCCTCTGCTGATGTTGCCGTTGTGGGGGGAGCTTTTCTTCTCCCCTATGGCCTAGTACAGATTCCTGTTGGTTGGCTGTTGGATCGCGGTCGGGCCGAGCGTTGGTTGTTGCTTGGGGCCATTGCTGCTACAGCACTAACCCTCGCCTTTGGGCGAGCAGAGAACCTGGATGAATTGATCATTAGCCGAGCTGGCATGGGCCTGGCTTGTGCTGTGGCATTCCCAGCTTCTGGGCTTCTCGCTAAGCGCACCTTGCCAGAGAAACGTTTTGCCTTAGCAATGGGTGCTACTGACAGCCTGCTTGGTTTTGGCGCCGCTTTGGCTGCCTTGATGCCGGTGTTGATCCAATTTGGATCCTGGCGACAGCTTGTGATTTTGCAGATTATGGTGCTGGCTTTTTTGGTGGTTGCACCGTTAGTTGTTCTGGTCGTTGCATCTTTGCTGCCGCATCATGGGAAGACCAAGCCATCGATCTACCAGCCCAAAGTTATTGAACATTCAGCTCGCTGGAGTGCTGATGCCCTTATGCGGGTTTTCCATGCCGCTTTGATTTATGCCTGGGGTGCTGGAATTCTTTTTGGTCTTGGTCAATATGGCTTGCTTTCTGAGCTCGAGGGCTGGAGTGGGTCGCTCAAGATCGGCGTGGGCATGGCCCTCTCCCTTGGTACTTCAGTAGGAATGCTTGGAGCAGGTGGACTCGGCAGCCAAGATTCCAGGCGTGCTCACATCCTGATGGCGGGCAGCTGCAGCGCTGCTATTGCTCTGCTTGTTCTAGTAGGGACCAATCCTCAATCAGTCATCGTTTTGATGCTGGCTGGGACCTTGTTAGGGCTTGGCCTTGGCACAAGCGTATTGGCTTTCCCTCTTGCAGAAGCTGCAGCACCACCAGCGCAAACTGCCCTTGTAGTGGCATTTGTGAATACCGCGGGCACGTTGATGGGAGCTTTGATGACCATGCTTTCAGGGGTATTGCTTCAGGTATCGAGTCCGGGTAGTACCAGCTTGGTGCTACTCACCTACGGCAGCCTTGCTTTGTTGGGGATCCTGTTGGCTGCACTTCTGCTGATGAAAAACAACAAAGGATCTGCACAATCTTCAAGTTGAGCGTATATGAGTGTGATCTGATTTCACCTTGATTTTCTATGGTTTGAACTGCTGTTTTGTGATGGTTTTATCTAAGTGATGCTGGAGTCTTGACAGATTTAATTATTTGCTCTGCAGTTGAAATTATGTTGGCATTCCTAAAATATGAAATTGGATGATTGGTTCAACCTGATTCTAGGTTTAGGTCTTTTTGCCCTTTGGCTTTGTGTGCAGTTAAGGCTGAATACCCTCCTGCGCCAATGGATTGCGAGGGGTCGGCAAGTAACTGGCTCAGCCTTGGCTCGAGAGCATTGAAGGCACGGCCGCGATGACCTAAGCGATCTTTAATAGCTTTCTCCATCTCGGCAAAGGTCTGGCTTACTTCAGGTACGTAGAACACTGGGTCGTAGCCAAAACCTCCCTTCCCTCTTGGTGTCTTCAGAATCATCCCGGAGCAGCTCCCTTCAACTTCTAGTCGGATGCTGCCGCTTGGGTCCGCTACCGCTAGGGCAGCGGTGAATTGGGCGCTGCGATCAGCAGTTTTGGCTTTTTCTAGTTCCAAGAGCAGACGTGCTATTCGAGCTTCATCGCTATCTGCGAAACGAGCTGAGTGCACGCCTGGAGCACCATTTAGGGCGTTAACGCTTAGCCCTGAGTCATCTGCCAAGGCCCATTGGTTGGTTTCTGATGCCACTGCAGTGGCTTTGATGCGTGCATTTTCGGCGAAGGTTAATCCTGTTTCTTCCACCTCAAGACATTCTGGTTGGGGTTGCACGCTTAGCGGTAGGTGTGCAAGTAACTGACGGAACTCGCGTATCTTGCCGGTATTGCCGCTGGCAATAATCAGTATTCGCTTTTGCGCTGAAATTTGAGTACTGCTCATATTTGTTCTGCCAGTTGCTTTGCCCAGTCCAGTGCTGCTTTTACGTCTTCTTTGCAGGGAGCTTCGCAGTAGATCCTCAGCAGAGGTTCGGTGCCGGAGAAACGCAGCATCAACCAGTGACTAGGGCCAATTCGTAACTTCACACCATCTGTTTTGATCACTTCCTCAACGGGGTGATCAGCAACTGTGGTGGGCGGTGTTTCGTTCAGTAGGGCTTCTAGCCTTCGTCGTGAGGCCATATCAGCAAGGCGTAGATCGACGCGGTCGTAATAACTTCCCCCTCCGCAACGTTCTTGTAGAACTTGTAGGCGAGCGCCGAGGGGTAGGCCACCTTCAACTAGTGCTTCTAGTATCAGTAGGGCAGCGAATAAGGCGTCGCGTTCAGGTAGGTGCATCCCGAAGCCCACCCCTCCTGATTCTTCGCCACCAATGAGCACTTCACCTGCAAGCATTTCTGCTGCGATGTATTTGAAGCCCACAGGAAGTTCGAGAACTTCCCGGCCTAGGTCTTCTGCTACCAGCCGCATCAAATCTGAACCGCTAACTGTTTTCACTACGCGGCCCGGAAGTTGGCGGGCCCTTGCTAAGTGGTCGATCAGCAGGGGCATTAATAGTTGGGTGCTGCAGAAGTGGCCTGCTTCATCTACGGCTGCAATTCGGTCGCCATCACCATCGAATACCAGCCCCACAGCTGGTTGGCCTGCTGCGCTGGATGCCTTAACTGCTGCAATGAGTTGGTTCAGGTATGGGGCTAGGGGTTCGGGAGGGTGACCGCCGAAAAGTGGGTCGCGCTGGCTGCGAATTTCTTCTACCAGGCCCTGCTTGCTTGAGTTCAGTAGCTCCTTAATACAGCCCGATGCTGAACCGTGCATCGGATCGACGATGACCTTTAGACCCATCATCTGCAGGCCATCCATCAGGGCATTCAGATCGAGTTTGTTTCGCAACCCCTCGAGATGCTCATGACGTCCATCAAATCGTTCGGTGACACCATTGATTGGTACTGATATTCCCCCGGCAGCGAGACGTTGCTCCACAGCTGCGGTAAAAGAACCTTCAACCGAGCCGCCAAATGTCCCTTTTATTTTCAGTCCGAGCCACTCCGGGGGGTTGTGGCTGGCTGTGATGACCAATGCACCGAGGGCCTGGTGTTTGACAACTGCCCAACTACAAGCTGGGGTAGGAACTGGTGTTTCGGTGAGTAGTGGCTCCAGCTCACAGCCACGAACGGCGGCGGCAATTGCCTCGGCCATTTCTGGAGCCAAAAAGCGACGGTCGTAGCCGATAATTATTTTGCGGCTATTAAGCCCTGTGGGGGCGCGGTAGGCCAACTCTTGAGCTGCTGCTGCTGCAACGGACAACAGCCGTTCAACTGTGATGTCTACGCCGAGCACTCCGCGCCAACCGTCGGTACCGAAGTGGATGGGGGCCGCGGCCAGCGGCAGTGGGGCCGAAGCCATAGATGATGAAGCGATGGACTGGATCTAGCAGGTGGGCGCCGTAACGTCGGCTTATGGGTGCCACCCCTTGCTCCGCCAACGTGCTTACTGATCGCTTGTTGCGTAGTTGGCTGCGCTGTCGTCGTAGGGCTTGGCTAGATCGTTATGGCGATGAAGAGCAAAGGCTTTGGACGGCACATCGCACGCTGCAACTCGATGATCAACAGCGTAATTTTGTTGCCTTATTGCCGCGTAAACCAAGCCGGGGTCTGAATGCCTGCAGCCAAGGAGCTGCCGGAGTGGTGGGGTTGCGGCTTAAAGGCCTTGACCCTGCAGGACAGCCGCTGGAGGCTCATCCGCCATTGCTGCAGCGGGTAGATGGGCGAAGTCGTTGGGGTGACTTCGCTTACCGCCCGGTGATTGCACGTCAGGGCCGACGGTTAACCCGGGAGCATCGTTTAACTTTGGCACTGGTTGGCCGCTTGCTGGAAACGCTGCAAGCAGCTCCTGTTGCAGAAGGATTGGCGGTCGCTGGAGCTGGTAGGAGCCTCCACCTGGAGCGAGTTTCCTTGGTGGGGGGGTTGCAGCGTCAGCTTGCCGATGCACTAGCCAAGCTTGCTGGTGACCTTTTACTCAGTGATCCGCCGCCTTTGGTGGCGGATCGGCGAAAGTGCAAGCTTTGTTCTTGGCGCGGTGTTTGCGATGCCGTGGCTTCTGCAGAGGGTCACCTCAGTGAGGTGAGTGGCATCGGGAGCCGCCGCCGGCAGATGCTTCAGGAGCTGGGGATTCTTGGATTGCAGGATTTAGCTGCGGCCGATCCGGGTGATCTTGGCAGTCGTTTGGAGCGTTTCGGTGAGCAGCATGGTGAGGTTGCTCACCAGCTTGTTGCTCAGGCTCGGGTCCAGCGTGATGGGCGTTGCGAGCGGTTGGATTCTTCTTTGGCTCTGCCTGAATTAATAAATGCCCCTGGCGTGTTGTTGTACGACATCGAATCTGATCCAGATGCTCGCGATGATTTTTTACATGGTTTTGTTCGCCTGAGCCGCAGGCTTGATGGCAGTTGGGACTTAAAGGGTGCGAAATATCACCCCTTTTTGGTGATTTATGAACACGGTGAGGCATCTTGCTGGCAGAGGCTGCAACGCATGCTCAATAACTACCCCGATTGGCCAGTGATGCATTACGGCGAAACCGAGTCTCTAAACCTTCTACGGATGGCTCAGCGGCAAGGAGCAGCAGATGTTGAGCTGGCGGCTTTACGTGCGCGCCTGATTGATGTGCATGAGCGGGTGAGAGGCCATTGGCGTTTGCCTTTAAATAGCTATGGGCTGAAAAGCGTGGCTAGCTGGTTGGACTTTTGTTGGCAACAGGTGGGTGTCGATGGAGCTCGGGCACTGCTTTGGTGGCGCCAGTGGCGTGGCTCCGGCCCTAGGGATCGAGGTTGCTCCCATTCACTGCGTTGGATATTTCAGTACAACCACGATGATTGCCTCGCTACTTGGGCTGTAGCGGTATGGCTGTTGAAGCAAGATGAGCTGTTGAAGCAAGATGAAGCTGGTTTAAGCAATACGGGCACTTAGCACCCTCAGATAATCCTTAGTCGCTCCTTAGTAAAGGCTGTATACCTTTAACTAGATTATTCACCATTTTGCCTATTATCTAAAGGCCAAAACTTAGTGAACTTCACTGCTATAGAATATGCCTGCTTGTCACTGTGGCCTGGATCGCTCTAATACTGGCAATATTGGCTTGGGCTGCAATTTATAAGTATTCTTTTGCTTCTGCTAATAATCTCATTGAGATAGAAAACTCATCCATGTCATTATTGATATCCAGGTCGCCATTATCAACCTTGTCCCATATTTGCCGTATAGTATCGTTAGTCAGATGATGGTAATAATCATTCAAAGGCTTGAAGCCGTCTGCAGCCAGGCCTGGTAAACATAATATGGCGCTAAATACGTATGCAAATCCTCTTAAAGTTTTAAAAGTACCAAGCTCATTTTCTCGCGGCATGCGTTCAAGATATAGGCTTAAAATGTCGGAACTTTCATCTTGGCTAATAGCTTGATAATTGCTAAAATATGCTAAATCATATAGAGGGTGACTTAGCCCAGAAAGCTCCCAATCTATTAGTTGAAATTGTTGATTAAAAAGTAGATTATCTGATCTAAAGTCATTATGTGTAATGACTAATTGATCTAGGGGCCATTCCTTTTTGACATAGGATTTGATAATTTCAACATAAGCAGTCTGCAAAAAGTCTTGAGGAGTATTTGCTAAACTATAAGCAATGTAGTCTTGAGCTATCCGGTAAGATAAGTTTTTATCCTCACGTGGAGTTTTATGCAATGTTCTCATCAGTTTAATGATCTTATCTAGACCATTTGGTATATTATTTAATATATTTGGACTACGACCTTTTGGCAGTGTATTCTCAATGAAATCCATTACAATAATGCCTAAATTGGAATCACTGTAATAAACTTTAGGTGTAATTTGCTTATTGCTCATGAACTCTTGAATGTAAAATTCTTGGTGAATTTCTTTGCTCCCAAAAATGCCGGAAGTATGGCGAATAAGATAATCATGGCCATCGACGCAAACTTTATAAAGTTTTGCGCCAGATAAGCCACCTGTTGCCGGCTGGAGTGTGTAGCTATCAGTTTGCAGTATGTCTTTAATTGCATCAGCTGACAAGTCGCCAATCGCTTCTCCAATCGAAAAATGAGGACTATTATGTGAATTATATTGCATAAATAGATTGTATATGGCTATAGCAAAAGTGCAACAGTATATTTACAGAGGCTCAAGAATAAATCTCAAAGAAATCGCGGCAAATAAGTGCATGTTCTATATCTATACATGCACTTATGTAGTGGCAATTTATATGTCAGTGTTTTTGCAGAGTTCCCTTCTGCAAAGTTATCTGGGTGTCCCTAGTCACTCCTTGATGGAGGCTCAAATCCCCTAGGAATGGAGAGGCACACTTTTGTTGAGTCTTCCTCCTCAAATAGTTCAGGCTCTGCTAGCGACTGGTGGCGCACCAAGGCCAGGCCAAGACTGCCTGTTGACTCTGGGTCTTGCATCGCTGAAGTGATCACTCCGGCGCGATTGCTGGCGCCTTCCTTTGGTTGACGAGTAATCAGCTTCTGGCCTACGGCAAGCGGGCTATCTGTCTGCCAATAGCGCAGTTGTTGTTTGATGCCACCGCTGTTGGCCAATTTGGCCAAAGTTTCTTGCCCCAAGTAGCAGCCTTTGCTGAGACTCACCCATGCTGCAAGTCCCAGCTCAAATGGGTTGGTGTCGCCATTGATTTCACCAGGTTCAAGGGGTAATCCTTGCTTGAGCCGCCAGCGTTCTACTTGCTCTTTATTGGCTTGCTCCATCGCAGCCCAGTGTTTTGGCAGAGGTTCGTCTGGCAGCAGCAGGCTCACCTGCGGAGCTTGCCCTGGCTTGAGTTGGTCCAGTCTCTGTAGTCGTCTAATTGTGTTGATGGGCTGCAGACGAACCTGATCTGCAGGGAAGATCACCTGTTCAAAACCCTTGGCTACGGCATTGCTATTGCCGGCGAGCACAAGTACATCGGCACCATCTTTATCCAGCCGGATCTCCAACAGCGCCCGTAGCCGTCCTGTGGCGCTGAGCCAGCAGCTGCGAAGTAGGGAGTCTTTCTCGGCAGCCATTAAATCGGCACTGGTCTGGCCATGAAGAAACTTTTGACTACCAGTACCCTCCAGCCTCAGTAGGGGCAGCAGTGCATCCCAGCGTTGGTTGTTCGAGTTGTTCATGCCTCCAGTTTTTTGGCTCGCTCAGCCACCTGCTTGAGCTCAAACAAGCTGACAAGCTCTAGCTCAGCAGCCTTTAAGAACTTATCGCCACCTTCCTGGCGATCCACGATCGTGACCACTCGTTTGACTACATATCCAGCCTCGCGTAGCTGCTGTACTGCTTTTAGGGACGATCCGCCTGTTGTGACTACATCTTCCAGCACGGTGATGTGTGCACCGGCAGGAGGTAGCGGTCCTTCCAGCCAGGCACCTGTGCCATGGCCTTTGGCCTGCTTGCGCACGATCAGAGCATTGAGGCTGCGACTGGCTTGTGCTGCTGCCATGGCAACTGCACTTACTAGCGGGTCCGCGCCGAGGGTAAGGCCAGCTACAGCAACAGCATCAGGCTCCACATGTTCGAGTAGAGCAAGACTGAGTAGCTCTAGACCCGATCCACTTAGGCTCACGGGCTTGCAATTCACGTAGTGGTTGCTTTGGCGACCAGAGGCCAGGGTGAAGTCACCATGGCGGTAGGCCTCTTGGGCTAGTCGGTTGAGCAGCTCATCGCGGCAGGCCTCCGCCGTGGGGGGAAGAGAGCTCATTGGGCTGGTGTCTCAGGGATTCATTGCCTAGTTTGCGCTTAGTCGTGCTCATTGCTGCTATGGCTCGGGTGTGTTTCCAAAAGCTGATGCTTCTCGGTATGGCCCTGGCGACGCCATTGCTATTCACTGAAGCTGTTGGTGGCTTGGCTTGGGGCCGACCTGTTGTTTGCACTACGACCCTTGAAGCCCCGGGGCCTTCTGAGTCGCATCAATTCACGCGTCGAGGGTTGTCCAAGTCGCTGATGGGGCCTGTTGAGGTGACCAATTGTGGGCCGGAATCCACTAGCAACTTGGTGGAGAATCGTTTTTACAGTTGGACTGCTCCCTATGCCAGGGGGGTGGATGTGTTCCATCAGGTTACGGATTTGCTCGGAATTGCTGTGGCGGGTAAGGAGGGGAATCGCTTAATGGGATTTGGTTTCCCTGATCAGACGATTAGCTGGGATGGTTCTGTTTTGCAGAACACCTACGAGGTGCTTTTGGAGCAGCAGAGTCCTGCTGTGCCTTGGCGCACTGTTGATATCTCTAGCGGTTTCGATCGCAGCCTTGCCGGTGATGGCCCTTCAGAATTTGTGATAGAGGATGATGTGCCTGAAACCAATGTGGCGCCTGAGTCCTTCACTCCTGTCCGCGGCATGTGGTAGATCCGTGGCTAAGGGGGTCTAGCAATCTGGTGAATGCAGCGAACTCATAATTCGCCTAAGGCGAGTTCGATCCTCGCGACCCCCATTTCCCCTTTTTGATGCGTTTGCTTCTCCTGGCTGTATTGCTGGCTGTATTGCTGGCTTTGCCTGCTTTCTTTGCCGCAGGAGAGGTTGCCTTATTGCGGCTGCGGCCAAGTCGAGTGCAGGTTTTGCTGGAAGAGGGGCAGCCTGGTGCTCTTGCTGTGCATCGTCTTCAGCGCCGCTTGAGGAGAGCGTTGATGGTGTCTCAGTTGGGTGGAATGCTGGCTTTGGTGGCTCTGGGCTGGGTTGGCAGCGGTGTTGCACATCGCTGGTGGCCATTGACCGATGCAGCAAGTCGTTGGCTGGATGCCGGGCTTTTTTTGTTGATTGTGGTGCTAGCTACCTTGTTGGCTGGTTTGCTCCCGAAGGCCTGGGTACTGAATCGTCCGGAGGCTGCAGCTCTCAGATTGGCTCCGCTGTTGGAAGCGGTAATGCATGTGCTTGCTCCTCTTCTGGCACTTTTGGAAGCCGTCGCCTCTATGTTGCTGCGGCTGGTTGGCTTAAATGCACATTGGGATTCTTTAGTGCCTGCGCTGTCGGCCGGTGAGCTGGAATCGCTGATCGAAATCGGAGGTGTTACAGGACTTCGCCCTGATGAGCGCAATATCCTCGAGGGCGTTTTCGCCTTACGCGATACCCAAGTTCGAGAGGTGATGGTGCCACGCTCGGGCATGGTTACCTTGCCTTTGCAGGTGTGCTTTGCAGAATTGATGCAAGCGGTGCACAACACCCGTCATGCGCGTTTTCCCGTGATCGGTCAATCCCTTGATGATGTCCGGGGCGTGCTTGATCTTCGTCGATTAGCGGAACCTATTTCTCGGGGTGCATTGCATGCAGACTCACCGCTTGAGCCTTTTTTGCAACCAGTGGTGAGGGTTCTTGAGACCAGCACCTTGGCAGAATTACTGCCGATAATTCGTAGTGGACAGCCTCTGCTACTCGTGGTGGATGAACATGGCGGTACCGAAGGATTGGTAACAGCTGCTGATCTCACTGGTGAGATCGTTGGCGATGAGCTTCAGGCTGACAATGATGAGCCAGACCTTCAGCCCATTGAGGGTCAGGCGGGTACGTGGTTGGTTGCCGGGGATCTGGAGATTATCGAGCTCAATCGACAGCTGAATTTGGAGTTGCCTGAAGCTGACGACCACCACACCTTGGCTGGCTTTTTACTCGAAAAATTGCAACATATTCCTTCGGTCGGAGAGGCCTTGCGCTGCAACGGTATGCAGTTTGAAATTGTTGAGATGAAGGGACCGCGTATCGAGCGGGTGCGACTTATTCTCCCTAGCCACGATCATCCTGTTGATTGATCACCGATAATTTGCCCGATGCGCCATGGCCTATCGATGACCAATCCCATGGTTCCTGTGAAGGTTGGGGTGATAGGAATCGGCAATATGGGCTGGCATCACGCTCGTGTGCTGAGCCTGCTCAAGGATGCGGATTTGGTGGCAGTTGCTGATCCAGATCCAAAGCGCGGTCAGTTGGCGACTGAACAATTTGGCTGCGCTTGGTTTCCGGACTACTTAAGCCTGCTTAGCGAGGTCGAGGCCGTCTGCATTGCTGTGCCTACGTTGCTCCATCACAAAGTGGGGCTGACCTGCTTAGAGGCAGGCCTGCATGTGTTGATTGAAAAGCCAATTGCGGCAAGCCAGGAGGAGGCAACGGCTCTGATTGCAGCGGCAAGCAAGGCTGGAAGGCTCTTGCAGGTTGGTCATATTGAACGTTTCAACCCTGCCTTTAGAGAGTTGATCAAGGTGGTAGAGAGTGAGGAGGTGGTGGTTCTTGAGGCACGCCGCCACAGTCCTCATGCTGATCGAGCCAACGATGTGTCGGTGGTCCTTGATCTGATGATCCATGATCTTGACTTGGTGCTTGAGCTAGCTGGGGCTCCGGTGGTGGGCCTAGCTGCAGCAGGAGGACGTACTGCTGAGGGGCCGATCGATTACGTCAATGCCACGCTTGGCTTTGGTAATGGTGTAGTCGCCAGCCTCACGGCCAGCAAGATGAGCCATCGCAAAATCCGTAGTCTCAGTGCTCATTGTCGAGGCAGTCTTGTTGAAACTGATTTCCTGAATCACACCCTTCATATTCATCGCCGTGCTCATGAGTGGTACTCAGCTGATCACGGTGAGTTGTTGTATCGCAATGACAGTTTTATCGAAGAGGTCAGCACTACTTCTATCGAACCTCTTTATGCCGAGTTGGAGCATTTTCTCCAGTGTTTGCGAGGTCGTGAGACCCCAGCTGTTGATGGTGAGCAGGCTTCGCGTGCACTACGGCTGGCTGATCTGATTGAACATGCTGTCGAGCACCCCAGCATGGGACTTTCCTTGGCCGAACCAATCTGAGTTGTTTTGGGCGTGTTAGCTCAATGCTTTTGAGTTGTTGATCGCAATTTTTTCGTTTGTTTCTTTAACCAACTTGGGTTTTCCTTTGGTTTGATTTTGCCCTTTTCGAGGATGGCTTTTAGCTCCACCTTTGGGTTTCATCTTGAAGAGCACTAAATTTCCAGCCTCAGCTTTGTCGCCGATGGAAGCAACCATTACCGGACCTAGCGATCACTACCGTCGCAGTGTGCTGGGGGTACCTGTTGACGCATGTCGTGATGTTTGGGCGGCGGCCTTAGGTCTGCATGCTCGCGGTGGTGGCCAGATCGTTACTCTCAATGCGGAGATGACGATGGCAGCTAGGGAGAACCCAAAGCTAGGAGATGCCATTGCAGCGGCAGATCTGGTCATTCCTGATGGGGCTGGTGTGGTTTGGGCTTTGCGCCGTCAGGGAATAGTGGTGGTGCGCAGCCCGGGAATTGAACTGGCGCATTCGTTGCTGGCCTATGCCGAGGCCCACGAATGGAAGGTGGCACTCGTGGGGGCGGCTCCGAATGTTATGGATCGGTTGAGAATGCAGTTAAAGCAGGAGATGCCAGCTCTTCGGTTAGTCATGTCCTCGCATGGTTATCAATCTCCGGAGGCTTGGCCAGGCCTAGAACGGCAGTTGAAAGCTTTACGTCCTGATCTTGTGCTTGTGGCATTAGGAGTTCCCCATCAGGAAACCTGGATACCCCGTGTTCGCCAGGGATGCCCAGGCCTTTGGATGGGCGTGGGAGGCAGCTTCGATGTATGGGCTGGCGTTAAAAAAAGAGCGCCCCTTTGGATGGGGCGTCTTCAGATCGAATGGCTCTATAGGCTGATTAAAGAGCCCAGTCGATGGCGACGAATGCTTTGTCTGCCGACCTTCGCTTGGAAGGTGTGGCGGCGAGAGAGAAAGCGAAGAAATTGATGATTTAGCGGAAACCCACAGCTGCTTGCCAAACAAAAACAAGCAAGAAGAAGAAAATGGGGATGAGTGGAAGAACATCCACTGCAGGCGCGTAGGCCTGGTAGGCCTCTGGCAGTTGAGCCAATAGATCGAGTGTGAAGGCTGCCATCCTTAGAAGATCATCGGCGTTTTATGGACGTTACCACGTGTGATGTGCCGTGGAGTCGGGTTGCCAAGGAGCGAAATCCTCTGAAAAACAGCCATCTTGAATTGATTGGCTTATAGCGGTGGTGAATCTGATCAGGTGAGTGAGGTTGTGCAGGCTCAAAAGTGTGTGCCCTAGTAGTTCTTCGCTGCGAATCAGGTGATGGAGATAAGCGCGACTGTGGTGGCGGCAGGCAGTACAGATACAACTGTTATCTAAGGGTGTGTGGTCTTCACGAAAGCGTGCATTGCGTAAATTCCAGCGTTCGCCAGCAACAAGTGCTGTGCCATGTCTTCCTAGGCGGGTAGGCAGCACGCAGTCGAATAGATCGATGCCGCTTGCGACTGCAATCGCTATTTCTCGGAGGGTGCCAATGCCCATTAGATAGCGCGGGCGATCAGGCGGAAGAAGAGGCGAGACCTGACGCACGATGCGATGAATTTCCTCGACCGGTTCCCCTACGCTGACTCCACCGATGGCGATGCCAGGTAGATCAAAGCTGGCGACGGCACGAGCACTTTGCTCTCTTAGGTGAGGGAAGCACCCTCCCTGCACAATGCCGAATAGGGCTTGATCTGAGCGTTGATGAGCGTTTACACAACGTTCAAGCCATTTATGGGTGCGCTGGCAGGCAGTCTCCACATCGCTTTCGCTTGCTGGGTATGGCGGGCATTGATCGAAGGCCATCGCGACATCAGCGCCGAGGGCCATTTGAATTTCGATAGCTCGTTCTGGTGTGAGTTGGATTTTGCTGCCATCGCGGGGATTGCGGAAAGCGACCCCGTGATCATCAATACGATTCAGCTTCGCCAGGCTGAACACTTGAAACCCGCCTGAGTCTGTAAGTAGTGGGCTGTTCCAGCCCATGAAGCGGTGCAGTCCGCCGGCCTCAGCAACTATTTCTTCGCCTGGTTGTAGGTGTAGGTGATAGGTGTTTGCTAGCACCATTTGGGCACCGGTTTCAGCTAGTTGAGTAGCGGAGACCCCTTTCACCGTTCCCAGCGTGCCTACTGGCATGAAACGAGGTGTAGATACAGACCCATGAGGCGTACGGAATGAGCCGACCCGAGCACTCGTATGGGGACAGTTGGCGCTGATCTGAAAATCAAACACGGGCAGTGGTAAGGCGATGCTCCAGCGTCAGGCGGCATCAGGCCGTCCCTGACCCTACGTTGGACTTTGCCTTCGCATGGAGCTTGGAAATTTTGCCTGCTCCCTCCTGGCTCCGGGATTTGGCTGGAGCATGGGTTTTTTATTCCGTTTTGCCTGCTTGGCCTCTGCTTAAGCCGCGGTTTGAGCGGATTGCTCGCTTTGCGCCTTGGATTGGATTGGTGTTGGGAGGGCTGCAGTCTTTACTTTGGCTGATCTTGACCGGTGCCAATTGGCCGACGGCAGCGGTGGCACTGTTGGTGATAGGCCTGGGTGCCTGGCTCACTGGTGGTCTTCACCTTGATGGGTTGATGGATATGGCCGATGGCCTGGCGGCTGGAAGGGAGCGTTGTCTGCAAGCTATGGAAGACAGTCGTGTCGGAGCCAGTGGGGTTCAGGCTCTGCTTGTGGTCGTATTAATTCAGATTGCAGCTTTGCTTCGGTTAGGTCCCTTAGCTCCTTTAGCGCTGCCAATTGCTGCTTTTTGGGGGCGTTGTGCGCCTCTTTGGGCAATGGGTCGTTTTTGTTATTTGCGTGAGGGATGTAGTGGTACTGCATCTTTTCACCGTCGTTATGGCCAGGGCTGGCGGGAAGCATTGCCAGCATTCTTGGTATTGCTTGTCGCATTAACAGTGGTGCCATCTTTTTTGATGGCGGGGCGGTTTAGTCAGATGACCTTGATGGTTGGGATCGTGGTGGGCGTCTTGCCAGCGTTTTTTGTGCCTGAAGTGCTTGGACGTCGCTTAGGTGGCCACAGTGGCGATTCTTATGGTGCGTCGCTAGTGCTGGTGGAAACAATCACGCTTCTGTTGTTAGCGGTGTTATTGCCGGCAGTTTGAGCAGAAAGGCATTCCCCTCAATTGGCAGGGTTGGATCGAGACTTGCTGGCGAGGAGATCAGCTCTAGCGAGCCTCCTAGTTGTTCAGCAAGTTGACGTCCCAGGGCTAAGCCCAGACCACTTCCGGGGCTATCGCTATTGACTTCACCCCGGATGCCTCGGCTGAAGATGCGCTCACGATCTCCCTTGGCAATTGGGCTGCCACTATCCCAAACGCATAGTCCGTTTTGCTGGAGATGAAGGCCTATAGCGCTGCCTGTAGGGCTGTAACGGAAAGCATTCTCAAGCAGGTTGGCAACGACTTCCGCTATTACTCCATCTCCTGATGGACGCAGCTGATCAGTCCAGGCAGGCCAGTGGGATGGTCCATGCCAGTGACGCCCTTGCAGGGTCGCTGTGGCTGCAGCTCGTTCGATTAGTGGTGTTATTAAGGACCTGAGAGTGAGATCAGTGGCTTGAGGCAGTAATGGAGGCAGCAGCAATGGAGCATTAATGCCTGGTTGGATGGAGCACTTGTCCTGGCCGATCTGATCGAGGCTGGAGATGTAGCGATCAAGTTGTGCTTGTTCGCTCAGTAAACCTTTCACTAAGGTTTGGTTTCGATTGTCTGGCTCAAGCCGTTTCATCAATAGTTGGGCATAGGTGCGCAGTGCTGCGAGTGGATTGCGCAGTTGATGCACCATCAGGCTGATTTGTTCGCGCTGCTCGGCTAGCTCCTTGCTCAGCCTGTTGCGGTCGAGCTCAAGACTGAGGCATTGGGTTAGGGCGCCGGCGGTGGCCTGCAGACGCCGATCTAGACGGGCGGGCCAGGATGGAGCTGTTAGGAGCTTTTCTGCTCTGAGCACTCCAAGCAGGATCGTGCCTTCTTGAAGGGGGTACCAGCGTCTATCAGGTGAGGCCGCGCGAAGCTCTGGGTCTGCTTCTACTGGTGGCAGGGAGTTGTTTCTTGTTGTGGGCCATTGACTTACGGCTTCCAAGCTGGGGGGGTGCCCGTCTTTTGCTTGAGCTATGTAGACGACAAGTTGGGTGAGGGGAGCTTCCGCCTCGAAGCTGTTGAGCTGTTGCTGCGCCAGATTTAGGAACCGGTTCGATAGCTGCATGGCAATCGATGTGCTGATGGACACCGACACCAAGAGGCTGATCGGACCCGCAAGTTGAAAGTTAAGAGAAAAGCATTAAAATTTGAGAACCGACTAATCAAAACCGCCTCGCTAAGAGGTGGAAGCCCAAAGTCGGACTCAGCAGAGGTTGCACAAATAGTGCCACCAAAGCTACAGCAGAGGTAGATGCGCCCTTTGTTGTGCACCGGCCCTAGGCCGGTCATTTTCAAAGTGATACCTCAGGGTGTAGTTGCAGTGCGGCTACTCCTGTCTTCCGGACAGCTGATAACTGGGCGCTGTCATGTTCAGACTTTTGCCTGAACACCATCTAGTGGACGGCTCTAAGTCGCCCCGTTCCCGTCTCCATCGCACTCCTTCAAAGGAGTTTCCCGTTTATGTCTAAGAAGCGCAAGCGGATCAGCCGCAGACGATTGGCTGGTCAACGGGTGTTAGCTCATGTGCCTACGTTCCATCTCGAAACTGGTGAACACAAGCCTGTGACGGCAGCTCGCCGTTATATCGCTGAATCAGGCTTGGTTTCACCGGCGATTCTTAATGTTCGTCGTAACGAGCACACGACTGATCGCTTTTTCTGGGGCGAGAAAGGACTGTTTAGTGCTCAATACGCCGAAGAGAACCATTTTCTCTTCCCTTCTTTGCGCTTAATCGTTGATTCTGTCGGAGAAGAGACCATCTTTGAAGGTCTTGAACTGACATCTGACGATTGGGAGGAGATTGAGGAATATGAGTACGCCTTCGTTTGAAGGGGTAGGGGTTGGTTAGAGAAACCAGGATTTCAGAGCCTGTTGCATCCGGGGGAGTAACTCCCCCGGGATGCCATGGCCGCCATCGAAGCCGACTAGCGTCTTTTCAAGGGTGCTGGTTTCTAGATTTTTGATTAGTTCCTCTGAGGCTGTGTAGGGGACTATGTCGTCTTGGCGACCATGCATTAGCAGCACAGGGGGGCGGGTGCTTGGGGCCATCCAGCCTGGATGAGGGTAAGCACTGCAGCCGATAAGGCCTGCGAGCGGTAGGGCACAACCACTGGCTAGTGCCATAGCTCCCCCTTGGGAGAAACCCAGCATTGCCGTTGCTTTTAATGAGATCGTTGGGGTCTCTAGGTTTTGCAAACGAGTTTGAAGTTGGCAGACCGCATCAGGAACGGCTGCCCAGTCTGCGGGGAATAGTCCATACCACTGTCGGCCAATACCTTGGGGGTGCAGTTCTGGTGCTTGTAGGGCTACGAGCTCGATTCGATGTTCGATGCCTTGGCAGAGCTCACGGCCGAGGGACATTAGATCGTCTGCATCGGCTCCCCAGCCATGGAGCAGCACTAGCCTGTTTAGCGCCCCTGCGGGAGTCTCGCGCAGTAGGCCAAGGTCATTGTTCACGCCAGTAGTCGTATCGCTACTGCGTAGGTTGGCCCAAGAAATGCCTCTCGTCTTTGCTGCCATGGCTCCGATTGCCTTGTTGAGCGTTTCAGATAAACAGGGGGTTGTGCCTCTAGCGGAAGCCTTGCATCGCATTTATGGCTTTCAGTTGCTCTCTAGTGGGGGAACAGCCAAGGTTCTTGAAGGGGCCGGTCTACCTGTGACGCGGGTGGCTGAGCACACAGGTGCTCCGGAAATTCTCGGTGGAAGGGTGAAGACTCTTCATCCTCGGGTTCATGGCGGCATCCTGGCCATGCGAGGTGATGCTGCTCATGAGGTTGATCTGCAGCAGCAGCAGATTCCTTTAATTGATGTAGTGGTGGTGAACCTTTACCCGTTTAGGGAAACAGTGGCTAATCCGCAGGTGAGTTGGGAGAACGCCATTGAGAATATCGATATCGGTGGCCCAGCGATGGTTCGGGCGGCGGCTAAGAATCATGCTCATGTGGCTGTTTTGACTAGGCCGGATCAGTACGACAAATTTTTGGCGGTCTTAGCTGATGGCATGGGTGAAGTTGATAGCAAGCATCGTCGGGAGCTTGCCCTTGAAGCTTTTGAACACACGGCTGCGTATGACGTGGCAATAAGTCGTTGGATGAAGGGACAGTTGGCTGAGGCTGCTTCCCCTTGGCTTGAGGCTCTCCCCCTAAAGCAGAAGCTGCGTTACGGCGAGAATCCCCATCAGCAGGCAGCTTGGTACAGCGCTCCAAAGCAGGGTTGGGGCAGTGCCATGCAGTTGCAGGGCAAGGAACTCAGTACCAATAATCTGCTCGATTTAGAGGCAGCACTGGCCACCGTTCGGGAGTTTGGCTATGGCATGGATGGTGCTCATCCTGTTGCGCAACATGCTGCCGTGGTGGTTAAACACACCAATCCTTGTGGTGTCGCGATTGGCAATAACGTGGCATCGGCCTTGAATCGTGCCCTAGATGCCGATCGAGTGAGTGCATTCGGGGGGATCGTGGCTCTCAATGGACTCGTGGATGCTGCTACTGCAAGGGAGCTCACCAGTTTGTTTGTTGAGTGTGTAGTGGCGCCAGGATTTGAACCGGAAGCTCGAGAAATTCTTGCTAGTAAAGCCAACCTACGAGTATTGGAATTAGCTCCAGCAGCCGTTGATGCGGCTGGTCGTGATCACATTCGCAGCATCCTTGGGGGGGTGCTGGTGCAGGACCAGGATGATCAGTTGATTGATCCCACGGCTTGGACGGTGGTCAGCAAACGTTTGCCTACATCTGGGGAGAATGAAGACCTCACCTTTGCCTGGCGCTTGGTGCGCCACGTGCGATCTAACGCCATCGTGGTCGCCCGCGCGGGACAGAGTCTTGGAGTTGGAGCAGGGCAGATGAACCGTGTAGGTGCGGCCCGTTTAGCACTTGAGGCTGCGGGTGATCAGGCCAGGGGCGCGGTGTTGGCTAGTGACGGCTTTTTCCCCTTTGACGACACAGTGCGTCTTGCGGCTAACCATGGCATAAGTGCTGTGATCCAGCCTGGTGGAAGTAAGCGGGATGGTGATTCAGTTGCAGTCTGCGACGAGCTAGATCTTGCGATGGTGTTAACCGGCAAGCGCCACTTTTTGCATTGAGGATGAAAGTTGATATTTAGCTGTGAAAATCTTCTGGCTTAAGAGTTATCTTGCCCCTTCAGATTTTAACTTTATTTATTTCCTTGATAAGCTTTGTTCTTACTGAGTCTGCCTTGGCTCTATTCCTTGCGGCAAGGGAGAATTTGCCCGGGCCTGCACAAATGAAGTAAAAGAAAGTAGTAGCGTAAATGCCAGATAATTCAAAGGCATAGCTGTGGTTTTCGACCACGGCGAAGGGGAAGCCTTGTAGCCCAGTATCAAACAGATGGAAGGCAATAGCGAAGGTCATTGTTGATAGCAGGCCAAGTGCGCAGAGCCTGGTTGCAAAACCAAGTGCTATTCCAATTGGACAAATAATTTCGGTTAAAGCTGCTGTATAGGTCCAAAGCAGAGGGTCACCTGGTAAAAAGTCAAGATATTGCCCGATCACGAATTCTGAGAATCCGTCTGGATTTTGGAGCTTCTCTAATCCGTTGTGGATCATCAAAATACTCACCCCAAGCCGGAGTACAAGAATTCCAAATTCGGCAAAATAGTTGATTGATTCTGACGATGTTCTGGCTTGAGGGCTTTTTTCTGAGTCGGATCCCTTTGCTGTAGGGGTTTCGGAGCCGGCCATCGTTACCAAGAACTGCGTTTGATCATTTTAGGGAATCGGTTTGCACCCTTACCTTTCCCTCAAGTGCTTTTACGCTCTTAGAAGGCTGCTCGGCGACGAGGTGGGCAGTTCAGTCCATGGCTTGCGTGGAAGTCTTCTTGCACCTTCCAGGTCAGTCGCCGTGAGATTTGTCGCACGATTTCCCTGAGCAGCTGGTCTCCACTTGTCTGCACAAGACCATCCGGCAGGAGAGTGATCACTTTTGGTAGTTGGATCCATACAGAAAGGTCCAAGTTCCAGGTTACGAATGTGGTTTGCTCGGTTGTATTGCTAACGGCCATCTCACTGACTGGCGTCTCATGTGGCTCCAGTTTTAGACCCGCTTTGAAGTCCACGTCGTAGTGATGACAAGGGGGCTGGTCATCATGAGGTGGCTCGATGGTGATGATTTGATAGTCACCAAGTTGCTGAGGAAGCAGCCTTAAGCCGATGCGCGGTTCTACTTCAAAGCCGAAATTGCTAAAACGACCAAGAGTGAGGGCGTAGGACTGCGAGTCGAGAGCCTTGACCCTCATAGGAGCCGCGCAGCGTTGAAACCAGCCTTCATGGTGGTCGAGGTATTCAGCCACGCATTCAGGCGAGGCACGCATCTCCATGCGATCTGAAAAAAGACTGCGATAGCAACGGACCTGAGCCTCGTTGTTATGGCGCAGGCTGTCGGTTGCGGGTATAGATAACAGCACGGATGGATTGCCCGGAAAGGGGGTTGGCCGTAGATGTTAACCAATGTAAAGCCAGAGTGTCGTTCAGCGAGAGC
>CAJWUF010000009.1 GCA_913047395.1 uncultured cyanobacterium
GCTTGAACTTGTGCGCTCCACTTCTCGTGTGGTTTTGGCTTGTGCTCTTGTGATGTTGCTCGGTGCCTGTAGTGGTTCATCTGCTGGCATGAACTCCTTCCAAAGCCCTGATGGTCGCTACGCGTTCCTCTACCCCACAGGATGGACCCGTGTGACCATGAGTGGAGGACCTCAGGTGGTTTTCCACGATTTAATCAACAGTGACGAAACCGTAAGTTTGGCCATATCGAAAGTTGATAACAACGGTGAGCTTCAACGCCTAGGAAGTCCAGTAGCAGTTGGCGAGCGCTTAAGTCGCGATGTCATTGCACCTGAAGGCAGTGGGCGCGAGGCAGAGCTAGTTAAAGCCCAACAACGTGAGGAATCAGGTCACATTTTTTACGACCTTGAGTACGCGGTACATCTACAAGATCGAGAACGTCATGAGCTAGCCACAGTAGTGGTAGATCGCGGACGTTTATATACCTTGGCAGCAAGCACTAATGAAATTCGCTGGAATAAAGTCAGGAGCCTTTTCGAAAGAGTAATTACATCATTTACATTCTTGGTTTAGCAATTAAAAGCCGCAATAACTAAAAACATGCAAACATTAACAGTCCCCTCAGGGGTATAAGAAGAAGACTCACTATTCACCTTATCCTATCCGACCATTTCCTTCTTGTCATCAACATTAAACTCTGGCAATTGTTTAATACCAATAGCTCCTTCTTTGACCTCAAAGCAGAGGTATTTTACTCTTAGATCCCAATAACTATCTATATACAATGGAAATAAATGATATCAGCGTTTGCCTTCAATTGCGTCAGCCTACTCTGGCCATTGGGTTTCTAAGTAACTAATTCCGTTTAGGAAAAATGGCTTGGCTTCTAGTCGTGTTGTCTCAAGCTCAGTGGTACCCATCGCTGTGATTAAACCTCCTATCTCCATGGGTCCCATATCTGTCTTGACGTTACGACCTGCTGCATCAATCAATGCAGGAAGCCGCACAAGACTCTCAGGCCTAGTGAGCTTACTAAAAAGACTCTTGAGAACTAGTTGCTGACGTCGCAGGCGACCAAAGTCACCTTCTCCATCATGGCGCCAACGCAGAAAGCCCTCTAGATCACGACCTTTCAATACCTGAAGGCCAGGCTGAAGATCAATATAAAGCCCCTGGCTATGATCTTGATAATAGAGACGCTTGGGTACATCAACCTCAAGTCCTCCCAATAAATCAGCAATGGTTCTTATGCCTTCAAGGTTAATAAGAATGTGATGGTTAATGGGGCGATGCATCAGCCGAGTTAACTCACTTTTTACTGCTTTAGTGCCACCATATGCATACAACGCATTAACTTTCATTGGCCCAAAACTACGCGTATCGACATAGCTATCGCGTGGGATCTGGATGATTCGCGTTTCGCCCCCCTTTACTCGAATCGTGAAGATCACATCGGTATTACCACGTCCAGCATCCAAACCGAGTACAACGACATCACGGTTACCAGAGCCCTGCCATGCATGGAAGGGGTTGACTACGGGGAACAGGGGGGTGGTAGACAGAGCAGTCTTTGCTGTCAATGATCGACTTAGAGGAATTGAAAGTAGAAGACCTCCAATTAGTCCAGCGCTAATGGCAGCGATCATCTGACGCCAACCAGAAATACTGCGATGCTCAGGATTCATATCAGCATCTTAGGGCTCTTTTGTATTTTCCTTAACAAGAGCGTCCTTCTCCTTTTTTTTGAAGCCAAGCGAGTGATCGATCTAATAAAACAGTACAAAGTTCACTCTGAACTTCTTTAAAGTACCTAAAGCAGGGTCTCTAATCATTATCAATGACCATGCCCTTACTTCCTAGGGAAGAAAGGCATCACAGCAATCAATAACAAAATTTCTCAATTTGAGGAATTCAGACGATGAGAATCCGCTTGAACCTGCTGAAGAAATGATTCCCTGAAAAATTAGCTCATTTGGATTTTGCTTGTAAAAAAAACAAATACATATCAACAATTTAGATTAACTGATTCGATAATTTTTAGATACTCAACAGCTCGTCCGTGCGCAAACCGGCCTGAACTCTCCAAAGATCTGTATAAATACCAGATTGATTAAGAAGGAAGCTATGACTTCCCTTCTCGATAATACGTCCTTTATCCATAACAATAATCTGATCAGCATGTCTCACAGTGCTGAGTCGATGGGCGATCACAAGAGTGGTACGGTTTTTTGTGATATGCAACAAGGAGCGTTGGATTGCTGCTTCTGTCTCGTTATCTACAGCCGCAGTTGCCTCATCAAGAATCAGGATGGGTGCCTGCTTAAGGATTGCTCTAGCCAAGGCAATCCGTTGTCGCTGACCACCAGAAAGACGCTGTCCGCGTTCTCCCACTAATGTCTCGAAACCATGCGGAAGGGCTTTTATGAACTCTGCGGCTTCCGCTAAAACCGCAGCCTTATTGATAGTGTCGTGATTTATCTCTGGACTGCCATAAGCAATGTTTTCGGCAACCGTTCCATGAAATAGATATACCTCTTGACTTACCAATGCAATCGAACGGCGCAGGTCTCGAAGTCTGAGCATGTCAATTGGCTGACCATCTAGCAAAATCCGTCCTGAACTAAGTGGATAGAGCCTTAATAAGAGCTTCACCAGAGTACTTTTACCTGAACCTGTGGCCCCTACAATCCCGATAGTGCAGCCAGCAGGAATATCGAGACTGAAATTATTAAGTAGAGGAGCACGATCTTGATAATGGAAGTCCACATTATCAAATCGCAATGAACCGCGTACTTGATCTAATCTAAGCGGCATTGATCCTTCCGAAATGGTTATCGGAGTATCAATTAAGTCCAGCACTCGATTAGCAGAAGCCATTGAGCGTTGGTATTCATCTAGGGTGTGACCAAGAGTAGTCAAAGGCCACAGCAAGCGTTGTGTGATAAATACCAGAAAACTATAAAGCCCAACTGCAATTTGTCCCTTCCAAGCTTGGAGTCCTCCAATCACCAGAATCGCCAAAAATGCAAACAATATGGCAAAGCGAATCAGAGGAATAAAAGCAGCAGAAAGTTTAATCGCCTGCTTATTGCTGTACCGATAGGCCTCACTACGAAGGCGCATCTGTTCAAGTTCCCAGGCTTCAGTTGCGAAGCTCTTGATAGTAAACATCCCACCAAGATTGTTGCTCAAATGAGCGGCCAACTCACCAGCTTTCTCTCTGACCTCGCGGTAACGCGGAGCCAGCCGCCGCTGAAAGTTAATTGACCCCCATAAGATCACTGGTATTGGCAAAAAGGCGAATAACGCAACGCCTGGTGCAACTATTGCCATGACCCCACTAACTAAAAGAACTGTTGTTATCAGCTGCAAGATCTGATTGGCGCCATGATCGAGAAAACGTTCTAGTTGATTGATATCGTCATTAAGAACGGCCATTAGCCGACCACTGCTATCGGCCTCGAAGAACGCCATCTCCAAATTCTGCAGATGGCCGTAGGCCTTAAGACGAAGATTGTGCTGGGTTATCTGAGCAAGATTGCGCCATAACACTCCATAGAGATATTCAAAGAAAGACTCAGCACTCCAGACCAAGAAAGAGAGCACTGCAAGTAATCCCAACTGGCTAGGAACAGTGCTGAAGCCAAGACGGGATAACCAGGAGGTCTGCTCATGTACCACCACGTCGATAGCCAAACCGATCAGTACCGGTGGGGCGAGATCGAACAACTTATTAAGGATGGAGCAACTGGTGGCCGCCAGAATCAGGCGACGTTGAGAGCTAAGACTGCTGAAGAGCCGCTGCAGGGAGCTGGCAGTGCGCCGCATGCGAAAAGAAGCCATGGCTTTAGGCAGTAACTCCATTCAAGCGCTCAATATTCAAATCACGGTTTTTGCTTAAATTTTGCTAGGTCACCATTCCTGAACTTTTCTTTTGGCATTTAAGGGGGTAAAACTCAATTACCCATGGAAGAGGTTCGATGACCCGTTCGCGAGCGTTCAATCGATTTCATCGCTTCACCGCAAAGAGACGCAGACATGCTCTTCGTGCAGCCATTCCGGCCCTGAACACTGAGACTAATCAAGAAACGAGCTCGATAGATCACAGTCAGGCGCTTCTTAAACGTGCCTGGCAAAAGGACCTAATGTTCGAGTTAATCGAAAGAGAGCAAGCCTGTTAAGACAAAAAAAGGCCACACAACGGTGGCCTTTTTGAATTGTTCAATGAACTGAATTTACCAGCGGTTTCCGCCACCGCCACCGCCGCCGCCGCCGTAGCCACCACGGCCGCCGCCACCGCCGCCGCCTGTGCGTTCACGCGGGGTTGCTTTGTTCACACGAATCATTCGTCCCATCCACTCGACGTCCTGTAGATCGTCGATCGCTTTTTGTTCTTCTTCATCTTTGGCCATTTCAACGAAAGCAAAGCCACGCTTTCTGCCTGTCTCTCGATCGAGAGGAAGGCTGCATGTCTTAACTTCGCCGTACTGACTGAACAGGTCTAGCAAGTCCTCCTGTTCCGCCTGGAAAGAGAGGTTGCCAATGTAAATGGTCATTCCTAATAGGACCGATGGGATTTGATCAGTGAAGCCTTGGTCCGAAAAGGAAAGTCCTTGAATGCTGGAGCCGGGAAGCCGTAGCCTAGGGAGCGAGCCGTTTGGAGCCGGTGAGCTGAAGCTGATGCACTACTAAGTTACAGGTGCGCGTGTCAGAAGCTCAGGAAAATCTCCAAAACCTGCAAACAGAGTGCTCTTTGGCTAAAAAATCAGGCCATTTTCAGCAAATCCTGATCATGAGCTTTATGAGGGCTTTCTGTCTTCTCACTGCAAAGCGAGTTTGAAATGAAGAGCTCAAACAAGGGGATCAATAAAACCTGCCAAAGGTCCTATTGCACAAAGTGTTTAGATGCTAGTAGTTAGTTAGTCACAATCATTCCAGCTATTTGACCAGCTTTCTTTTAAACATAGCTCCAGTGTTTACAAGAAAATATCCAAAGTCAGGTCTAAAGATTGTAATGGGCAGCTGCCTTGACTTTGCATACTGACTGTGCCGTGCCAATTGAGGCTCCTGCATTCACCTGATCCAAGAAGCATTTGCAGGTAAATTGCCCCATGCCTTCTGGAGGTGTCTTACCTGCATCTGCCATAGCTGCTTTGAAGCTCATCAAACAAATCATTTTGATTGGGTTCTCTTCTTCGCTGCTTTGAGTCAGGCTCTGAGCCTCTGATATGCCAAAAAGTGCACTGGCCAAGCTGATTAATAAACAAATCCGGTGCAAGAAAGTCATCGGTGAAAATTATGTAGTGCGCTGAATGTGCAACTCCTTATTCATAACCTTGAGCCGTTTGAGATCTTTGAAGACATCTTCCGGCATTCCTTTCGGAAGATCTACCAGGCTATAAGAATCAAAAATCTGGATACGACCAATCATCCGCCCCTCAAGCCCGGATTCATTGGCGATAGCACCAACCAGGTTGCCTGGTTTGACACGATCTCTGTGACCCACCTCCACGCGGAACCTATCCATGTGATCTTCCGGAGGCCTGGATACACCACGCTCAGGCCTTCGGCCAGAGCCACCTCGACCACCATCGCGACCACCATCGCGACGATCGTCCCGCCGATTTCGTTGGGCTGATTGCTGCAACCAACCCTCATCGCCCTTCACCAACAATGGTGCTGAACCAACGGCAAGGTTTAAAGCCGCGAAAGCCAATTGCTCTGTAGTGAGCTCAAGTTCCTGGCTGACACCTTGAATCAACTCCTGAAGCAAGGCAGTCTCTTCAGAGTTTTCTCTCTCTGCGTTAGCAGCAGTGATGAGACGTTGACGAAGCCGATCACAACGGCTCTGATTAATGGCAGCATTATTTGGGATATCCATTGCTTCAATGGGTTGTCCCACAGCTCGTTCAAGGCTGCTAACAAGACGACGCTCCCTGGGGTTCACAAACAGAATGGCCTCTCCACTACGGCCAGCCCGGCCGGTACGTCCGATGCGATGTACATAGGCCTCGCCATCGAAAGGTATGTCGTAGTTAATTACCAAACCAATGCGATCCACATCAAGACCTCTAGCTGCAACATCAGTGGCAACCAAGATATTCACGCTGCCATTGCGTAAGCGTTCAACTGTTCGTTCACGTTGGTTTTGAGGGACATCTCCGTTAAGCACAGCGACATCATGTCCCGCTGCTTCCAAGGACTCAGCCACCGTGAGGGTGATCACCTTGGTGCGGGCAAAGATAATCACACCCTCACCAGTAACAGCCTCAAGAACCCTTTTGAGAGCTTCGATTTTGTGACTGTTCTGGAGGGTGATACAACGCTGACGAATGAGACGAGACTCCTGTTCACGACTCTTGATAGTGATCTCAGCAGGATCGCGTAGGTAGCGCTTTGAAAGTCTGCGAATCTCTGAAGGCATCGTGGCCGAGAACAACACCATCTGGCGTTCCTCCGGCAGCTGCTCAAGAATCCATTCGACATCATCAATAAACCCCATACGCAGCATTTCATCAGCTTCATCAAGCACCAGACACCTCAAGCCAGAGGTGTCGAGAGTGCCCTGTCGCATGTGGTCCATCACACGACCCGGGGTCCCTACAACCACTTCCACGCCACGCTTGAGCGTATTAATCTGGGAGCGAAAGTCAGCTCCGCCATAGACCGCAAGAACCTTCAAATGAGGGTGGCCAGCGGCATAGGCGCGAAAGGAATCCGCAACTTGCATGGCCAGCTCGCGAGTGGGAGCCAGTACCAGCACTTGGGGGCGTTTGCCCTGCTCTTGAAGACGTTCAAGAAGAGGCAGCGCAAAGGCTGCTGTTTTACCTGTGCCCGTCTGAGCCTGACCAACAAGGTCGCGGCCTAACATCAGTTCAGGGAAAGCTGCTTTCTGTATAGGAGAGGGGTGTTTGTATCCCTTTGCGGCAAGGGTATTCAGCAGAGGTTCACTAAAGCCAAAACCTTCGAATTCGGACACTGGTTGTGTCGCTTCGAGATCTTCAGAAACATCAGCTGAATTAACAACTGAATTCTCGCTTGAATTGTCGTGATTCGTCTCGTCAACCACGCCAGACAGAACAGCATCCGCTGTAGCCGTATGGTTCTCAGACACGTTTGTATCTACTGAACACGAGACTTCCTCGTGCGCTTTTGTATTAGTCATCGAAAAAAGGCGTTGGCCTGATTGATCCTTTAAATCAGACAGACAACGTCCCATACGCAGTTAACCGCGTTGTGTTGCCTCGCCTTTACTTCAAAGGTTGAACGGCTAACTTATCATCCGGCCATAGTCATCATCAAGGCGTTCGATATCCGATTCTTCAAGCCGCTGGCCATGCTGAACCTCAATGATCACCAGATCGCTTTGGCCTCCACGAGCTCGATGGATCGCTCGGCAAGGAATATGCAAAGTGGTGCCAACAAAAGCTTGATGCCAAGTGTTTTCACAGAAGAGCTGTCCTCGACCTGAGACCACAGTCCAGTTTTCGCTTCGATGTTGATGACGTTGCAAACTGAGTTGCTGGCCGGCTAAAACCAACAAGCGCTTGACCTTATACCCCTCTCCTTCTAATAAATCTTGATACCAACCCCAAGGACGCACAATTCTCGGGATATCCACCCTCATGCCTCCACTGATAGTTGCGTTCAGCATGACGGCACCAACCTCAGCCGTCACTACGAGTAGATGGTTTTAGCGTAATCAGATCAACTCGCTGACGGGCCCGTGTGATGGCGGTGTAAATAAGTCTTCTCTCATAGTTGGAAACAGTGTTTCGGCCATCAACAGTGGAATCCGTCACAGCAGTGACATCCGGCCAGAGAAGAATCACATGTTCAGACTCACTTCCCTGAGACTTATGAATGGTAAGGGCCAAGGCTGGCTCCACTAAGCCAAGTCGGGCTGGGTGAATCAAGCTTATGGTCGATTCACCCTGATCAGGGATCACACGGAACAGCAAGCGACGGTTATCGCCTTCTCCAACGACAAGGCCAACATCACCATTTGCCAATCCCAGTTCCGGTTGGTTCTCACCACACATCACTGGTGTTCCCAATGGCCAGTGAGCCACACCCGCCTCAAAATATTGACCCAACAAAGCTCTATGAACATCTTCAACGCCCCAGAGGCCACGTCGCTTCGGACAAAGCACCATTAACCGATCGAGGCAATCAAACAAAGGCTCTGCTGCAACTGAAAGATTAGCGGCAGTCATTGTTGAGCCATAAGCGTGATCAACTAGCTCTGCCGTCAAGCCTTCAGCTAGGCGTTTCAGGGTCCTGCTGTGCTCCTGCAGGTGCCGATCCAAAAGCTTTGGCATGCCATTGAGGCTGTAATGGTGCTGCTCAATATTTGCTGACTTTGGCAGCAAAGAGAGTTGTTGCCAAAAAGCAAAAGGTCCCTGATCACGCAGGACTCCACTGAGATTGGCTAACTCACCACGGTTTCGATATAGCTGGTGCAAATGAATTGCACCATGATTGAACTGTTGACGAACATCTCCCTGTTGGAGCCGATGCCAAACCGCTCCACTCCCCACAGGAGGCAACTGATCAGGATCGCCGACTAGCACAAGTTTGCTGTTAGTAGGCAAAGCATTTAGCAACGCCTGCATGAGGGCTAGTTCCACCATCGACATTTCATCAATGACGAGCAAATCAAGCATTAGGGGATGTTGTTGATGCCTGCCGAATCCACCAGGACTAGCTTGTAGCCATCGATGAAGAGTGCTGCAAGGAAGGGTGGCCAACTCCTGCCGCTGAGGGGTAGGAATTGCCTGAAGACCGTTGCGGACTGTCTCCTGCAAACGCCTTGCCGCTTTACCAGTAGGTGCAGCAAGACCAATTCTCAACGCGGGTTGCTGGCTTAAAGCCCTCGCCAGCATTTGCACAATCGTGCTGGTTTTGCCAGTTCCAGGTCCACCACTGAGCAAGATAACGCCATAGGTATCAATAGCCTCTACGGCTGCCTGTTGTTCTCGATTAAGCCCATCAGACAAAGCTTGAAGAGTCGTTGATGTTGTGACTTTGGCGTTCTCCTGATGCACTATCGACCGATTAACAAGTTCACTAATCACGGCCTCCATATCGCCATACCAGCGGCTCCAACTAAGTTGATTGCCATCTAAAATCATCGGAGCGGCATCGCCTTCAAGCCAACCACTGGCAAGTAGGGCCTGATGATGAGCCTCCGGCCATCCCTTTGCCTTTAACTCATCAGGAGAAGATGCAGGGGTTAGCTTCAGCTCTAACTCACCTCGAGCCAGTGCATCCATCAAGGCATTCACTAAATCCTCAAGATGAGGTGATGAAACCCTGGGGGGAAGACATCTCAAAAGCGTCTGATGCATTGCCCTAGAAAGAGCGGGTGGCCAACTGGTTGAATCGTTTTGACTCATTGTCCTCCCTGCTCGAGCAACCGATCCAAGAACATGACCCGCTGCAACGGTGATGGCTCCACAATCAGTCCTGGGACAGGTTGATCAAGAGAATTACCAGCCATGGCCTTAGCACCAGGAACACCTCTTAGGAATACGTAGACATATCCGCCTAAATGGCGCTCTGGCTCATAGTTCGGCAACCGCCAGCGCAAAAAACGATGCAGTGCCACTAAATAGAGATGAGCTTGAAGAGGATAATGATGAAGAAGCATCTGCTGTTCCATGCCCCCTTCGTCGTAGTGAAACGGACCACAAGCGGCAACTTGACCATCTGGGTTACGCCGACCAATCCAGTTACTTTTCCAATCAGCAACCCACCAACGCGCCTCTGCAAGGTCTTCTGAGTCAGTGAACACAAGATCAATCGAACCAGTTAGGAAGCCACGACTCCAGACACTGAGATTAGAGATTTGTTTTGCATAGGTTTCTCCAAAACGAGCCATTGGATCTAGCTGAAAAGCTCTAGCGAGGTCCAACGAACGCAACACCTTCCCTTGATGAGCAATCGGGAGATCAAAGCTGAGTTCATGAATGCGACGTTTCTCGTGAAGTTGATTCAGACAAAGATCGCCAAGCACACTCCCAATGGGAGTGTTTAACACCCTCTCAAGACCATCTTGAACAGCGGCGCGCAGATTGATGTCAAGACCTGCTCGTCGCAGCTCCTCTTCAATCACCATGACAGCATTTGGATCTTGCAATGGCTTGCAGAAATCCAGTCGTTCAAGAATCCGATGCAGGCAGTCTCCTGCTCCTGCTCCACGAGGAAATTGAGCAAGAGGGCCCTGTTCGGACCAAGTTGATTCTTGGCTAGAAACAACAGCTTCATCAATAGCGCTTTGCCCCTGAAGGTTGGGTGAGGTTTCAGGATTCTTCTGCTGCCGATCACGACCTTCCTCCAACTCAAGAGGATCAGAAGATGCACTGCCATCATTTCTATGAACGCCAGAAACCCAGGCGGAATAACTACTACGCCCCCAAGAGCGATCAAGGAGACGTTGCGGTATCGGTCCTAGAACCAACTCGCCTGCTGGCGGTGGCGCCCGCCAATGCCTTTTATTCAAAGTCAGCTGAGCAGGTAAAACGCTGATCTCTACCCGCTGAGAATCCAGCCAATCATTCATTCGTACTGAGGTGAGGTCCTGCATCGAGGCATCGATCGCATCTGGACCAAACAGCCAAGAGATCAAAGGATTTCCCTCCTGTTTAGAACCCCTAGCCCAAACCAGCATCAGAAGAGAGCAGGCTCTAGTGATCGCCACATAGGCAAGACGTTCTGCTTCCTGCAGGTATGCATTTTGCCCCTCTTGAGCGAGCTCCCATCCCTTCCCCCAGCCTGTGCTAAGTGCCACACACCAACGCGACTCTGAGCCAGATCTCCAAAGAGGTCCACTGGGAATAAAAGGTACTTGCCAGAGGTAAGGACAAATCACAACTGAATATTCCATCCCCTTACTGCGATGAACTGTGACCACAGCGACCGCACTCTCAGCCACATCACTATGAGGTTGTCGATCATCTGATGCAGGATCTACTGGTTGTAGTCGTTGGCGACGCAACCAATCAGCTGCGGTTGACGCATCCAAGCCCTGACGATGAATCACCTCCTGCACGAGCTGTGCACATTGATATAAATCTCCCAAAAGTCTTCCGCGCTCGGAGAGATCAGCGATGGTGCGGCCTTCTAGTAACTCCGCAAGACAGCCCATAAGGCCTAGACGGGGAAGATTGGTGGCCCAATTCCTGAAGCGAAGTGCAAGCTGATCAAGTTCACCGTTGCTTTCAGCATCAGCGAGCTGCTGAGTATTCCATTGCATCAAAGCTGAACAGGCCAAAAGCCTCAAACTGCTGCTATGGGCAGGCCTGGCCAAACAATCGAGAAAACGTTGTAAGACTTGGGCTGCCTCACTGTTGAGAACATCCCCCTGACTAACAAGTCGAGTGGGTACTCCAGCTAGAGCAAGGCCCTCTCGAATGCTGGCTGCCTGTCGATGTCGACCAACGAGAATGCAGATATCAGCGGGCTTTAAGTTGCAAGAATCGCTCTGCAGAAGATCTAAAACAGCATGGGCCACTGCTGTTGGGATCTGCTCTTCCAGTTTGGTTTTGGAGCTCAAAGAAGCAGGCTGGGCCCCTGTTGAATGAGTGGCATCATCCAAATTGAGCAGTTGAAGTGGATTGACACCAAGGGGCAATGGCAGTGATGTTGCGTCACTGCGAGCGGTTAACGGTGGACAACCCAGATTAGAACGCCTCAAGCCTGGAGCCATCAACTGGTTCAATCCATCAAGCAACTTAGTCGTTGTCCGGAAGTTATCAATCAGTGCATCGATGCGATCAACCTTAGAGCGTGCATCAAGGTAGGTGTTGAGATCACCACCACGAAATCGATAGATGGCCTGCTTAGGGTCACCAACCATCAACAGAAGATGGTCAGGGCTATGGGCAAAAGCCTGCTCAAGCAGACGCCATTGCACAGGATCAGTGTCTTGAAACTCATCAATCAGAGCGACCCGATAACGTCGACGCAGAGCATCAAGCCATGGTGCTTGTTGATCGCAATGGGGCTGATTAGTGACCTTGGTTTGAGATTTGGGATCCAATGCAGAGAGAAGTTCTGCGTAGCTCATCACACCCCGGCGGCGGCGGCGCTCAACCAGCGCATTTATGCCCCAATGCAAAGCATGCGTCCACACCTCTTCAGCAGGGCCATCACAAAGATCGGCAATTGATTTCTGCAATGAGGGCTTAAGTGGAGCAGGGTTTACCTCACCGCAGCGCCGAGCAACATTGCAAACAACAGCTGGATGAAAATAATCCTTGAGCAGGGTTTGATCACGAATAGTTCCGTAGGAAGGGACAAAAGAGTGATCAGAATCATCGAGGTCTTGAGACAAAACCTCGAGCCAGCGAGTGAGGATGTCGCAGCGATCTTTTTTAGGTTTAGGACTAAAGGGTTTTGTGTCTTGGGCACCAAGACTGCGCCAATCAGCAGAACGACTCGATAGAGCGGCATCCAATTCAGCTCCGTGTCGCTTCCATTGATCAGAAAACTGCTGCCAACAACTCTGAAGGTAGTTATCGAACTGACTTACGAGTAGATGTGACGACTGCAGATTGCTGAGGTGAATATCAAGATCCAAACTGGGATCACCATCGACTTTGAGCAGAGCCTTTGCCAGATTCTCTACGCTCAAGCCAGCATGCTGAAGGCCACGCACATGCTGGGGGGCTAGTGCCAGGATCTGTTGCTGCCAATAGTCATGGGCAACTTCAAGAGCAAGTTTTGCCCCTGTGTCATCCAGTCGTGGGTCCACAGCAGCACCACTTTCAAGTGCCTGACGCCGCAAGGTGCGCCGGCAGAAGCCATGGATGGTGGTGATATCAGCCCGATCTAGACCCTCAAGTGCTTCTAGGAGTGAGCAAATCCATTGATTGCGTTTAGATGAATTAGAACCTTGTTGTAGAAGCCATTGATCCAGCACTGGATCAGGCGAATTAAAAGCACTTTGATGCTGAAACGATTCCAGACCTGTGAGGGCATCTTCAAGACGTTTGCCAATCCGAGAGCGCAACTCTGCTGCTGCAGATTCAGTAAAAGTCACCACCAAAAGCTGACTGATCTGGCGTCCGCCTTCGGTGAGTAGACGTAGGACCAGATGAGCAAGAGCAAAAGTCTTCCCCGTGCCTGCACTGGCTTCTAATAAACGCAGACCAGGCCCAAGGGGATATTCGTTTGCTTCGAAACGGAATTCAGGTTTTCTATTTGCTTGATCCATTGCAGTGCGGCCGGTCTAATTGACGAATTTCATAAGCTCGTCCGCTGCTCTTGCAATCTCTTTGACCATAAGTATCGGAAGGTCATGGAGTATTCAGCACCGCCAATCCAAAAAAGGCCACCCAGGGATGATCGCCGGTGTATTAGCGCGATATGCACTGTATTCCGGATGCACTACCAATAACTTTCGCTCCTCCCTTCGCGCCTTTCCTCTAAGTAGTAGGCAAAGAGCAAAAAACAACGCCAAATGCAAAAGACTGCCAAGGGCAATCACAACCCCGAAGGAGCACAACAACAGCGCTTGATAAAGAGGATGGCGGCAGCGTTGATAAATCCCCACAGTCACAAGGGCAGCACCGGGCTTTGGATCAGGGAGTGGTGAAAGGCTTGTCCCAAGGCGCCAAAAAGCCTGGACCACAAAAAGCATCCCCACACAAAAAAGGCATACTCCAAAGATGGATATTGGCAGCGGCCAGGCATATCCCCAGCGACTTAATGAAGGCCAAGGGGGCAAAAGATGGGCCGTTATCAGGATGATCTGTGCCAACAGCCACCACTCACCCTGACGATTGTCCAACCAGCCGCCCCAACTCAATCCCCAGCCTGCTAGGGCCCTCTTGAAAGAATCAGCGGGGGATTGCGTTGAGGGAGATGACATCAGAGTTAGTTCTTATATGCGTTCAAACAATTCTGCGCAGACCCAAGTCAGGAAGTATGGAATTGTGTTCGACATCAACAATGACATTCAACCTCAGATGCTGCTATGGAGACAATGTGTCAAACAATGGGCCATAGAGGCTGTCGCAAGCCTCCTCAAAGCCAGCGCTTTTGAGAAGATCTGAAGCATCACAGTTCACACCAAAGCAAAGCTGCATCTCAGCGTGATCACGTTCTCCCTGGATTTTGAATCCTCCATTCCAATGCTCACGGAAGACTTGATCTGCCCTAGCAGCAGATTTGCGCTTGGCGTTTACCATCGCCCAGCCACTGGTAGGGGGTACTGGCCAACACTGACTTAAGCCCTTAGAAGCCAATGCCCCCAACTCATCAAGGTGTTCTCTTGCTTGCTCAGCTGGTAGTGGCTGCCAGCGCAGGACAATCTCAAATTGATCCTTTTTAATTGCAGAGCCACAGCGTGCCACTACAACAGTTGCAGCAGGTGCAGTGTCATTTGCACAAACCTGCAGGTGGCTTAGCCATCCCTCCATGACCCCCCTTGGCTTCAATTGTCCTGGCTGCACCACCACAACCGTCTCGCCAGCCCAAAGCATTTGCCTGGAACCGTCAGCCAGATCTAGACGCCGTTTAAAGCATGGGCCAATCTTCAGCAGAATTGCCTGTAGATGTTGCCAACGATTTTCTAGACGTTCAGCTTCCAAGATGGCTGCTGCTCCAGGTGGAAGTGTGCCTTGACCGGCATAGCGATGATTCCAATCGCCTATGGCTGTTCGCTGCAGTAAACCAATTTCATCATTAGCAAGTTGGTCATGAAATTCTGCTAATCGTTGCCTAAGCAGACCATGCCGTTGCAATTCATTTAGCTCAAGAACCTCCAAGTCTTCAACAGGATCAAGCCATTCGCGTGGTTTGAGTTGAAATTGCTCTAGCCAGATCAACTGAGGAGCGATTAACCAGCGCAGCAATAATTCAGAGGAGATAGCAGTTGAAACTTCCTCTTTCACAGGACTCCAACTCAAAGGAAGCGCTAGGGCAAGAGATGGAGGCACCAAGGTTTTATCCAGCCAGCGGCGCGCTTCTAAATGTCGATGGTCACAGCTAGGAGCGGGTTGATTCCCTTGAGGAAGAAAATTACTGCGATCAAGTGGATTGGCAGCTGGTTCTCGACATAGTCCTTGAAACGACTCATCGCCGAGTTCATGCTGCAGCTGACCAAGCCATTGCTGCACCGGACTAGAAGCAGGGCGACATTCGCCAGTGTGCTCATCACGACTGTTCCAAGTGACCAACATATGCTGTCGGGTCGACATCAATGCTTCCAGCAGCACATAACGATCTTGGTCACTACTACATGGATCGCCTAATTGACGCTGATGTTCCAGCAAATGAAAGCCAGCTCGTTCGCGATGACGAGGGAATACGTCAGCATCTAATCCCATCAGCACGATCACGCGGTGAGGGATTGCCCGCATTGGCTCCAAAGCACTCACCGTGAGCACACCACTGCGATGGCCAAACCTGCCACTATCTACAGAGAGCGCCTCATTGAGAACGTCTGCAACAACGGCAGCTTCCAGCAACAATGGACAATCGACTCCTACCTGTCGCCAGTCCTCCAATGCCACAAGCAAAGACTGTCGCTCCCAGGCCCAGGGGCCACCATCACCAAACAACTCCTCTACAAAATCCTGCAAAAGCACAACCCAGGCTTGGCAACTGCGAGGGCGACGTAACTCACGAAGTTGCCTACAGAGCTGCGCCAAAAGTTGCCACCATTTAGCCAGCTGGGCTGGTTCAAGTCCCTCTGCAAAAGGTGCTACTCCTCCAGGTGCCAGCCCTGGAGAACTAGGTAGCACCAAGCCAAGTAGCCAACGATCCAAACACCAGCTAAGGCTATGGGTCTCGTCACCACCACGCTCTTCGGCATCAAGTCCCCAACGAAATCCCGTAAGCTGCAAATAACGACTAACGCTGCCGGCATCGTCTTGAGTTAAACCCTGCTGTTGCTGTATGGCTGGATTAGCGAGCAAGCCTTCTAGAGCGGTAGCAGTAAGTCTGTCGCCCGCAATTTGCAACAGTTGCAACAACCCCTGCGTTATCCCAGGACTATCTTGCTGGCTGCGATCTGTAATCCGCCAAGGAAGATCCACACCAGTGGCCGCAGCATCGTTAAACACCGAGGCCAGCAGAGGAGCAAAGCGACTGACCTGGGGTGTCATCACCAGTACATCACGTGGTTCAAGGCTGGGATCAGCAGCAAACCATTGCAAGATTTGATCACGAACTAACTGCACCTGGCGCCATTGCCCAGGGCAAGCCAGAAACAGCAAAGAGCCATCCTCTTGCCTACGACGCAAAGGTTGTTGATCCTCTGGTGAAACGAGCTGCTGCTGAAGCAGCTCGAGCAGAGTGGGTTCTGTTCCTGATTCACAGGCAATGGTGGCCGGTGCGGCAAAAAGATCACCCTCCTGCCACTGGCCAAGCTGACTCTCACCGCTCCCTTCTAATAACTGCTGAAATTCCGCACCCATTCGTCCAAGCGTGGCTTCTAAGCGCGGCGCTTCGAGCAACCAAGAACCATCAGCTGGCTCGATCCATTGATGACCTAACGCCTCCCTTCTGCTACGGCAACGCTGCCATAAATCTGGACAAGGAGTGAGCAAGAACATCTGCACATCAATCACCCCGGAGAGGGCCTGGATCAACTCCATTTGCACCGGAGCAAGACTGCTCAAGCCAAAAAGCCGCAGTTGACTTGGCAGTGCCTTGGCGGGATGCTCCCCACCTCGCAGCATTGCAACTGCCCTATGCACCTGAAGTCCAAACGGCTCAGCATCCAAACGTTCAGCCAATAAGCGCAGTAGCTGCGGTTGCCAGCGCAGTTGAGATGGAAGCTCTTGAGAAGAAGTGGAGAGCTGATCACCACCCTCCAGCCATTGATAGATCAACTGCGGGCGGTATAGGGCGTAGTCGTCAAATGCATCGGCAATGCTTCTTGCCAGTTGCCATTGCTCTCGGTTCAGCTGACCTGGCTGGGATGGCTGACGATTAATCCACTCCCTTAATGGCGCAGCTTCTTCTGTCTGTAAAACCTGCGGCAATACATCGATCAGAGGCCATACAAGTCGACTAGCGCGCCAAGGATCCTCAGCATCACTATCGATCCCCAAGACGGTTCGAACCAACTGCCGCAAACGTGATCCAGGGAAAGGGAACCGCACCAAAGCGCTAACGCCATTGACGATTGCCAACTGTTCTCCCAACCAGCGGCTAGTAGGCCAGGTATTCACTACTACATCTACGGAGTCGAACAAACCTGGTGGCGCAAGACTTAGCTGTTGAGCCAGCAATCGAGCCAACCACTCCGCTCGATTGCTGCGATAGATAGTCAGCAAGGCTTAGCTAAAACCGAAGGTGATGAAGTAGTCATCTCTCGAGGCACTACCTCTTTGAGCTTATTGAGATCGGCTGACCAACGTTTTTTCAGTCGATGATCACCGCAAACCTGAACAACCGCATCACTTTCTGGGCAATAGGCGCTGAGCGCCCCCCCATAACAAGCACCTGTATCAATCATCACGATATGGCGATGGCGCTCTACCTGAGGACGGGGAGTATGAGCGACTACCACGCGTCCATAGCGACCGTCGTAATCCTCCCAGAATGAGTTGCGAATGCTCAAATCTGGATTGCCATTAAGATCTAAGCCGGCGTGAGTAGCAATCCACCCATTGGCTTTGTAAACAAGAGGCAGCCCTTTCAACCGGCCAAGCCACTCTCGAGCCAGCTCATCACCCAATTGCCTGTAAGTGTCAATCGATAGCAACGCAGCCCGGCAATCTTGATGATCTGCCTCCAGGCAATTGATCAGATGCTGTTCATGGTTACCTCGCAACCAAATAGCACGACCCTTACAGACCAGTTCCCAAACAAGCAACATGGTGGCCTCAATGGCTGGACCACGATTGATCACATCTCCACAAAAGACAAGCTGAGCCGAACTAGGGAACACCTCGAGTAGCTGCAACAAGGATTCATAACAGCCATGTACATCTCCAATCACCCAATGATGTTCGCAGGGTGAATTCACAATCGGAGAAACATTCTCTTCAAGATTCTGCCTGAGCTATAGCCATATGTCATTGGTACTGCGTACGGTGAACAATCTTGAGGTGGCTGATTTGGATCCACGCACGTTGCCGGTTATCAAACGAGTGGACTTGCTCGTAAAAGCCCTCAATGGTGCTGAGAGCACCAATGAAGCTTTGGCGCGTTGCGAGGACGGAGAAGCAATGCTGGACGTACTTCTCGGGGCCTCAGCCAAACTTGGCCTTGGTCTTACCCGGGAAGATTTAATGACAACACCACCAATCCGTGACTGGATCTGGTGGAAAGAGAAAGAGGCCCTAATCACCATCGGCGAGACCAAACCCCGTTACAAACAGGACGACCCTGCTACTAAATCAAACGCTTCTGGCAGTCGCAGCTTTCTAGGCCTATTCAGATTCTGATTACTTGATATTCAAGAGCCTGTTTTCAGGCTTCAGCAAGAGGATCAGGAATATTCGAGCTTGGAGCCTCGAACTCACCTTGCGCTACGAACTTCAACCTGAGCTTCATAAACCTGATGAAATTTTGATCGGTCGAGACCAAAGCTGCTGCAGGCTGAGGGATCTTTTTGCCCAAATCGGCAAGTTCAGGGGCTTTCAAAAAAGCCGGACTAGATATCAGCCAGAAGTCGATCGCTTTATTTAGCTCGTCATAGTGGCGCGTGCGTTCTCGCAGCAACTCCTGCATGGTGTGCTCAGTAAGTAGACGTTCACTGGCAGCGACGAAATAATGCTTGCTCATCCTTACTGGCTTCCGAATAGAGGGTCTCGTCGAGGATTCTGTACCAGACGCTTCATCTCTCTTACCGCTTCTTGCAGACCTACAGCGATCGAGCGAGCCACGATCGTGTGACCGATATTAAGTTCTTCAATCCCTTCAATAGCTGCCACGGGTTCAACATTTTGGTAAGTCAAGCCATGTCCGGCATTCACTCTTAAACCGAGACTGCGTGCCCTTGCCGTGGCTTCTGTTAAACGTGCCAGCTCAAGGGGTTGCTCAGCCCAGCAGGCTTCTGCATAGGCCCCTGTATGGAGTTCCACCCAGCGAGCACCACAACTAGAGCATGCCTCTAATTGCTTTGAGACAGGGTCCACAAACAAGCTGACTGGGATTGCCGCAGTCTGTAACTGATCGACAATGTCACGCAGAGAAGGCTCCTGGGCCGCCACATCGAGGCCACCTTCTGTAGTTACCTCCTCTCTTCGTTCTGGCACAAGAGTCACCATCTCAGGTTTTACCTTCAAAGCGATCCCTAGCATTTCCGAAGTAGCCGCCATCTCCAGATTGAGACGACTGCGAACTGTCATCCGAAGAAGCTCCAGATCACGATCCTGGATATGACGCCGATCTTCTCGCAAATGCACTGTGATGCCATCAGCTCCACCTAGTTCCGCCAGCGTGGCCATGAGAACTGGGTCTGGTTCAACGGTTTGGCGAGCCTGACGCACGTTGGCGATGTGGTCGATATTGACCCCGAGGCTTGCCATGAAGAAAGGGAAACATGCCTAATCCTATTAAGAAGGACTGAGCGCAATCTGTCGCCCTAGGCGATTGGCCGCAGCTCTAACTGCCCAATCACTATTGGGTTAATGCGTTATTGGCCTTTAAGTTCAGATGTTTGAATTCGCCAGAGACGGTGTCCTCGGCCCTTGCGACTCGTGAAAATGCTCTTGGTCTTGCTATAGACCCGTTCTTAGCACCCTTGGCCATGGTGACGACGCAAGACATTGTCTTGCGTCAATATTTTCGTGAGCGCATTGTTCTGGGTCAGGAAAATCTGCCCATGAAGGGACCAGTGTTGCTAGCGCCAACCCACCGCTCACGCTGGGATGCATTAATGCTGCCACTAGCTGCTGGTCGTCGGGTGACAGGCCGGGACTGTCGCTTTATGGTCACGCTCGATGAAATGAAGGGTTTGCAGGGATGGTTCCTTCATCGCTTGGGATGTTTCCCAGTAAATCAGTCCAAGCCTTCACTCACTAGCCTGCGCTATGCCATAGACCTAATGGCCGATGGTCAACAAGTGGTTGTCTTTCCCGAAGGAAAAATCAATCGAAACGAAGACCCAATACAACTTCACCAGGGGTTGGCACGTCTGGCCCAACTTGCTCAAAGTCAGAAGGTAGATGTACAAATAGTGCCGATTGGCCTTGGGTATAGCGAAGTCATCCCAAAAGCCTTTGGGAGGGCGTCAATTTGCTTTGCTGAGCCAATGAAAGTGGTCGGGACTGGTCGAGAAGCGATCAAAAGTTTCAATACCGAGCTCTCAGCACGAATGCATGCAGCTGAACAAGCTGCCCTTCAGGCCGTAGGCCGTATCAAGAAAGCAACTTAAAGTTCCTTTTATCTGTTCTTCCCTTCATGAGTTGTCGCCTTCCGCTGATGGCCTTTGCACTATGCACTGGTCTTGCTATATCGCCTTGCTCAGCACTGGCCCAAACACCAACTTCATCGACTGACAAGGTCCTAGCCCAGGGGAACGAAGGGTTCAATGTGAGTGCAGTCCAAAACCTGCTCGTTCAAGGTGATGCCGCTGTATCCGCTGGCAATTTGGACCAAGCAAGAAAGGATTATGACAACGCCCGTGATGCCTCAAAACAACTATTGGCCTTTTATCGGGACCTCAGCGGCGCCTTCCGTGGCCTAGATGCTCGCATCCCTCGTGAAATGGACACCAAGGGACGTAAAGCCTTAGGGCTGCTGGCGCAGGCCAACCTACGCCTTGCCGCACTTTTCCGCCGACAAAACCAACCAGAGATAGCGGTGCCAGTTCTAGTCGAAGTAGTCAGACTGATGTCACCCTCTCGCCCGGAAGGCCAAAAGGCCTATCAAGGCCTTATAGAGCTGGGTTTTGTTGAAACCCCCTTTGCCGGTGCCAAGCTGACGACCTCCGACTGAGTCAATTCTCAGCTTGAATCTGTCAACATCAATCTTTGCAGTAAACGTTCATCTACATGGTTCAGTCCGACGAGGTTGAGGCAGCAATCCGCTTGGCCCTACCTGATGCTGAGGTCACAGTTGAGGACCTCACAGGTGGGGGTGACCACCTTCAAGTGAAAGTGATTTCAAATGCATTTGCTGGCCTTTCGAGAATCCATCAGCATCAATTGGTCTATGGAGCCCTTAAGGATCAACTCGCCAGTGAAGTCATCCATGCACTGGCTTTGAGCACTAATGCACCCGACTGAACCCACTTAATCACTTCTATTTCCCATGGATTCCAACACACAGACCCGTATAGATACACTGATCCAGTCAAGCCCGATCATGGTGTTCATGAAGGGCACAAAACTGATGCCCCAGTGCGGCTTCTCTAACAATGTGGTGCAGATACTCAATTCTCTAAGCATTAGTTTCGAAACCTTTGACGTGCTCTCCGATATGGATATTCGCCAGGGGATCAAGGATTACTCGAATTGGCCAACTATTCCCCAGGTTTACGTCAATGGGGAGTTCATCGGCGGATCGGACATCTTGATTGAAATGTATAACTCAGGGGAATTAAAAGAGAAGCTTGAAATCGCTCTGGCCAGCTAGAAAATCACGGCATATAAAGAGATAGCTAAAGGGGGTAACCAGCTTTTTATGCACAGGCAAAGTTCAGCAAAACTCAAATCTTCTGCTTGGGGCGGCGAACACCAATGACGCCGATCTTGCCCTTACCTAGAACTTGATACAAAGCAATAGGGCATCTCAGACACCTTGCCAGGTTGCTAGGGGTCCGTGGAATGAGGGGCCCCGCCAGAATTTGGATGACGAATCATCCAGTCATGACCAAGATTGACCGTGCAACATTCCCTTGAATCCTGGCGGCGCTATTCGCTAACAGCCGACTATCATTGCCAGTTGACACTGCATTACCAGCCACATAGCAATCAAGCGGCAGCCCACCTGCTCACCCTGCTGACTGAGCAGGAGACCTTTGCAAATAAAGACCCTGGCGTTACGCGCTTGGTCTGGATGATGGGGATCTCCGATTTTCATTTGCACAGCACTGAGCTGCCCACTTAAGGCAGCGGGGGCTTTTCTATTCACCAATCAAGGCCTATCAGCACTAATTCGTAGAACTCAACGGGAAACCAAACCTTCCCTGATCAACTGACCCTAAGAGCAACTGAATGAAGTGGGTGAGGCACAATTACCACCCTGCTTCTTTGTTGCGATAAAGGGTACTCAGATCACCATCAGGACCGATAAAGCTCGAAGGATCCAGTATCCACCTCTCTACGAGAGCTTCAAACCTTGCCTGCTCCCTTGTGTCTAACTGACCAATACGTCTTAAAGCATGAATGTAACCATCGGCATAGAGCCGTAATTCTGATGGTCTGTGGTGCCTACTAGTGAGTTCCTGACAGGCATCACAAAGAGACTGAAAATGTCTAATCGCCTCTGGATGGTCAAGGGATGTCATGGTCGGAGATCACGGCAGTCTCTGTTTCAAGCCTGCCATCGGGTTGGGTTTAGCGTAAGGGGGCAATGTCATGGCACGTGACCTCCACTCCCCACGATCTTCATTCCACAGAGGAGCACAAAATCTCTTCTTCGGGGTCTATGCAGATGCAGCCCACAACGCAGCAACCCTCACGGGTTCTTGTGGTGGAGCCACACCCGACTCTTCGCACTGTGCTGGTGCATCGCCTCCGGCAAGACGGTCATCTCACCGCAGCTGTGGCCACTGCCATTGAAGCAATTGAAGTCTGCCAAGATCAGTCACCGGATCTTCTTGTCAGTGCTGAACTGCTTGAGAAAAGTTCGGCAATGCGACTCTCTCATCAGCTTCGTTGTCCTGTGTTCGTGCTTACGGCCCGCACAGGTACAGAACCCTTGGTGTGCCTACTAGATGAGGGTGCCGATGATGTATTGCGCAAACCATTTGGGCTTGAGGAACTCGCAGCACGTTGTCGCACCTTGCTAAAGCGTGGACATAGCGGCCTGCAAGAACGCGTCACCGTGGGCCCCCTTGAGGTCCATTTGTTGCTCAGACAGGTAACTCTGCGAGATAAACCTGTGGAATTAAGCCCCAGGGAATTCGCCCTACTCTGTGCACTCTTGATGCCTCCGGGTATCGTTCGTAGCCGCCAGGAACTTTTGCGAATGGCCTGGCCTCCCTTCAGTGGCGGTCCTCGTTCAGTGGATACGCAGGTTCTTACCCTGCGACGCAAACTTGAACAAGCTGGCCTTGGAGATGGTGGTGGCATAACCACAATGCGTCAACAAGGATATCGATTCAGCCTGGACAATCTCTCTGACACGGACTCGTTGCAGTAGGAGGCTCGAGAAACTTGTCCTTGCCTTATAGGGACAAATGTAAGTAGGTGCGTATATATCCAGACCTAAAAGTGATGCATACACATCAAAACAAAAGGCATTCATAAGAGTTGCCCTTGCAAGAAATATCACAAACAGCAATGGTCAAACTCAAATCAGCCCAACTGCAACTGCACGAATCTTTGAGCAGCGGTGAATGACTAGAGCGAAAAGGTACCACCGCCAAAAGAGAAAGAAGAATAAGTAAATCGCTTTACAGCGGGGATTTCCAATGGGTCAAAGCCCCATAAGTTGTAATCAATTTCTCCTATTAGTTGTAGCCAAGCATGCGCCGACCAAAATCACCAAAAGATGTGATACCAATCAAGCTATTTGCCTTAGAGCTGAGTGAGAGTTAGTGAGAAGTTGGTTAGAGCCCTGATTTATTTCAGGGCTATTACTTTGATCTGGGCCTCTGTGAGCCAGATCACTAATGCGATTGCTTTAGATCAACACCTTGGACACCTGGAAAAGCGATGTTATACGCATCAAAGGTAAACCAATCAGCCTTTGATTTCCATATACCCAACTTCAAAATCATGACTACATCCAACAATAACTACACCAATGAAATGCTCAATCAAGAGCTTTCCTTTCAAGTACTAAAGGCTGCTGCCGGGGGCTTTAAGCCCAATAGAACCGGCATCAACGGAGACGGACTGAATCGATACGGGAGGCCAATCGAGCTCTGCTGGTGCGAGAACTCTGATTGCTTCTGTGGGTAATACGCCCTATAAACAGAAGATCACCAGATCCCTTGCCATAGCAGGGGTTTTTTCTTTTAACCAATAACACCCTAAGACCCGGCCAGGCAACCTCTTGATAACTGACTTATTCTTGCTTTTAATATACTCGAGCTTATACACCGTTGTTCTATTATCAATAGTTGAATAAGAGCATGGTTAACCGAAAATGCTCCGCCAGCTTATTAGCACTAATTAACACCTTCAACGCTCAAGCTAAATCCTCAGCAATCTGATCTAGGCAAGTACCATTATCCCATGACCGCATACTTCAATCTGATTAGGCATGCTGATTACAGCTTCTGGTTTTCAATCAAAAGCTATTACAAAAACAAAGAGCCAGGCAAAATGGCATGGACACATTTAACCTGTTGATCCATATCCTTCATTATTCATGCAGGGCAAAAAATAACCAGGATTCTGTTTGATTGGCAAATCGATAAGTTGTCGACATGCTTAACCGCAAACAAATTGAGCGCAATACTAAAAGGCGTTATCTGTTTTACAAAGATGTTGCCATCTCAACTTTATCCACCAACAAAGCCACTACAGCGGCACCCGATTGCAGCTGTAAAAGTCACCTGAAAAACAAACAATTTTTATTTAGCTTTCTGCTGTTTCTTAAGAGCCTCCTCAACCTTAGTCTTCACATCAGCTGGGACTTCCTTAGGGCAGTACTGAATGGCCCCAGTGATGACCTGAAACTCAGCACCAGAGAAAAGTTGTTTGGTTGTTAGTTTTTCGGTTCCTGCAGAGGCCACAAAGCCACCGTGGCGACCATTGATGAGCTGCGCGTAAGTAGCAGCAGCGATACCCACGGCCTTAGGGAAATCCACGCCAGCGGTACGTGCATTACAAACGTACGAAGACCCAATGGCTCGATACAGAAGGATATCTGCGTTGGTAGCAGGGTTTTTATCGGCATCAGCCGCTGCCTGAGCAAATGCAGCAGGGCCAATCAGGGTGAGAGGTGCTAAGAAAATCGTCACAGCCAGAACTGGACGTAGTCGACGGAAAAGGGTCTGCAACGGATCTGGTCATCATGACTTCGCCATGGTGCACCATCCGCTATGGGTTTAACCACCCCCTACATGTCAATTCTGACAACGCACTACCAAAAAGCCGATTTTTATCACTCCTCAACCGGCGGGGCCGCACCTTCGAGCCGAACCTCGTGGTGATGTTCAACGATCTTCAGTTCATCATCCGCCCAGCTGTAAATAGCCCTAGAGCGGTAACGGTCCCGATCAATCAAACGGTTGTGTTCGTGGATATGCCACTGCTCATAGTGGGTTCCAAAAATTGATTCATGCTCATCCACCTGACGAATATTTGTCTTGAGCGGAGAGTCAGAGAGATACTCCCTGCTGCGCAGTAATTGATGCCCCCAGAGCGTGGCTTCAATTGTTCCCTCCCGCTCATAAGTCAGGTTTCTTCTCGAAGAAGAAGTCACAGTCATCCTCTGGCCACCAGCTAAAGCGATAGCGGGCATCGAGAGCTTTACTTTCAGCAAAGCTCTCGATGCGTATAAACATGTCCAGATTCAAGACCTGGTCATCAAAGATGTACTGGCTACGGGAGCGCCAAAGGCCCAGGTTGCGAGCGAACCACCGTCGCAAGTTGCTATCAAGATTGATGCGAGGTTCACCAATCTGTGCGGAACGGTTTTACTGAGCACCCCTTTTCTCCACAGGGAAAAGAGCCATAACCAACGCTCGCCAAGCAACAGACTGTTCAACAAGGTCTTAGCAGCCCTACCAGCTTCAGACAAAAACCCATAAGGTGAACCTCAACTTTGTTAGGCACCCGCCACAGTGGATGGGGTCAAAGCCAGCCGGCGACAACAACTTCAGCTGCTGCTAGTAGCTGGCCGCCATCAGCTCTCCAGGGGCGACCTGAGGTCGATTATCCAGTTTCTGGAGAATGAGGACTGCGGATTCGATGTCACGCTGCAGTTGTCTGATCCAAGTGAGCAGCCTGAGCTGCTTGAGCTGCATCGTCTAGTCGCAACCCCAGCCCTAATCAAGCTCTCGCCATCACCAAAACAGGTGTTCGCAGGCAGCAGTATTTACCAACAACTACTCACCTGGATAACCCGCTGGCAGCAAGACATCGTCGTAAGTGGCCTAGGAATGAGCTTGAGGCCTTCAGAACTAGATGGCAGTCGCACCCAAAGGGAGTTGCAACTAGAAGATCAACTGCTGGTATTGCGCCAGGAGAATGAAACCCTTATCGACCGTCTAGAGGCACAAGAACGAATGCTAAGGATGGTGGCTCATGAGTTAAGGACCCCTCTAACAGCAGCCGTACTGGCATTACAGAGTCAACAGCTTGGTCAGATCGACATGAACCGCTTTCAGGATGTCGTGAAGCGGCGTCTTGATGAAATCAAATTACTCTCGAACGACCTACTAGAAGTAAAAAGCACCCGGTGGGAAGCCCTTTTCAATCCCCAACGTCTTGATCTAGCAAGTGTCACCGCAGAAGCGATTTTGGAGCTAGAAAAGCAATGGCTAGTTAGAAACATAAACATCCATACAGATATTCCCTCAGACCTGCCCAAGGTTTTTGCCGATCAGCGGCGCATGCGACAGGTACTACTCAACCTGCTGGAAAATGCTCTGAAATTCACTAAGGATGGAGGAGAAATCTCGCTGACCATGCTGCACCGAACAAGTCAATGGTTGCAGGTAAGCATCTGCGATTGCGGGCCAGGGATTCCCGAAGACGAGCAGGAGCGGATTTTTCTTGATCGAGTGCGCCTACCGCAAACATCAGCAGTCACCTCTGGCTTCGGAGTAGGTCTATCGGTCTGCCGCCGCATTGTGGAAGTACACGGCGGCAAGATCTGGGTCGTCTCAGAGCCCGACAAGGGCGCCTGCTTTTACTTCACAGTTCCAATCTGGCAACAACAAGGGCTGGAATCAGATCAGCTTGCCTTGACGGAGGGTCAGGCTGAACCTTAGTTTTCCCAAGTAATCGCAAGCACAGAACGCTGCGATTACGGCCTCGCCCCCATCGTCTAGAGGCCTAGGACACCTCCCTTTCACGGAGGCGACAGGGGTTCGAATCCCCTTGGGGGTATCAGCTAATGGTGAATAGATCTGGCCAAAGGTGAGCTTTATTCGGCTAAGCAATCACCTTTTTCTAGATCCTCGGCTCTGAAAATCTAAAAATAAAACTCAAACTGATCAGGTTGTACTCAGCTGATCAAACCAAAGAATGTCGACGAAGGGCCTCCTGCTCCACAGCAAGAAGATTTGCCGCAAGATCATCTCTCAGGCGCTGTTCAATTAGGCCAACAGGCATGCCAATACAGCCTTGAACCGTGAGCTCATAGAAAAGGGAAGTGCCCTTCTCTAAATCGCGCATGATCCAATTGCCTTCAAAACGTCTGAAATCTCCTTTGATCATGTGGAACTTCAACTGACCCTTGGCTCGATTTTCCACTAACTCCAACTGCACCTGAGCTGAAAACCTCAGCCCCAGCAATTGTTGCGAGCCAACCTGATTCAGCTGCACTCTTCCCTCTTTGCGTGCAACAACTGTGCTGCTAGCGAGGTTGGGAATAAATTCACTGAGATGATCGTAGTCAGTAAGTACATCCCACAACACAGCCTCTTTAATAGGCGTTCTTAGCTGTACTGCCAATCGACGTGCACCATGAGGTAGCCGTTCCATCGTCTGCTCGATGGCCTGGCGTTTTACAGCCACTGACTCCTCTGAGGCTAAGAGCACAGACCCCGAGCGACTTTGAAGATCTTGGAGAGATACCAAAGGAGAGGGTGCACTCAAGATGGTGGAGAATAACGAATGAATTCAATAAACGCTTAACCAAGGCCCAGTAACTGAGCTGTGCCAATCACTAAACGTAACCCGAAAATACGAACTTTCACGCTAGCCATCGCACCTTCAAGGTATTCTCTCCGTCAAACTCTTACTCTTGATGGCATACAACCAAACTGAAGTAGTTCTCGGTGGAATCGCCCATATCCCTCTGATCATTGGGATGTTCTATGTGGTTAAAGCACTTATGTACCGCGGGGTTGACGGGAAGTTGGCTCCATTTAGCTTTAGTTATCGTGAGGCAGCGCAAAGGAGAACATCAGCCACTGACACTGCTACAGCAGACGTAAAGCCTAAAAAGCAGAGCCCTAGTGCACCTGTTGTTGAAACTGCTAGCAAACCAACTCCTCCGGCTGTACCGATAAACCTTTACAAGCCGAAGACTCCCTTTGAAGGAACTGTTCAGGAGAACTACAGCCTCCTCAAAGAAGGTGCTACAGGAAGGGTTAACCACATCACCTTCGACCTTTCTGGCAGTGATCCACATCTGAGCTATGTGGAAGGGCAAAGTATTGGCATCATTCCTGCTGGTGAGGATGCAAACGGGAAACCTCACAAATTACGGCTCTATTCTATTGCCAGCACTCGCCATGGGGACAATCTAGAAGGCAAAACAGTTTCTTTATGCGTTCGTCAACTCCAATACGAAAAAGAAGGTCAAACGATCAACGGTGTCTGCTCTACCTACCTCTGCAATATCAATCCTGGAGCCAAGGTAAAAATCACCGGGCCGGTTGGCAAAGAAATGCTCCTGCCAGAAGATGAAGATGCCAACGTGATCATGCTGGCTACCGGTACCGGTATTGCTCCAATGAGGACCTATCTACGCCGCATGTTCGAGCCTGCAGAACGTTCAAAGAATGGCTGGAAGTTCGCTGGCAAGGCTTGGTTATTCATGGGTGCTCCACACACAGCAAACCTGCTTTATGACGATGACTTCGAGCGTTATCAAAGAGATTTCCCGGACAACTTCCATTACACCAAGGCAATCAGCCGCGAACAACAGAATCTCAAAGGCGGTCGGATGTATATCCAAGACAGGGTTATGGAGCACTCCGATGAGATCTTCAAAATGATTGAAAACCCCAAGACACACGTCTATATGTGTGGCCTCAAGGGTATGGAGCCAGGCATAGACGAAGCGATGGTCGCAGCGGCATCCGCCAAAGGTATCGACTGGGCAGAACTACGACCTCAGCTCAAGAAAGCCCATCGCTGGCACGTGGAGACCTACTAGCACTAAAAAATTCAGGTTTTCAGCCTGCACTAAAGGCCCGCCCGAATGGGTGGGCTTTTTTGCTTCTCAAGCTTTTTGGGCATACGAGGACAAAGCATGGCGGGATGATCGGAAGCACTTTGAATTTATTAATGCCTGGTTAAACCGTAGGAAGAGGTTCTTGTTCCATGAGCGCCACGATTACAAACCCTTTAAGGGTTGGTCTACGTCAGGAGCGAGTAATCGCCCCGCAATGCCTAGTCATCTTTGGTGCTAGCGGTGATCTAACCCACCGGAAATTAGTTCCAGCCCTATTTGAGCTATACCTACAGCGGCGACTACCTAGTGAATTCGCCCTACTTGGCTGTGCTCGTCGTCCCTGGAGCGACGAAGTATTTCGCCAAAAAATGGCTGATGCCCTTGGCGAGAAGGTCAACGAAAATCGTCTTAGCTGGGATCAATTCGTCGCAGGTCTTTTTTACGAGCCTGTCGATCTGCAACAGCCAGAAGACCTAGTAAAACTTGGCCGTCGCTTAGAGGAGATTGATCGTCTCCGTGCCACCCGTAGCAATCGCACCTTCTATCTTTCGGTATCGCCAAAGTTCTACGGCAGCGGCTGTAAAGCTCTAGCTGATGCAGGGCTTCTTAGTGATCCCAAACGCAGTCGAGTAGTGATCGAAAAACCGTTTGGGCGTGATTACGGCAGCGCCCAGGCTCTAAACCGAGTAGTTCAAAGCTGTGGTCAAGAAAATCAGATCTTCAGGATCGACCATTACCTCGGTAAAGAGACAGTCCAGAACATCCTGGTACTGCGATTTGCTAACACCATCTTTGAACCAATCTGGAACAGGAATTACATCTCCAGCGTTCAGATCACAGCTGCTGAAACCGTAGGTGTAGAAGAGCGAGCTAACTACTACGAATCATCAGGTGCACTACGGGACATGGTGCAAAACCACCTCACCCAGATGCTTGCTATCACCGCCATGGAACCCCCGGGCCGATTTGACCCTGAGGCAATCCGCAATGAGAAAGCCAAGGTATTACTAGCTGCTCGCTTGGCTGATGAATCAGAACCCTGGAACTGCTGCATCCGTGGCCAATATGCCCCTGGCGGCACGAAGGAAGATCCACTGGCTGGTTACCGACAAGAGCCGGGCGTCGACCCCATCAGTACTACAGAGACCTACGTGGCGATGAAACTTTTCATCGATAACTGGCGCTGGCAAGGCGTGCCCTTTTACGTTCGTACTGGCAAACGACTAGCGAAGCGACTAAGTGAAGTAGTGCTCACCTTTCGAGAAGCACCTGTACACCTTTTCGATGCAGCTGGTGGTGGGCCTACCGCTAACCAGCTAATTCTAAGAATCCAACCGGATGAAGGCGCCGAATTTCACTTTGAAGTGAAGTCTCCCGGTTCAGGCATGCGCAGCCGACCAGTGGACATGGAATTCTCTTATGACGAATCTTTCGGGGAACCATCAGATGAGGGCTACGTACGCCTCTTAGCCGACGCCATGCTCGGGGATCCCACCCTATTCACTCGTAGCGATGAAGTAGAAGCAGCCTGGCGCCTTTACACCCCCCTGCTGGAACTAATTGAAGACAGCCCATGGCAGTTGCCCATTCACCCATATGAATCGCGCACCTGGGGACCAGCCGCTGCAGATGCCTTGCTCGCCAATGACGGACTGCTCTGGCGCCGACCCTAATTCCGCCTGACCTAATTCACCCTTATTTTTTCGCGGTCCAGCAATGTCTCCCCAGCTCACGCTTCAGAGCCCTCTTCAACTACCTCCTAACGAGGTCCAAAGCTATCTCGAGCAGCTCTGGTCAAACGATCAGCCTGGCAGTACAGGTGCGAATACCTTCTGCCTACTGGTCTGGCAACCCGCCTGGGTAGAGCAGCAACTAGTGCGCACTGAACAGATTGCAGGCCCGATCATCGGCATACAGAGGCCAGAACTAATCCAAGCTGCCCGTCAGGCCGTCATGGAAATCGATATACCCCTTAGCACTCCTCCACTTGACGCGACTGTTGCAGCAGCCCTTGCCCAGCGCAAAGGCAATCAACATGGTGAAGATCTACGTGGACAACACGTTGATGCTGCCATCAGTGCCCTACAACCACGACGCCTAATCACTCTGGCTCCAACCCTCGATGAAATGCACGAGCTCGAAACGCTCGTAGCGGCTTATTGCCCTCTACCAGAAGAAAGTGGCGGCACAGCCGCATGCGGTGACGTGGTAGTACTGCGCGGTGACCAGAAAGCTCTCTCCAAGGGGCTAGGAATTCTGCAACCTCTACTACCGTCAGAGCTGCCCTCATGGGTTTGGTGGAACGGCAGCCTTGATGAAGCACCCGATCTACTTGACCAGCTAGCCGTAGCCCCACGCCGACTGGTAATCGACACAGCTCTAGGGAATCCGCGTCGCTGTCTTGATCTGCTGCACTCGCGCATAGAAGCAGGGCAAGCGGTAAACGACCTGAACTGGTTGCGGCTACGCACCTGGCGGGAACACCTAGCAATGGTCTTTGACCCACCGCATCGCCGCAATGCCCTCAACCATGTTGTGCAGCTTGATATCGATGTTGAAGGACATCACCCAGCCCAGGGCCTATTGCTAGCAGCTTGGATCGCCGATCGACTCGGCTGGCTTCTCCAACCCTCCAAGAGAGTAGATGGGGAAGGCATTGCGGCTGAGTTCCAACGACCTGATGGCACCACTGTGCAATTCCACCTCATGCCTGTGCCCATGGGGCAACCAAGTATTCATCCAGGCCAGATCGTTGGAGTCAGGTTGATCTGCAAACCAGATTCACAACCCGAACATGCCGTTTGTGTAATTCTCTGTGCAGAATCTGGAGGCTGCATGCGACTAGAAGCAGGTGGTATGGCCAGCATGGAGTTACTAGAAGAAGTTGTCCCTATTCAGGGCGCATCTGTAGAGATGGATATAGCCCGCCTCCTGGCGGGTGGCCATAACACCACCACCCCCCTACTCGCCGCTGCAGCCCCCATGGCTGCCAAGCTACTTAGCTAAGCCACACCCCTTTGGCGGAGCTCATTGGTAACCGCCATCAATCATGGCCTGTGTAATTGCTGCCCCAGCCAGTGGCACTGGGAAAACCCTACTCAGCCTGGCCCTAACAGCCTGGGCACGCAGCCGTGGTCTAAGTCTCCAGCCATTCAAAGTGGGGCCCGACTATCTGGATCCGCAACAACTAACAGTTGCTTCTGGGAAACCCTGCCGAAACCTTGACCTGCTGCTCTGTGGACCCGACTGGGTAAAAGAGAGCTTTAATAGTTTTGGTGGATCTGCAGATCTCGCCCTAGTGGAAGGCGTCATGGGCCTTTTTGATGGGATCGGCATATCGGAGTTGGGCAGTACTGCCGCCGTAGCTCGTCATCTAGGACTACCAGTAGTTCTTGTTGTGGATGCCAGCGGACAGGCAGGCTCCCTAGCTGCCCTGGTAAAAGGCTTCCGTGACCACGATCGGCAACTGACGTTGGCAGGCGTTGTGTTGAACAAGGTCAATAGCAACCGCCACAAAGAGTTGCTGATGGAGGTGCTCAGCGGCATTGGGATAAAAGTGCTGGGATGCTTACCCCGAGATCCTGAACTAAGCCTGCCTAGCAGGCATCTTGGACTTGCCCCAGCTCATGAACTTGAGCAACTAGAAGATCGACTGGAAGCATGGAGCGCCCTCGCAGAAGCCCATCTCGATCTTGAAAGCTTCAAAACTTTGCTGCGTGCACCAGCCGGGGCAAGAAATCCAATCCATACTCTTTTGCTTGGAGAGAAAAGAAACCAATCACCTCTACAACTAAGACCAGTCGCCGTAGCTCAAGACGAAGCCTTTCACTTTCGCTATCCAGAAACCAAAGAGTGCCTTGAAACCCTTGGGATGCCAGTACTGCCCTGGAGACCTCTAAATGATGAACCTCTACCTGCACAAGCAGAAGGTTTAATCCTTCCAGGTGGTTTTCCCGAGCAATATGCAGAGCGTTTAAGTAAGTGTGCTCGCAGCATGAAAGAGCTAAGGGCCTGGTATGGACGACGTCCGATTTATGCCGAATGTGGCGGGATGCTGCTGCTAGGGCAAAGCCTCACAGATCTTGAAGGACAAGCTCATCCAATGACAGGCCTGTTGCCTTTTCATGCCAAGAAAGGAGCATTGCAAGTGGGTTATCGCAACCTTCAAGGCATAGAAGACAGTCTTGTTGTTCGCAACGGTGATCAACTGATGGGCCACGAGTTCCACCGCTGGGAGCTACACCAAACATGCACTAATGATCATTTAAATATTCACCCTGATCGCAAACAGAACAACAACAAGGCAAGAGCGCCTTGGCAAATTGAAGGCTGGCGTGTACAGCAACAGCATGAGGGCTGGAGCAATAAGAAGCTGCATGCCAGCTGGGTGCACCTCCACTGGGCAAGCTCTTCCATGATCGCCCACCGCTGGCGAGCTGCGTTGGATCCTGAAGCGATTCCAGAGGCAACTGCTTCCTAAAAGGCACAAACGCGGGCATAAGCTTAAAAATCAGCCATAGCCCTTCATCGCATCGGCTCTAGCGGAAATCAAGCAAGCAGATGGACGCCTGATATAAGCCTCTAAGTCAAAACAACCAGGCTACTTAGGCTTCACAAGGACCATCTAAACAATCCCATTTCCTTGTTGAGCGCTTGATCATTGCCTGCTTCTTTAAGACCAACACCAAGGCCTTAGCAAGGTGTGCATGCTTCCTAACTTCAAAGTCAGCTAATGCATCAACAGCTCTTGCCCTGCGATCTATTTCCATAGAAATTGAACTCCTCAATTCCTTCTACACTGCCTTCATAACTCAAGGCACTGAATTCTGATAGCCGATATGGCTCACATGGACGAATCAAAAGCTACAAGTGCCAGTAGAAACAGCAAGGAAATTGCATTTAGGCGCAATTCAAGGAAATCTAGCTGTGCATATATTTCTAAAGAAAGGAATCTATAAACAAGTTAAATAATCCAACTATAAAAATCAAAACCTATAAGGCAAGCAGCTATAAGCGATATTTAGGCAATGGAACAAAGTGGTTCGTGCTAGCCAACTAAGCAACAAGTAATACATATGAAAGTCACAGGCGACTATCTATATCAGCACATTGAACATTGGTAGGCAGGGCTATGAGTTTATTGTCTTACTAATCAAACCATGATTCCTTCGGCAGTCATTTGCGGGGCACTAACAATCAGCAACATTCTGATCACTTACTGTCTTGTTCTTAATCCATTCATCATCAACAGTGCCAAGCAAGTTAATCAAGGCATAGGCATATCTATATATATTTATAGGAACAGGGCCTTAATGGATTTGATCGCCTCTGGCCAAGGCAATACAATTTGAGAAAATACGCTGCAATAATCCATTCGCTCATTTGATAGCCACTCATTTAAGAGTCAAATGAAAAATCTTCAGCTCTGGCTGATCCGCCATGGGGCCACCGAATGGGCCCTCAATGGCCGCCATACAGGCAGCACTGATCTACCTCTACTACCCCAAGGAGAAAAAGAAGCCACAGCTCTCGCTCCATTACTCAAAGACGTGGCGTTTGTAGCCGTACTCTCATCTCCTCTACAGCGAGCCCAGCGAACTTGTGCATTGGCTGGTCTTGGAATGTCAGCTGAGATCCTGCCGGAGCTGATCGAATGGGGCTACGGCAAATATGAAGGCATCACCACAGCAGAGATCCGTCAAACCGTTCCTAAGTGGAACATTTGGGATCAAGGCTGTCCTGATGGCGAAGATGCCACTGACGTTCAAGCTCGTTGTGAACGCATAATTGAACGCGCCCTAGCCATCACAAGCAACGGTGATATTGCCCTCTTTGCCCATGGACACATCCTGCGGGCCCTCACCGGCACCTGGCTAGGCCTCGGTGCTGCTGCCGGCAGATTATTCAAACTCGATACTGGCAGCATCTGCATCCTTGGTTTCGAGAAGGAACAACGAGTCATCACTCGCTGGAATACAACTGGCGCTAGCAGTTTCTAAAACGAACAACGAAGGGTTCTTACTCCAATGCTCAAAGTTGGTCGTCGGCGAATATTAAAAAGCTCACCCGATCACCTCAATGGCTGACACAACCCTCTGGGCAGAACTACTGGCCTATGGCACCGGATTAGGGCTATCCCCCTTGCACATCGGCCTACTACTACTACTACTGCTTGGCCCCAATCCACTTCAACGTGGCGGCTGGTTCGTAGCCGGGTGGATCTTGACCACACTGGCCACCGTGACCCTGTTACTGACGGTGGGACACACCCTGGTATTGGATATGACGCACGGTTCACATCATCGAACTGCTCTCGACTTACTCGCAGGAGGAGCCTTGATCTCCTTGGGATTAAAAGAACTCTTGCGGTCCTTTGCCGATGGTGACGAACAGCCAGGCTGGACCCACACAATCGAGCGGTTTGTGAATTTGCCATTACCACTATTGATCGGTGTAGGTGCACTTATAGAAATCGCCAGCCCAGACGACCTTTTTCTATTTGCTAAATCTGCTGGCGTGGTGCTGGCCGCCGGCCTGCCTGTCTGGCAAGAAGTTGTTGGCACCATGGCCTTCACGCTGGGCTCCAGCCTGCTGCTGCTCACGCCTTTAATCGCAGTCGTGATTGGCCGGAAAAATGTCCTACCAGTACTTCAACAGGGCAAACAGCTTCTCTTTGCAAAAGGAGAACTACTCGTAAGTGGCGTCAGCCTGGCCCTTGGTGGCTACTTAGGCTGGCAAGGTATCAGCGGTCTGATGGTGATCTGAACTGCTGCTGCCAGCAAGCCTGTACTGATGCAGCTTGTGGCTGACCAACAAGCCATACACCCTCACGTGCGCGACTCACGGCGACATACACCAACTGTCGCCGCAAGGTCAGATCTTTAGGCCAGAAGACATCACTCGCGACAAACACCTCTCCAAAGCTGCTTCCCTGACTGCGATGGACAGTGAGTACCGCTGCAGGTCCAAGGGACGCGAAAGCATCCCGAACCAAAAAGAACCGCCGCCAAAGAGATCGTCCATCGCTTTTCCCTGCCTCCTTCGCCTGAGCTCTCAACCTTTGCAAGGTGCCGTCTAACAACTGTCTGGCCTCTGTACCAACAGGCGGCAAGAGGCGCAGTGCCAGCTCAAGCTCACCAGCACGAACCTGCGCAACCAAGGTATCGATGACCGGTACCACCCAGTCACCCTGCCCGGCCAAACCAAATTCCGCCAATTCACAGCGTTCAGGCGTGACATCCTGCACGACCAGCTCACGATTTGATCCCAGCACCATGTCCGGTTCCTCGCCGGTCTCTGCCCCAT
>CAJWUF010000010.1 GCA_913047395.1 uncultured cyanobacterium
TCGTTGACTGTTCTGAGATGGACAGGCAGCTTGGCGCCGATACGATCGGCAAGATTCGTTCTGGGAGGCAATTTCTGATGAATGTTAGTGAGCACCCAACCTCCTTTGAACAGTTGCTTGGTAAGCAACTTCATGGTTTCAGCGAGTTGAGTGAGAGCTTGATCTTGAGGCTCATCCAGCTTGAAGAAAGGGTCGCCACACTTGAGAGCAGTCAGGCCCTTAAAGATGATAGTCATCACGATGCTACGCAGGAGCTCCTAGCTGAGAGCGAAGAACGTGTAAGGCATCTACAGGCGCTTTTGAATGGCGATCTAGATAGGTGCAGCTCTCTTCATGCAGTTCGCGATGTTTTAACTGAAGAGCAGATTGACCAAGTCGTTGAGTATGAAAATCGCAAAACACCTCAGGCCCTTGACCTTGTGACAGAAGTTGCTGAAGGAAGTGAGATTATCGATCAGGATATTGATGATCAATCCGGGATTAATAGCGAAGGCCTTGTTGAAACTGAATGTGTTGATGATCAGCAAACGAATCTACTTTCAGCCTGATTTGTTTTTTAGAGAAGGTTAATAAAGTCGGATGCGGAATTGAGCTACCTCTAGAGCAATAGATGGTGAATCTATAAGGAATGGGTGGTCCTTGATTCGTTCAAGCACCATCTTTAGTTTTTCATCCGTGCTGAGCTCATGGTTGTCTTTTTCAGGCTGATAGTTTTTCCAGGCTTCATCAAATACCATCGCAAAACTGTCTGCATTGTTGAACAGACGATCGCCCTTTTCATTGAATGGTGAGAAAGGCAAAGCTATGGGCATCTCAAGTTGATGCCAGGACCCAGATTTGAACTGGGGACACGGCGATTTTCAGTCGCCTGCTCTACCAACTGAGCTATCCCGGCGCGTCGCTTTCGCGACTTGTGAATCTTAAATCACCGTGTGAGGCACTCCAGTCCCAGGAAGCTGATTCAGCGTTGTTCTCGCCGGGGATAACACCACTCCAACAGGCACCCCTGAAATTTCTAATATTGTCTGGACTGCTTGGGCTGTAGCCTTCGCTGGTGAGGATGTCATCCACAATCCAGGCACCAGTCAATTTTTTTGCTTGATTAGGCCTTGGTCGGCTTTGAATGCATGATGTTGATTCTTTTGGTGTAGCAGTTGATCAAGATGGTGTTGCCTCACTTTTGCGTGGCGGCAGCTTTTGAAGCTATGGCTGCTTAGGCATTTGGCAAGAAGGCCAGGGAAAGGAGTTGCTCTGCGCAGGCTTCTCTAGCTGGGAATCATCACTGGTTAGAGCGTTACTCGGCATATGTGGGCTAAGCAGCTTGCTAAGGCTTGCATTTTTGAGTGCTTCTGAGTGCGATGAAAATTGAGCGGCAAGTGGCAAAGATTGCTGTCGTTCAAACCCAGAGCTAGTCAGTTCATTGGATTTGGGCAGATCAAGCCAGAGCTTGGTAGCTCAAGTTTCAAGTGGCAGTGCAAGGCAGGGCTTGGAAACCTAGGCATGTGAGTCGAGCTTTGCCTGGTAGATGGGGCATTGGGGCTCCATTCGCAGTTCAAGAACTGCATGGATTAGGGATGCAAGCAATTGCGGGTTAGCTTTTGTCGCAAGGATTTCTTCGCTGTTATGGCAGAACCTTTTGGGTGCCCAATTTCAGCAAGATGATTTCGGGATGGATTTCAACATGGCTACCAAAGTGCGATGGGCATCTTCGCTATCAGTGAGAGTGTGATCGAAGCTGATCTTTATTAACTTGCCATCCACCTCTAATTCCATTACATCTGGATCAATTGCGATCATCTGTACTGTTTTAGGGTCGCTAACTCCTCCGTAGTAATGCGCATAATTGATCACGGCTTCGGCATGGTCGTTATTCATGTGCCTACAGATGCGAGCGCTGACATCAGCGGTGAGGGGATCGGAACTCATAAGTAGTGGTGTTGCAAATTTCGAGAGTAGGGATTGGCGCGCTTGCAGTTAGCCCTCCCTATGAGCTTGTCAGCCAAAACGCTGCCATAGAAGTACCCCTAGTCGGATTGCACTGAAGCTCACATAGCTCGCCAATAAAACGAACAGTCCAATTGCAAGGCTTGCGCGCAGTTTGGCTGGCACTAATTCAGGGCAGTGGTTTTGATTGCTGCGTAGCTGCATTCAATCTGGTTTGATCAGAGATTGCTTGCAAGGCAAGACGGGCTACGCCAGCCGCTGGTGGGCTGGTGCAGGTTATGACAGGTAAACCAAGGATTCGTTCTCTTAAACGACGCCATTGGCGGTTGCGGGCACCACCGCCCAGGCTGACTATTCTGCTGGGGGGGGGAGCGCCTAGTGCCTTTAGGCGTTGCCAGCCTTGGGCTTCGATGCGGGCGAGTCCTTCTAGTAGGCCATGGAGGTAGAGGGAATCGCTCACAGGGCGTGGCTCTAGCACTGGTTCCAGGTTGGGTTCGTCAACTGGGAAGCGTTCGCCGGGGCCGGGAAGAGGGCGCAGCATCAGACCGCTGTCTAACTCTGGATTGATTTGGCGACTTAGTTCTTCCAACTCGTCATCAGTGAACAGTTCTCGAAGAACGGCACCACCAGCATTGGAGGCTCCGCCGCTTAGCCAGCGACCGCCAACGCGATGATTAGTGATTCCTGCACCAACGAGGGGAACTTCCACAAAACGTTTCAGCACAATGGTGCTACCTAAAACGGTGATGCCGTCGTCTGGGCCTGCATTGGCTGTCAGTACAGCAGCATTAGCGTCGGTGGTGCCTGCTACTACAAGCACTCCTTTTGGTAGGCATAGGTTTTGGGCCTGTTCGGCGGCCACAGTGCCCAGCACTTTGCCGCTGGCGACAATCTCTGGAAGGACCATCGGCAAGGTTGATTTTGCAAAGCTGACAGGCCAGCTTTGATTGATTAAATCCCATCCCAGGCGCAGGTTGTTGCCTTCTTCTCCCCATTGCCAATTGTTTAGCAGCCAGCCGCTGATCCAGTCGGCTTGATGGCGTAGCAGAACGTTGTTGCCGTGGTTAGCTATCAGACGTAATGCTCTTGCCAAGCTGCTGCTGATACTTGCGGCAGGTTCTTCACTAGATACAAGAGATAGGAGTGCTTCTTGCTGCTCCGGGCAGTTCAAGTGATAAGGCAATGCTGCACTAAGGGCTTTGCCAGAACGCTCGCAAGCTAGAAGGGTTCCTGAGGTGCCATCCACAGCTATGGCCTTCAGGGCCTGCCTAAGTTTGGTTGGCAGAGCTCGGATCAGCTCTGTGCAGCAGGTTTGCCAGTCTTCAGGGACCTCAAGCCCTGTTGGGTAGTTCGTTGTTGAGGTGTGGATGAGCTCTTGTTGCTCGTTTAATACGGCTAGACGAACGCCGCTGGTGCCAAGGTCGATACCTAGCACCAGCGACGACTTATTCATGGCTTTAGAGCTATAGGTTGCTTCCTTATTGCAGCCGCTGGGCCTCGGCCTGGAGAAGATTGGAGGCTTTGTCGGTTACATCCTCCCAAGGAAGGTTGAGGTCAGGGCGACCGAAGTGGCCATAGGCAGCAGTGTCTTGATAGAAGCGGCCGCCACGTTGTTGAGGCAGCTGACGCAGCTTGAATTGCTCGATGATGGCACCAGGACGAAGGTCGAAATGCTCTTGGACTAAGGCTGTGAGCTCGGCGTTGGTTACTTTCCCGGTGCCGAAGGATTCCACCAGAATCGAAACTGGTTTAGCCACGCCAATGGCATAGCTGAGTTGCACCTCTGCACGCTTGGCGAGTCCTGCTGCTACAAGACACTTGGCCACAAATCGTGCTGCGTAGGCGGCAGAGCGGTCCACTTTGGTTGGGTCTTTGCCGGAGAATGCTCCACCACCATGGCGGGCGTAGCCGCCGTAGGTATCCACGATGATTTTGCGGCCAGTAAGGCCGGCATCTCCCTGGGGACCTCCCACCACAAATTTGCCGGTGGGATTTACGAGAAAGCGGGTCGCTTCAATGTTTGGTTTAAGTGGTAGGTCAGCAGTTGCTGGCTCTACAACCAGTTTCCAGAGATCTTTGGTGATCCGCTCACGAATGCCTTGTTCGTCGGAGATGCCCTCAACTTCTGCAGTGTGTTGGGTTGAGATCAAGATCGTGTCGATCGCTACGGGACGGTCGTTTTCGTAGACCACACTTACCTGGGTTTTCCCATCAGGTAACAAGTAGTCCAGAGACCCGTCGTGACGAACGGCAGCGAGTTGACGTGCAAGCCGATGCGCCAGGCTGATCGGTAGGGGCATCAGCTCAGGAGTTTCGTCACAGGCATAGCCAAACATGATTCCTTGATCACCAGCGCCCACCTTGTCGAGTGGATCACCAGCGTGGTCGTCGGCTTCATTAACTCCCTGGGCAATGTCGGGCGATTGCTGATCTAGGGCCACCAGCACAGCGCAACTGGTGGCATCAAAGCCACCTGCTCGAGCACCGCTATAGCCAATCTCGCGGATTACGTTTCGAACTAGATGGATGAAATCAACCTGGGCGCTAGAGGTGACTTCTCCTGTGATTAGGCAGAGCCCTGTATTGACAACTGTTTCACATGCCACTCGACTGCTGGGGTCCTTGGCGAGTAATGCATCGAGCACTGCATCACTTACTTGATCACAGATTTTGTCGGGGTGCCCTTCTGTGACGGACTCAGATGTGAATACGTAGCTACTCATGGAGAACTGAAGTTGTGGGGAATTTTAGTGTCTGCCCTGACGGTTAAGTCATCCCAGTGGTGAATGAGGTGTTGATGGGCCGTCAGTATTGGGGGTTGATTCCAGCCGGCCATGAAGCCAAGGCTGATTCCTATGCCGGCTTGACGTGCCATTTGCAAGTCGGAATCGGCATCACCAATCAAGGCGCACTGGGCGGGTGCCAATTTGATTAATTTGCAAAGTGCTTTAACGGCATCTGGATTGGGTTTAGCTGGTTGATGCTCGGCACTCCAGATCTCGGTGATGCTGTCATGCAGATTGTTTTGGCTCAGAAAACTTTTAATCCCTGAGGAGGTGTCATTGCTGATCACGGCGCAGATTACCCCTGCTGTTCGAAGTGATTGCAAAAGAGAAATCACACCCGGCAGTAGAGGCCTGGTTTCTGCTGTTGAGGGAGCTTGATCTTGTCGGGCATCCACAGCAGCGAATATTTCATCAGCAAGGGCAAGGGCTTGCGGCCAGCTTTCGCCAAGTAGGCAGAACACCGTTGCGGTGGAGATTAGGTTGTGATGCCTTGACGCTACGGCGATGGTTCCGCCGGGATGTATTCCTTGAGAGTTGAGTCCATAGGCATCGCAGAGAAGACTTTTAAGCCTGGAAATCTCACTGCCTTTGGGATGTCCTCCGTGAAATCTTTGAACTGCTTGCTCGATTCTTCCCTTGGCGAGATTAAGAAGGTGGGGCTCGCTATGGGAAAGGGTGCCGTCTTTATCAAACAGCACCCCTTGGATTGCGCCGATGGGTATCTCCCTAAGCAAAAGTTGGGCCATAGGCCTGCTTAAGGATTAATCGAGTGGGATAACTTCTGAATCTTCTCCTTCCTCAGCCTGCTCGAGCAGCATCTGCTTATAGCGGGCTGCCATTTCCTCAGCTTTGTCGAACACTTTTTGGGGATCTGTGAGCATATCGCCAGGCTCTGGTTCTAGGGCCTTGGTGGATAGTGAAATTCGACCTCGCTCTGCATCGAGATCGATGATCATCACCTTCATCTGATCATTCACATTTAGAACCGAGTGGGGAGTCTCAATGTGCTCGTGACTGATTTCAGAAATATGTAGTAGGCCACTGACGCCACCGATGTCGATGAAGGCTCCGTAGGGCTTGATGCCGCGAACAGCGCCGATCACAACTTCGCCGACTTCAAGACGATTCATCTTCCGTTCAACTAGTGCACGGCGATGACTGAGTACCAAGCGATTTCGTTCTTCGTCGACTTCGAGAAATTTCAAAGGTAGGAAGTCGGCGACGAGCTCTTCTTTTGGTTTACGCGTACTGATGTGTGATCCGGGGATGAAGCCTCGCAGGCCTTCCACACGCACCAGGGCTCCCCCACGATTGGTCGCAAATACTTCTGAGTAAATAGTGGCGTCTTCTTTTTGCAGCTGTCTCACCCGTTCCCAGGCACGCTGGTATTCGATGCGGCGGATTGAAAGCGAGAGTTGACCATCCTCGTTCTCTTCACTCATGATGAAGAACTCGCGGATTTCGCCTGGTAGGAGTACGTCGCTAAGTCCTTCTACTCGATTGATTGATACTTCCTGTAGAGGCATGAAGGCAGCAGTCTTTGCGCCTATATCAATCATGGCTCCCTTTGTTTCAAGGGCAAAAACTGTGCCGTTGACAATGTCACCGGGCTTGAAGTTGTAGTCGTACTTGCTTAGTAGCGATGCAAATTCATCAATGGTGAATCCTGCACCACTTAGGTCCTGCTTAGATGCCCTGCTGCTCGGGTCATCAGCGGTAGGTACATCCTCCGGAATGCTCAGGTCTTCTTCAGAAAGGGCTTCATTGATAGCTTCGGCTTTCTTAGAAGTGGTATCTGCTGCCTCCACGCTGCTATTGGTCTCAGCAGTGGGGTCCTGAACTTGTTCTGTTGGAGTAGCAGACATTGTGGGATGGCGGTCTGCCTTGCGGCAGTGCGTAGGGAAAACCGACCGGCCCGCCGACCTTTCGGAATCGATGGATCACTCTACAGATTCGCTTCCCAATTTCAGCGAACGGTAGCTAGTTGACCTTTGTTGGTATGGATGCCCTCAAGGGCAGCTACGAAATCATTGATCCCACGGAACTGGCGATATACCGAAGCAAAGCGCACGTAAGCAACCTCGCTCATTCCGCAAAGTTGATCCAAAACCATTTCACCAATTTCGGCACTATTAACTTCACGTCCACTTCTTTGCTGGAGTTGGAGTTCAAGTTCGTCCACCATTAACTCAAGCTTCTCTTGGCGTAAACCGGTCTTTTCACAAGCCAAGGTGAGTCCATGTAGGAGCTTGCTGCGGTTGAAAGTCTCTCTATTGCCATTGCGTTTTACCACTGTGATCGGCACAGTTTCGACGCGTTCGTAGGTAGTGAAGCGGAAATTGCAATCCAAGCATTCACGCCGCCTTCTTACACTTCGCCCAGCATCAGCGGCGCGGGATTCAAGCACCCGACTATCAGTGTTTTGGCAGGAAGGGCATTGCATGCCCGAAAGACTCCAATTTTATTCAATTAATACTAGACAGTAATTCGATCATTGAGAAGACCCTCTTGAGCTGCAGTTTCAGAGGTTAGTTCTTTAACTCCTTCTTTTAGTAGTGAGAGTGAATGATTATTTGCATCAGGCGAGATCATCTGCCAGAGGTATTTCGGTATCGGCGGACATGAAAAAACCCCGCCTTGGCGGGGTTTTAGGAGGATCTGGCGGATTTTATTTGCCGCTGTCTTTACCGATCTTCGGCGGATCACGGAACGCAACCGCGAAGAACAGCGTGACAATGACCAGAGCCATTAGAAGGGTGTAAGCGAAAGCGTCCATTGATAGTCTCCGTAGGTTCGATCAGCTGAAGGTGTGGTTCGGGTAGGGGCTTTATGTTTGCCCAGGAACGCGACGAGTAGAAGCGTCACCCAGTTTTTTGAACACACCGAATTCAATCTGGTCACCAAGGTCTGGGTCAATACCAGCGAACACGTCGCGGTATAGGGTCCGAGCCGCATGCCACCAGTGGCCGAATAAGAAGATCAGCGCAAAGTTGACGTGAGCAAAAGTGAACCAGCCACGAGGTGAGCTGCGGAAGACACCGTCTGAGTCGTAGGTCTCACGGTCGAAGGAGAATGCTTCGCCAAGTTGAGCCTTACGAGCAAGGCGCTTCACATCAGCAGAATCGCTGAAGGTTTTCCCATCCATAGAACCGCCATAGATAGTGGCGGTAACGCCCTGCTGCTCAAAGGAGTTCTTTGCTTCAGCACGGCGGAAGGGGATGTCAGCACGCACAACGCCATCCTGATCTTCGAGCAACACAGGGAAGTTCTCGAAGAAATTGGGGATGCGACGTACTTGCAGATCATTGCCTGCCTTGTCTTTGAATGCGATGTGGCCCAGCCAGCCAGTGGGTAATCCGTCGCCATTAACCATGGCGCCAACGCGGAACAGACCACCTTTGGCGGGACTATTGCCTACGTAGTCGTAGAAGGCAAGCTTCTCTGGGATCGCGTCATAGGCAGCCTGTTGGCTTGCGCCTTCATCCATCGCTGATTGGACGCGACGGTTGATTTCTGTTCTGTAGAAGTTTTGATCCCACTGATAACGAGTCGGGCCAAATAACTCAACAGGTGTTGCGGCAGAGCCGTACCACATCGTTCCTGAAACGATGAAAGCGATTGCACATACCGATGCGCAAGCACTAGCTAGAACTGTTTCGATGTTGCCCATCCGTAGAGCCTTGTAAAGCCGTTCCGGTGGACGATTAAGCATTTGGAAGTGGCCGCCGAGGAATCCGAAGATGCCAGCAGCAATGTGGTTCGCAACAATGCCGCCTGGGCTGAAGGGGTTAAATCCTGCAGCCCCCCATTCAGGTGAGACCTTTTCCAAGTGGCCTGTTAGGCCATAAGGATCAGAGACCCACATCCCTGGACCCCATAGTCCGGAGAGATGGAAGGCTCCAAAGGTGAAGCAGATGAAGCCAGCAAGGGTGAGGTGAATGCCGAAGATTTTCGGAAAGTCAAGTGCAGGCTCATTGGTGCGGGGGTCTTGCCAAAGATCAAGATCCCAGTAGGTCCAATGCCAGATGGCGGCCAACATCAACAGGCCACTGAAAATGATGTGAGCTGCTGCAACGCCTTCGAAGCTCCAGATGCCTGGATCAACACCGGTTTCTCCGGTGATACTCCAGCCGCCCCAGCTGCCAGTGATTCCGCAGCGGGCCATGAATGGCATGACATACATGCCTTGCCGCCACATGGGGTTTAGGACGGGATCCGAAGGATCGAAGATAGCTAGTTCGTAGAGGGCCATGGAGCCGGCCCAGCCGGCTAACAGGGCTGTGTGCATGAGGTGCACGGCCAGAAGTCGGCCGGGGTCGTTGATAACGACCGTGTGCACCCGATACCAGGGCAATCCCATGGGTCAGGTTCGGGGGAACGAAACGAAGCTGCTAATGCAGCCAGACCCGCAGATCGTAAGACGTGACCCTTAAGTGTGGAGAAGGTTGTCGCTACCTGCAACGTGTATTGATACGCGAACGCCTCTTTAGGACACGTTGTGGCGGTAGGTCGATTTCCTCATGCGAGGTCTAGTTGCCAATAGGAGCTTGGTTACAAACTGCAATGCCTCGCTTGAGACAAAATGGATTGTCTTTTGCGTTCCGGATCCATGCCCATCATTCGTTTTGTTCGAGAAGAAAGGGATGTGGAGTGTCAATCAGGTGAAAACCTCCGGGAGGTGGCTCTAAGGGAGGGTATGCAGCTTTATGGACTGAAAGGACAACTGGGAAATTGTGGTGGCTGTGGTCAGTGCATAACTTGCTTTGTGGCAATTGAAGGCGAGAAGTCCCCCGGGGCTCTTTCTCCTCGAACTGCAGTTGAGGAGGCCAAACTCAAGCGCCGCCCAGATCATTGGCGACTTGCTTGTCAAACCCTTGTGAATTCCTCTGTGATTGTGCTGACTCGGCCACAGGTAAGTCTTGTTAATGGCAAGGCTCGTTTGGAGGAGGCAAGAGGGCAGCAATTGTCTTAAAGGGCAGCCAATGGCTCGATTCAGATGCTCCTGAAGACGAGCTTTCAGCGGTTGGAAATAGTACTTTTGCTGCTACGCCCGATGACGAGGCCTTGCCAGATAGCAGTTTCGGTAGCTGGCGGGTGATACCTTCCACCTGTAACCCTTTGCGGCCATGGAAACAAACAACCTCGGCTTCCTCGCCACCCTTCTGTTCGTTGCGGTTCCGATGTTGTTTCTGATTGGTCTCTATATCCAGACCAACAGCAACAAAGGCTGAGCAACTTTTTGGGGATTTCAAAGCCCCAATCTTTGCCAGCTTCAACGGCGCTCTCGTCCCTGGGAAATCAGGGCCAGAGCATGTTCATCAACTTTTAGTTGAGTCGCTCACGTCATTCGCCAATCAGCTTGTCGAGGTCCATAAGGCCCTCGATCAAATGCTGTATGGCGAATTTGGGCTGTAACCGTAATTAGTGCTGAGCTCAGTCAATTCGGCAGATTGAGAAATTTTTGTTCGGCTATGCCCTGGCCGACGGTTTTCTTAATTGCTAATGGGGCAGATCGATGAGCTCGTTTTCGCTGGGCTTTGCGGCATTTTCACCATTTCTGGGATCTATACCTGGCTGAGTTGTTAATTAATAGGCTTAAGGAAAAGGTGCTGCATCAAGCTTGGCTGCAGCATCTGGCCCGATTACTGGGAGTCTTGATTGTTAATGGAGAATCTCAAGCCTCAGCCTTGGAAGCTGCGTAAGCGGGTATTGCCTCAACACACAGATCACGCAGGGGTGATGTGGCATGGCGCCTATGTGGCGTGGCTTGAGGAGGCTCGAGTAGAAGCCTTGGCGCGGGTAGGTTTGCCCTATGAAGTCATCTCTAAGCAAGGCTTGGAGATGCCTGTGGTTCGTCTTGAGATCAACTATCGCCGCGCTCTTAACCATGGCGAGAAGGTAGTGCTGCAGAGCTGGTCTTTGCAACGCAATGGGGTGCGTTGGCCCTGGCGCACAATCTTTGCCACGGAGGAGGGCGATCGAGTAGCTGATGCCCAGGTGGATCTGGTGCTGGTTAGCCTTGCTGAATCAGCAAGGCGGGTACTACGTCAGCCTCCAGAGCCTCTCGCAAAAGCTTTAGAGCAACTTCGCCAAGGACCTGAATCGCTGCCAAAAGGCGTGTGATCTAGGCGTACTGATTCGTTTGTGGATTGCCGGCATCGGCTGGTGGTGTCTCTGGAGTCGGCCTTTGAGGATTGGTTAGCCGCAAGAGGCCCTATTGCCTAACAATCTTTTTTTGGCCGCGAGGCTTTACTTCCCCTGGAGCTCACTGCGTTGGCGATTTTCTGGCAGGGCCGGCGGGAGCGTTCGTGAAGGGGGTAAATGACTTGTCTTGAACCTTTCTGCGCCGCGAATTGTTGAACAATCGCTGTGGCTGGAATTCAACAGGGTTTTAGTAGCTGAGCCTGGCTTGTGTTGGCGTTTGGCGTAGCGTCTTTTGATGGCATTGCTGGAGCTTTCCGCAGCAGAGCTAATGGCTTGGCGTCGCGCGCAGTTGGCGGCAGGAGGCCGTGCTGTTGATCTCGACTGGTTGCTTGATTTGGGCGGAGGTTTGCGTTGGAGCGTTCTGCAGCAGCTTTATCTAGATCCACGACGTTCTGTTGTGCTTGAGCGGTCCTTAGAGCAGCTGGCAATTATCTGGAAACAGCATCTCGATAATCACACCCCTCTTCAGCATTTAATTGGTCGTTGTCCATGGAGGGATGTTGTTTTGGAGGTCAGTTCAGCGGCATTGATTCCTCGCCAGGAGACTGAGTTGTTGGTGGATTTTGCATTGCAAGGATTGACTAGGCAGCCTTTCGGTTGCTGGGCGGACTTGGGCACGGGCTCAGGTGCAATTGCTGTGGCACTGGCCCGCGCTTTACCTGATTGGAGTGGTCATGCAGTGGATTGCAGTTTGGAAGCTTTGGCTTTGGCAGAGCGGAATTTGCAAAGGCTTGCTCCCCATGCTTTATGGCAGTTGCATCAAGGCAGTTGGTGGGCGCCGTTACGGCCTTGGTGGGGTGAGCTCAGCCTCGTGTTGGCCAATCCTCCCTATATCCCTGATGCTGTGTTGGATCAACTTCAGCCTGTGGTTCGTGATCATGAGCCTCACCTGGCGCTATGCGGTGGTCATGATGGCTTGAATGCATGTCGCCATGTCATTGATGGAGCCATGCAGGCTCTTGAACCTGGTGGCTGGCTTCTCTTGGAACACCATCACGACCAAAGCGATGCTGTGCTGGATTTGATGTCTCAACAGGGTTTGCAGGAAGTGACTTACAAATCTGATTTATTGGGGATTCGTCGCTTCGCCATGGCTCGGCATCCTTGACATCACGACGTTTTAACTAATGGAGCTTTTGCCAACGGCTGTTCTTGAAGAAAGTGTTCTGGCATCCAGATTGAAAGCTGGTTCAGCGGCCTTATTCCCTACAGATACCTTGCCCGCCTTGGCGGCTTCTCCGGATCACGCTGCTCAGTTGTGGACTATCAAGCGCAGGTCTGCCGATAAACCTTTGATCCTTATGGGTGCTAGTCCTCAAGAGTTACTGGAGCAAATCTCACCACTTGCTTTCGAGGATGCCAAGTTGATGGCTAAGCGTTACTGGCCTGGTGCGTTAACACTTGTGGTGCCGTTCTCAGGAATAGTTGCCCAGGCTCTTAATCCTGGGGCATTCACGCTTGGGATTCGAGTGCCTGATTGTGTGCTTACTAGGTCTCTTTTGAAGCAGAGCGGGCCGTTAGCTACCACGAGCGCCAATCTCTCTGGGGATGATCCTTCTTTTTCTGCAGAGGATGCGGCTGCTTGCTTCCCTGGATTGCCTTTGTTGGGGCCACTGCCATGGCCAACACCTTCTGGTTTAGCCAGCACGGTTTTAACTTGGCAAGGGGTTGGTCGTTGGCATCTGCTGCGACGTGGATCAGTTGTGCCTGAACTTTGAAGTGATTGCCAAATCAATAAATGCTGTTGTTTAGAAGCTATCTAAGCAAAGCTGAACAGGATGGATACTTAGTAGATAAATTGAGTGAAGCTAAGTTTCTCAGCAAATCTGAGTATTCTAGTTGCCAAGAGTTGAGATTGCGTAAAGATTAGACTTTTACTATTCCACTTTCTAGCTACGAATCCCCACTCGTAGTGTCCAGTTTAAGTTCATCTAGCTCATGCTTAAACTCGCTAATATTCTTCTCACAGGTCTTGCGAAGCTCATCTAGTTTAAGATATTTTTTGCTATCGTTTTCGACATTGTTCATTTGAGCAGTTAAACTATAGAAATCTCTCCAGCAATCTTTTAAGACATCATTGAGCTCACAGCCCCTGTCGAGTTCTGACTGCGAGAGCTTTGTAAGTTCCACCCAATGCCTTGAGATTTGATTTAATTGTATAAATGCTAGCAATGAGTCGTAACTAGCTTGACAATTGCTATATTTTTGAGTTTTCATAATTACTTATTACGATCCTGCTAAGGGCATGTTTATAGCCTTTATCCTCTTTCTCTGTTGAGATCTGGGAACTGTGAAAAGGTTGCCTTCTTCTCGCTTAACTAATCCCTGCAGTGTGCATATAGAAGCTTCGGTAGTGGTTTTGTATATGTGGGACGGCTTTCCTGTGACTGGCTCTGATGGAAGCGCCAAGACTGATTTGTTGCTGTTCTCTACAAGAGGCTTTAGCAGAGACAGATTTAATTTATTTGGCTAATCAATTTGAATATCTTGTTTAGTTATTGAGGTTTCTCTGATTGGCTAATCGGAGATCCTCTGCTGTGATTGTCTTGTTGCAGAGGCGGTAGGTATTCTATTGATAAGTCTTTAAGGTCAAGGATTTGAAGCTTTGATTTGTCTATGGTTTATCCAGATATCTTCCATAGCTGCCTTGATAATAGATCCCTGATTTGGTCAACTTTCTTGTTCAGCTAGGGCATCAATCCTGCTTAGGCAATACATGCTAACTGCAAACCATACAAGCTTCATTCTGAGTGTCTCTTCGTTATCAAATTCATCTTCAAGGTCAGATTCTATATATCCAGTCTCTTCTATTATTTGATGGATATCAGCTTCAAAATGCTCATAAAGATAGTCAAGCTCCCAGACTTCTCTAAAGCCATCGAATCCTGCAGAGATGCCTCGGCAGTTAATCTCCCTTATTTCTTGGGAATTAATGAAACGACGATCTAGAAACTCTACAAATGTCAATGCCTTGCCTCTCGTTCTGGTGCGATCGTAGCAATGTTTTCATGCTTAGGCCAAGCTGCTGTTGGGAGAATATTGAGTCAAGATTTTTAAGTTCGAAACTATACGCTCAAACGAGGAGTATTCTTCTTCTGTAATTAGTGGTTTTCCGCAGCATACTTTAAATATTAAAGTTAATTTAAGTCTAAATACGGCATTAACTTATTGCCCTTAAGCTCTCTCTAGTTTTGGCACCTCTATTGCACTAATTGAATTGATTTCAATGAGGATCTAACTATCGCTAACGTCAGCCATGGTTTTTAGATTTATTTGTCTGATTGCTTATCTTCTTGGCCTTGCTTGATTAAGCTTGCAACCCGCCATGGCTTCAATGCTGTTAGTACTGGCCTAAGCATTGCCTTTGAATTTTGTTGGCTTTTGCTTTGTTGCCTTGATCAGTACCCTTTGAGTTGATACGAAAGTGGATTGCTGTGGTTGTTGTTTCTCTGCTGCCACAAGCTAATTAGTGAGGTTCTTGGTCTTTGTGCTGGCATCGCCTTGGGCTAAGGGTTAAAACTTAAATCTCTGCTCCATGCTTTCTTTGGTTGTTGCGATTTGCATTTGGCCATTTGTGCATCGATGCTGATCAGATTCCTCCAAAGTGCATGTAGTCACTTCTCATTGGCTGTGGTGTCTGAGCTGAAACCCCTATAAATCCATGCTTTGGTTGATCGCCTTGGTATTGCTTCTTCAGGTCAGCTTTCATTGGCTGTTAGAGCAGGCAACTGTGATCAGTACGCCCATATTTGAATTGAGTGGGTTGGGCTGGCTGTTGTTGTTGCTCGGAGCTTGGTTGCTTGCTGGTCAGGTCAAAGGTGAGGGTTCAAGTAAAAACTGACAAGACTTCGTAGATGGCCCTAGGGCAATGGATTGTCAGTAAGGCGTATCGGTCTGGCTTTTGACGTGATTTTCGGTGGCTAGCGCAGTTGGGCTCAATCATTGCGCTGCTATGCCGGCTAACGGATTTGAACCGATGACCTTCGCTTTACAAAAGCGCTGCTCTACCACTGAGCTAAGCCGGCAATCACGGAACTTTAACGACCGATATGGATGCCTGAGGTTGATAGTTGGCAATCAGCCACAAGGTGAGTTCAAGACGGCTGCTACAGCCGGTTTTGGCGAGTGCATGGCTGATGTGACTTTCAACTGTTCGTGGACTGAGAATCAGTTTCTGGGCAATTGCACGGTTGCTTAAACCTTCAAGCAACAAAGTCACCACTGACTGTTCGGCTGGACTTAGGCGATTTAGTCGCGCTGATGGTGGCAAGTTAAAAGAGTTTGATTTGCTTAGGGTCTGCATGGCAGCAAGTCAATTGCCTTGAGGATTCCCCTCTTCCGCTTATTCCGTTTCTTTAATAGGCAGTAAAGACTCTTGTTCTTTAGGTGGCAGTGGGGATTCCTGTTTAGGCGTCAGTGTGGCTTTTTGTTCTTTAGGCGGCAGTGAGGATTCATTGCTGCTGCTGGGTTTCTTGGCTTGGCAACGCTTGATCGGCAAGTTGGCGACTAAGGCCGTCATTCGATCTTCTGTTTCCAGGCTCACTTCGCCTTCATCAAGGTCAATGTCTACGTACTTGGCAACTACCTCAAAGATCTCGCGTCGCATTTGATCGAGCAGTTCAGGGCTTAGATCGCTGCGGTCATGTGCAAGCACTAGCTGTAGGCGGTCCCTTGCCGTTTTGGCACTGGCTGGTTGACGGCCCAGCAATTTGTCGAGGATGTCTCGCAGGGTGGTACTCATTTCTTTAGAAAATCTTGGTTTGCATCAAACGCCACATCTTGTCGCGCAGCCCAAGTCCCTCCTTGGCTGGATCGATTAAAGGAATGTCTTCCCCTTGTAGACGACGCGCGATGTTGGCATAAGCCCGAGCGGCTGGAGTCTTGCTGTTGCTAAGGGTGAGTGGTTCGCCACGGTTAGTGCTCACAATCACCTGTTCGTCCTCAAGTACCAAACCCAGCAAGGGCAGGGCGAGGATATCGGTCACATCGTCTGCCGCCAGCATCTCTTGATTGGCCATCATCTTTGGCCGCACCCTGTTGAGAACTAGCTGAACAGGCTTCACACCATGGGTATTCAGTAAGCCAATCACGCGATCGGCATCGCGCACTGCTGAAACCTCAGGGGTTGTGATCACGATTGCTTCTTTTGCTGCCGCTACGGCATTTTTGAAGCCGTCTTCAATCCCCGCTGGGCAATCAATTAATACATAGTCGAATTGATCGGCCAGCATCGCGGCAATACGCTGCATGTCCTCGGGTTTGAGCCACTCCAGCATGCGGGGATTACCGGCGGGCAGAAGGGAGAGGTTTGGTTCTTGCTTGTGTTTAACCAAAGCCTGATCAAGTCGGCAGTTTTCTGCCAGTACTTCCTGGGCTGTGTAGACGATGCGGTTCTCTAGACCAAGCAATAGGTCAAGGTTTCGCAGGCCAAAATCGGCATCTAACACAACCGTGTTGACCCCAAGCCTGGCTAGAGCGATGCCCAAGTTGGCGGTGAGGGTGGTTTTGCCGACGCCTCCTTTCCCGGAGCAAATCAGTATGGTGCGTGTCGTTGGCGCCACTGGCCATTGAAAAGTTGAGCCAGCCTAGTTGGCCTAGTCAATAGGCCCAATAGAAATGGGCCAAGGTTTGCAATGGAACAAATTGGTTGCGCTGATAGCGGCTGTGATCAGAGGCTTAATCCTTGATCACCACTACTGAGTGATGCTGCTGAATTAACCGTTGAATTTTTTAGTACTGGCCGGTTCGATCATGATCGCGCCTCCTTCATCAATGCGGGCCTCTTCCGCTAAGCCAGCTTGGGGTTGATCCTCAGGGCCCCGTGCTACGGCATCGGCAATGCGTAGTTGAAGTGGCCTGAGTTGTAGGGCAACGATTTTTGCTTGGGTATCGCCGTCTTGTCCGGCGTGAGCAACGCCACGTAGTCGGCCCCACACCATCACATCACCACCAGCAGAAATGCGTGCGCCGGGGTTGACATCACCGAGCAACAGCACATCGCCTTCGGCGCTCAAATGGTCTCCTGAGCGCAGAGTGCCCTCATGAAAGAGCAGTTTGGGGGGTGTATTGGACTTGGGTTGTGTATCGCTGGAGGTCACTTTGGTGTGGCTTCCTTGTTGAGGTACTAAATAGCTTTGATAACCCAGAGCAGCAGCGCTGACAATGGTTTCTCGAAAGATGGCTTGAATTCTGGTTATTGTTATTCCGGTTTTTTCCAGCATTTCGCTTAGCTGCTGCAGGTCTTTGCAACCAAGCTGCCAGTCGCGACAATCGAGCTCTGTGGGTCCGGGCTCAAGTTGATTGAGCTTGGCCGGTAGTGATTCGTACCAATTGGCTTCTCGGCACCAGGGGAGCGTGAGGCGTTGTATTTCAGGCTCGCTTATCTCCATCTTGATGACCCTTGCCAGATCAGGACGCTAGGTCAGTCTGTGTCTTGGTTAGTTAGCTCAACTTGGAGCTGCTCATGGATCTTTGGTGGATGAATCAACCATGATGAGTCAGCTGGTGTAATCAAGCTGGCTATCAGTGGGGAGGCTTGCTCGAGGGCTCGTAACTGTTTCCCGTCCCAAAGGCGTAACCCCCCTCTATAGGGGTGGTAACCGTGGTGCTGTTGATGACGCAATCCACAGCAGAGGGCTGGATCTAATCCTTGGCGTTCGGCTAATTGCCTAGCCAGAGTAAGGGCTTTTAGTTGGTCGCTGCGGCTCAGGTGCTCTACCGCTAGGGCCTTAAGTAGGTGTCTATTAAGGAAGCGATTGCAGAGTTCAGCAAGAGGCGTAGGCCCTTCTTCTTGCCAACGCAGGAGGTGATAGCCGATGCGTAGATCATCATTGGCTAGAAATGTTTTGAGATCTAGCTGATCGATATCCCAGAGCAAGGTGGCCATGGTTTTATCAGCCCAAACATCACTGGCTCCGAGTTGGCGGGCAGTAACTACCACCTGCTCAAGTAGCCAGTTACATACAACATTGAGACGGTGGTTGTAGACACTTCGGTACATCAGGTTGCGTACAACCAGGTAGTGCTCAACAGCCATCAGTCCCTTTGGATGAATAGCAATCTCTCCATCAGGTGCCAGGGTTAGGGCAGAGAGGATCCGCTCGAGGTCAAGCTGGCCATAGCTGGCACCTGTGCTGTGACTGTCGCGCAGTAGATAATCAAGTCGGTCGCAGTCAAGTTGGCTGCTGACTAGAGCCTTGATAACCCCTCGAGGTGTTCGGCCTCGCTCGAGGAGATCGGCTACTTCATCAGCAGTGCCCGGAGCGAAGGCCTCAAGGGGAGCTCTGATGCTGGGATGTTCTCTAACTATCCTTGCTGACCAGTGCTCATGGACCAGGCCGAATATCTCTTCTCCGGTATGGCTAAGGGGGCCATGGCCGAGGTCATGAAGTAGGGCAGCCCCATAGAGCAGGCCACGATATTTATCTAGATCTGCATCAAACTGCCGCAACCTTTCCAGGGCCAGTCGCGCCAAATGGAACACGCCAAGGGAATGAGTGAAGCGACTGGATTCAGCTCCGTGAAAGGTAAGGAAGGCAGGACCAAGCTGACGGATGCGGCGCAGACGCTGAAATGGCGCAGCATCGATCAACTTCATCACCATTGCCTCGGCCGCATCGCTGCTGTTGAGGGTGATGCCGCGATGGAGAGGATCCTGATATGTGCGCAGACTCATGGATCATCACGATTCTGCTCAGCTTCCAGTTGAACCTCTGCAGCACTGTCCAATTGGACCTCTGCTAATTGGGCCTCTTCAGCGCTGTCCAATTGGGCTTTCTGATCACGGTCTAGCTGAGCATCCATCCAGAGTTCAGCATCATGAAGCCAACGATCTTCTTCGCCGCCAGGATTGAGAGGTTCAGGCGGATCAAGAGTCCGATCCGGCTCGATGCCTTGGTTTTGAATATCTCGGCCGCTTGGCGTCATGTATCCGGCCACAGTCACGGCTAGACCACTGCCGTCGCTGAGGTTGGTAAGTGTTTGGATTAGACCTTTGCCAAAGGTGCGGCTGCCCAGTAGTTGGGAGCGACCGTTGTCTTGAAGGGCGCCAGCCAGGATTTCACTCGCGCTGGCAGTTCCCCCGTTAACCAGAGTCACTATTGGACCGTCATAAAGGGTTTCAAGTGCAGAAGGGATTGCTTCGTTGATGCCCTCTCGGTTGCGTGTCTCCACGATTGGAGAACCGCTCAGGAAGTCATCAGCTATGGCCAGGCCTGAGCTGACTAAGCCGCCGGAGTTATTACGTAAATCGAGAACAAGACCTTCAATTCCCTTCTCCGAAAGCTCTTGAAGTGCTTCTTTGACCTGTTCGGGCACGCCTTCACTGAATTGGGTGATGCGTAAGTAGCCCAAGGTGTGTGTAGCACTTCTTAGTCGGCGGGTACGAACTGGTCTGAGGTCGACGCTGCGCCGCTCCAGAGTGACTTCTTCGCTGGGACCGTCAGGGGGTTGCAGCATGACTACTACTTGCGTTCCCACCTCGCCCCTAAGCCTTGCGGCGGTGGCTTCTAGCCCAAGTCCCTTGGGGGACTCGCCATCCACGCTCAGCAAGGCTGTGCCGCTGATTACGCCCGCATCTGCTGCGGGTGATCCTTCAAGGGGAGCAATGACTACTATCTGCCCATCCTCAGCTCGAGCACCAAGCTGCAGGCCAACGCCGTTGATCTCGCTGCCGAGATTGGTCGCTTTTATGGCGTTGTAGTCGTGAGGTCTTAAAAGTCTTGTATAAGGATCTTCAAGCGGCAGCAGCATCGACTCAATGGCCGCATAGGCCTCGTCACTGTTGTTAATCGGTTTCGCTAAAGCCTGTTCTCGCAGCCTTCGCCAGTGCACTTGATCGAACTTGGCTGGGTCTAGATAGGCCTGGTTGACTAGGCGCCAGCTTTCAACCACCAGTTGTTGGGCGTCACTTAACGCAAGGACTGACGGCGCCATCAACAGGGCGCATAGTCCCAGGCTGAACAGCGCAATTAATAGGCGCTGCAGCGGATGTGACCGGTAATTAGTGGTCGGCAACATTAGCTTCATCCCTGGTGCGGTCCCTGGAGGACGTTAAGTAGACTCTCGCAATCCGGACCCTCATTTGCATGGCGAACTCCTCACCTGTCTACGACTGGTTTCAGGAACGTCTTGAGATTCAGGCTATAGCTGATGATGTCAGCTCCAAGTACGTGCCTCCCCACGTCAACATTTTCTACTGCTTAGGTGGAATCACGTTGGTGTGCTTCCTGGTTCAGTTCGCGACAGGTTTCGCGATGACCTTTTACTACAAGCCCACGGTGGCTGAGGCCTATAGCTCTGTGTCATATCTCATGACTGATGTCAGCTTTGGCTGGCTGATTCGCTCTGTGCATCGCTGGAGCGCATCGATGATGGTGTTGATGCTGATATTGCATGTCTTTCGTGTTTACCTCACGGGAGGCTTTAAGCGTCCTCGAGAGCTGACATGGGTCACTGGGGTGATCATGGCCGTGATCACTGTCTCTTTTGGTGTTACTGGTTATTCACTACCTTGGGATCAAGTGGGTTACTGGGCTGTGAAGATCGTTTCCGGTGTGCCGGCGGCGATTCCCGTGATGGGCGACTTCATGGTCGAATTGCTTCGCGGTGGAGAGAGCGTTGGGCAGGCCACCCTGACTCGCTTCTATAGCCTTCACACCTTTGTGTTGCCTTGGTTACTCGCCGTATTCATGCTGATGCACTTCCTGATGATCAGGAAGCAAGGCATCTCAGGTCCGTTGTAAGCAACAACTCAGAGTAGGTCTGCTACTTCATGCGTCGTTAAATCTTAGTTCGACGTTTCTTTTATTACGCTCGCCATTCGGCCTCACCTTCCATGCATATCTTAAAGAAGCCCGACTTCTCTGATCCCAAGCTGAGGGCCAAAGTGGCCAAAGGCCAAGGGCATAACTATTACGGTGAGCCTGCCTGGCCAAATGATCTTCTTTACATTTTCCCAGTGGTGATTCTGGGCACTATTGCTTGCTTGGTAGGCCTTGCAGTGCTTGATCCCGCGATGTTGGGTGATAAAGCAGATCCTTTTGCAACTCCTTTAGAGATTCTTCCTGAGTGGTATCTCTATCCGGTTTTTCAAATTCTTCGGGTGGTACCAAATAAGCTGCTTGGCATCGCTTTGCAGACCCTTGTTCCTCTAGGTCTGATGATGATTCCATTCATCGAAAATGTTAACAAGTTTCAGAATCCATTCCGTAGGCCAGTGGCCATGGCGTTTTTTCTATTCGGAACGGTAATGACGATCTACCTAGGTATCGGCGCTTGTCTTCCCATCGACAAGTCACTAACTCTGGGTTTGTTTTGAACGTTGCTTAAAAACTTATCTTTTGCAATCAACCCGGCTTCAAGCCGGGTTTTTTGTTGGGTCTTCCTGAAGATTTGGCATAAGTTCATCGAGATCCAGCCACAACACGTCGTCGGGACAGACGCGTAGCAGGTGATGGAGAAGTAAAAAGCCAACCATGGTCCAGGTTTGGTACGTTCTTGATTGCTGACCTACCCAGGTCCCCGTTGGTCCATCGAAGTATTCAGCCCACTTTTGACGTGGCAGCTGATTGAGTTGGCTCCAGTAACACTCCTCCAACATCGCGCGCATTTCGCCCATCAGTAATACGTTTGCATGGGGATATCGCCGTTCATGCAGCAGGATCGAGGCTCCGAAGAACCAGAGCAGGCTGGGCCAGTGTCCGCCGTTGTGATAGCTCCATGGCCAGTTTTTTGGGTCTGAGCCTGTCTTGTTCTGCCATTCCGCCCCATCCATTGGTGGATGGCAGATACGCATCGGCATCTGGGCCATCAGATGGTGTCGGTTGTGAAGCACCAGCCTGAATAGGGCACGTTGTTGTGGGGCGGTGAGCAGTCCAAATAGGCAGGCCAGCGAGTTACCGAGGCTGTAAAACCGGAAGTCAGGACGTCCAGTGCGGATATTGCCGATCAGATATCCTCCACGGTTCTCAAGCCAGTCTTGAAGCCAGTCAGGGACAACCTGTGGTTGCACGTTGAACTCGTTTTGGTGCTGGTTATCGCCGTATTGCTCTGTGGGTCTGCGTCGCAGCACTTGCATCGTCTTGCTGGTTACCCAGTAGTGCTTAAGCAGAAACTGGCGTAGGTCGTGCACCCATTGGCGGGTGAGTAAGAGACGTTGGTCGAGAAGTCGACTGACACTATTTTTGCGGCTTAGCTCCATCAGCTCGATGCAGCTGCGCAGGCTTGCGTAGAGCAATACCTCCACTTCAAGAGGTGCACCCCAAACATCCATAGGACGGTCAATCATGAAGGCGCAGTCCTGCACGAATAGGACTGGGGTGCCTTCGAAGGTTGGATGTAGGACCAAATCAAGCATCAGCTGCACGCCGCGTTGAACCTTTTGGCTGGTAGCGAAGCTTTGGTCGCCACTTCGCTTCACATACAGCCAGCACAAAATGGGCCACCAGAGGCTTGCATCCACTGAAGTAATCCGGCCGATGGAGCGCTGCCCGTAGTCGGCGATTAGCTCGCCCTGCTCCTCAACGAAGCTGGTAGGGAACACCCCGCGGGTCTGATAGGTGGTGCTTTGTAAATCGAGGCAAACGCTGAGGAATTGCTTCACCACGTCGTAACGCTTTTGGGTGAGCAGGTAGATCATCACTGGCGCGTTGTCGCGCAGGAAGATCTCCCCGTAGTTGAGAGGTTTGTTGTGGGGCTGATGCTCAAGAGCCGCCACACTGCCCGCCAAACTGCCGCCCACTTCGATCAGCGTGCGCTCGAAATGTTCCTTGACCCGTTGCACCACCTGGTCTTCATTGGAGTTAGGTCGAACTCTCTGGTCTTGTTGGTTGAAGCGTCCGGCCATGGATTAATTCGCTATCCCTTTGGGCAAACGCTAATGATGACGGCTGATAAGAACAGTGGAAGCAACTCTTGAGATGAGTGTTGTTTTTGATTAATTGCCTAAGGGGTAGGGAATGGGCTATGTTTTTCGAATGCGCGAAGGGCTGAGCCCTGTAGCGCAACCCACGTGGTTCAAAGAGCGAAAGCTTGATGTGTCAGTGGGTGCTTACAAGACCAAAGGAGCGATCCACTGGTGTTGTAGGTTTTATATGCGATCGCAAGATCGCAGCGCCTGACACTCCTTTAAGAGGGAGTGGAGGAGCAGAACCTGGACAACTTAAAAGTTTAGGAACCGACGCTTTTGTCGCGTTCGACCCCCAAGAGAAGCTGTAAAAAGCTGATCTAAGGGTTCGAACAGATATGCGATGAGAGTGTGAGGTCCCGTCAAAAGAAATCAGTTGCAGAAACCTGTTACGGCGTCAATTTTGGCTCTCACGGGCGAAATTTGATGTGTAATTTGTAACAGGTGGAAGCAGCGACCGGATCTGAGATCCTGGAAAGTCACCAAAAGAAGAAATTCTGTAAGTGCACTCTTGTAATTCTTCTGTCAGAAGAAGAAGGCGACAACTGCTCTTAGTACGCCAGTGCTAATGAGTGGGTGAAGCAAGTCAGACTGAGCAATGAAACCCAAGCGGTTTAATTGCGACAGGGTTTGATCTACTACGGAGAGTTTGATCCTGGCTCAGGATGAACGCTGGCGGCGTGCTTAACACATGCAAGTCGAACGAACCTTCGGGTTAGTGGCGGACGGGTGAGTAACGCGTGGGAATCTGCCCTCAGGAGGGGGATAACGGTTGGAAACGACCGCTAATACCCCATATGCCGAGAGGTGAAATGAATTTCGCCTGAGGATGAGCCCGCGTCTGATTAGCTAGTTGGTGTGGTAATGGCTCACCAAGGCTTCGATCAGTAGCTGGTCTGAGAGGATGATCAGCCACACTGGGACTGAGACACGGCCCAGACTCCTACGGGAGGCAGCAGTGGGGAATTTTCCGCAATGGGCGAAAGCCTGACGGAGCAACGCCGCGTGAGGGATGAAGGCCTCTGGGCTGTAAACCTCTTTTCTCAAGGAAGAAGATCTGACGGTACTTGAGGAATAAGCCACGGCTAATTCCGTGCCAGCAGCCGCGGTAATACGGGAGTGGCAAGCGTTATCCGGAATTATTGGGCGTAAAGCGTCCGCAGGCGGCCTTTCAAGTCTGCTGTTAAAAAGTGGAGCTTAACTCCATCATGGCAGTGGAAACTGTTGGGCTTGAGTGTGGTAGGGGCAGAGGGAATTCCCGGTGTAGCGGTGAAATGCGTAGATATCGGGAAGAACACCAGTGGCGAAGGCGCTCTGCTGGGCCATAACTGACGCTCATGGACGAAAGCCAGGGGAGCGAAAGGGATTAGATACCCCTGTAGTCCTGGCCGTAAACGATGAACACTAGGTGTCGGGGGAATCGACCCCCTCGGTGTCGTAGCCAACGCGTTAAGTGTTCCGCCTGGGGAGTACGCACGCAAGTGTGAAACTCAAAGGAATTGACGGGGGCCCGCACAAGCGGTGGAGTATGTGGTTTAATTCGATGCAACGCGAAGAACCTTACCAGGGTTTGACATCCTGCGAATCTCTTGGAAACGAGAGAGTGCCTTCGGGAACGCAGTGACAGGTGGTGCATGGCTGTCGTCAGCTCGTGTCGTGAGATGTTGGGTTAAGTCCCGCAACGAGCGCAACCCACGTTTTTAGTTGCCAGCATTTAGTTGGGCACTCTAGAGAGACCGCCGGTGATAAACCGGAGGAAGGTGTGGATGACGTCAAGTCATCATGCCCCTTACATCCTGGGCTACACACGTACTACAATGCTACGGACAAAGGGCAGCAAGTTCGCGAGGACAAGCAAATCCCATAAACCGTGGCTCAGTTCAGATCGTAGGCTGCAACTCGCCTACGTGAAGGAGGAATCGCTAGTAATCGCAGGTCAGCATACTGCGGTGAATACGTTCCCGGGCCTTGTACACACCGCCCGTCACACCATGGAAGTTGGCCACGCCCGAAGTCGTTACTCCAACCCTTGTGGAGGAGGACGCCGAAGGTGGGGCTGATGACTGGGGTGAAGTCGTAACAAGGTAGCCGTACCGGAAGGTGCGGCTGGATCACCTCCTAACAGGGAGACAACAACTGATCGTGATGTCTGAGTTATTTATACTTAGGCCATGATCCTGTCACCTTAGGTCGATCGGTACCTCAAATTGAGCATCAAAGAAGGGTTGAGAAATCAACTTGGAGATTGGTAATCAATTTCAGTTCCTAAACTTGTCTAGGTCACATCCCGCAAGGCTCTCTCCTGGGCCATTAGCTCAGGTGGTTAGAGCGCACCCCTGATAAGGGTGAGGTCCCTGGTTCAAGTCCAGGATGGCCCATTCGGTGTTGGGGGTTTAGCTCAGTTGGTAGAGCGCCTGCTTTGCAAGCAGGATGTCAGCGGTTCGAGTCCGCTAACCTCCACTGACCGAGCACCTGCTAACCACTAAAAGGAGATGAAACCCTTTTGTGATGTGATTTAGAATTTTAAGTTTGCTGGAAGACCCTAGCTTCCTATCATTCCAGGCCTAAATACTGTTTTTAGGCGAGGCTGACAGGACGCTGGGCTCACTGCAATTCGCAAGAATTACAGAGATGTACAGCAGAACCTTGACAACTGCATAGGTGAGTCTGGAAAGAATAAAGCATCTCATGGATGCATTATTTTCGGATACCAACTAATGAGATCTGCGTAAGCAGTGATCTGAGGTTGATTATAACGAGAATAATGTTTGATTCTTGAGTCAAGAGCCGAGACTCTATAACGTTCTTTAGATGTCATCGAGGCATCGAGAGTTTGATTGGTAATTCAAACCATCTTTAATGACAAGTAATCAGGGAAACCTGAAAAATTTGAGATTGAGGCCAGGTGAATTACTGAGAATACGTATTCAACTACGTCAAGCGTTATAGAGATTAATTGGTCAAGCTACAAAGGGCTCACGGTGGATACCTTGGCACACAGAGGCGATGAAGGACGTAGTTACCTGCGATAAGTCTCGGGGAGCTGGAAACACGCTTTGATCCGGGAATTTCCGAATGGGGCAACCCCTAGTACGGCCAGCTGAATCCATAGGCTGGCGCGAGCCAACCCAGCGAACTGAAACATCTTAGTAGCTGGAGGAAAGGAAAGTAAAAACGACTCCCTAAGTAGCGGCGAGCGAACGGGGAATAGCCTAAACCGATGGTTCCGACCATCGGGGTTGTGGGACAGCAATGTGTATCAGAGAGGTTAGGAGAAGTGTTTGAATGACACACCACAGAGGGTGAAAGTCCCGTAACCGAAAACCGAACTGAACTAGCTGTATCCCGAGTAGCACGGAGCACGTGAAATTCCGTGTGAATCCGCGAGGACCACCTCGTAAGGCTAAGTACTACTGTGTGACCGATAGCGCAACAGTACCGCGAGGGAAAGGTGAAAAGAACCCCGGGAGGGGAGTGAAATAGAACATGAAACCGTGAGCCTACAAGCAATGGGAGCCCGACTAATCGGGTGACCGTGTGCCTGTTGAAGAATGAGCCGGCGACTTATAGGCACTGGCAGGTTAAACCGGAAATGGTGGAGCCATAGCGAAAGCGAGTCTGAATAGGGCGATCGTCAGTGTTTATAGACCCGAACCCGGGTGATCTAACCATGGCCAGGATGAAGCTTGGGTGATACCAAGTGGAGGTCCGAACCGACTGATGTTGAAAAATCAGCGGATGAGCTGTGGTTAGGGGTGAAATGCCAATCGAACCCGGAGCTAGCTGGTTCTCCCCGAAATACGTTGAGGCGTAGCGTCTAGTGCTCCAGCAGGGGGGTAAAGCCACCATTTCGGTGCGGGCTGCGAGAGCGGTACCTAATCGAGATGAACTCTGAATACCCTGTGTGTAACTAGGCAGTCAGACTGTGGGGGATAAGCTCCATAGTCGAAAGGGAAACAGCCCAGACCGCCAGCTAAGGTCCCTAAATCAACACTAAGTGATAAAGGAGGTGGGATTGCACAGACAACCAGGAGGTTTGCCTAGAAGCAGCCATCCTCAAAGGAGTGCGTAATAGCTCACTGGTCGAGCGATCCTGCGCCGAAAATGAACGGGGCTAAGTGTTGTACCGAAGCTGCGGATTTAACTTGTTAAATGGTAGGGGAGCGTTCTATGTGGGGCGAAGCGTTAGCGTAAGCGGGCGTGGACTGCATAGAAGTGAGAATGTCGGCTTGAGTAGCGAAAACATGGGTGAGAATCCCATGCCCCGAAACCCTAAGGGTTCCTCCGGCAGGCTCGTCCGCGGAGGGTTAGTCTGGACCTAAGGCGAGGCCGAAAGGCGTAGTCGATGGATAACAGGTCAACATTCCTGTACCGGTTATGTTTTGGGAAGGGGGACGGAGAAGGCTAGCCAAGCCAGATGTTGGTTACTGGTTTAAGCGTTCGAGGCGTTGAGGAGCGGAGAAAACGTTCTGAGCTAAGGCGTGAATACGAGCTGCTACGGCAGTGAAGTTGGTGATGTCATGCTTCCAAGAAAAGCCCTATACCCGTTAAGGCATAACTGCCAGTACCCGAAACCGACACAGGTAGGGTGGTAGAGAATACCGAGGGGCGCGAGATAACTCTCTCTAAGGAACTCGGCAAAATGGCCCCGTAACTTCGGGAGAAGGGGTGCCAGCGAGAGCTGGTCGCAGTGAAGAGGCCCAGGCGACTGTTTACCAAAAACACAGGTCTCCGCTAAGTCGCAAGACGATGTATGGGGGCTGACGCCTGCCCAGTGCCGGAAGGTTAAGGAAGCCGGTCAGCGTAAGCGAAGCTGGCGACTGAAGCCCCGGTGAACGGCGGCCGTAACTATAACGGTCCTAAGGTAGCGAAATTCCTTGTCGGGTAAGTTCCGACCCGCACGAATGGTGTAACGACTTGAGCGCTGTCTCTACTGGAAACCCAGCGAAATTGTAGCGTCGGTGAAGATACCGGCTACCCGCGGCAGGACGAAAAGACCCCGTGAACCTTTACTACAACTTAGCATTGGATTCTGGTTCTGCATGTGCAGGATAGGTGGGAGGCTGTGAAACTTGGACGCTAGTCCGGGTGGAGCCAACCTTGAAATACCACCCTTGTATTGCTAGAACTCTAATCCCGACCCGTGAATCCGGGCGAGAGACAGTGTTAGGTGGGTAGTTTGACTGGGGCGGTCTCCTCCCAAAAGGTAACGGAGGAGCTCAAAGGTTCCCTCAGCACGGTCGGTAATCGTGCGTAGAGTGCAAAGGCATAAGGGAGCTTAACTGCGAGGTCGACGGACCGAGCAGGTGCGAAAGCAGGACTTAGTGATCTGGTGGTTCCGTATGGAAGGGCCATCACTCAACGGATAAAAGGTACTCCGGGGATAACAGGCTTATCTCCCCCAAGAGTTCACATCGACGGGGAGGTTTGGCACCTCGATGTCGGCTCATCGCAACCTGGGGCTGAAGTCGGTCCCAAGGGTTGGGCTGTTCGCCCATTAAAGCGGTACGCGAGCTGGGTTCAGAACGTCGTGAGACAGTTCGGTCCATATCCGGTGTACGCGCAGGAATATTGAGAGGATTTCTCCCTAGTACGAGAGGACCGGGAGGAACGCACCTCTGGTGTACCAGTTATCGTGCCAACGGTAAACGCTGGGTAGCCATGTGCGGAGTGGATAACCGCTGAAAGCATCTAAGTGGGAAGCCCACCTCAAGATGAGTATTCCCATGGGTTAACCCAGTAAGGTCACGGGAAGAACACCCGTTGATAGGCTCTACGTGGAAGTCCAGTAATGGATGCAGCGGAGGAGTACTAATAGACCGAGGGCTTGACCATAAATTTGGTTCTTGCCCAAGAAACAAGTTTTATTCAATTCAGATACATCTCCAGAAATGGAGATGACCTATGCAGTTCTCAAGGTTCAACCCTTGGGAATGTTTTCTATCCTGGTGTTCATGGCGATGTGGAACCACTCCGATCCATCTCGAACTCGGTTGTGAAACGCATCAGCGGCGACGATATTTGGGGGGTAGCCCCCTGAGAAAATAGCTCAATGCCAGGTAAAACATTTCCAAATACAAATCATCAATCTCGTGATGAGTATTTTTGGTTTGCTAAGAAAAAGCCACCCTCTGGGTGGCTTTTTTGATGGGCACATCATTTTGATCTTGCAAGAAGATGATCAAATAGCCCCCAGAGATCTTTGATTGCTTTGTGATCATGTGGATCTTGCTCTGGATTGCCTTCCCTAAGACTGAATAAGACAATCATGCCGGCTTTTTGGGCTGCATTACATTCTGCGCAGCTGTCACTGATAAAGATCACTTCTCCCGCGGGAATATTCATAGCCATTGCAATGTCGGTATAGCTTTTGCTCTCTTTTTTGTTGCCACTACGAGTATCGAACCAGTGGCTAAATAGTGCTGTTAGATCTCCATCGGCTGTGTGCGCGTAGAGGAGTTTTTGTGCCGGGATGCTGCCTGATGAATACACAGCAAGTACATAGCCTTGTTGCTTTAGTTTGCTTAGTGCCTCGGCAGTTTCTACGTAAAGAACAGCGCCGATATCTCCTCTCTCATATCCCTCTAGCCAGATTCTGCCTTGTAGATCTTTCAAGGTACTGGACTTGCGATCGATTGTTATCAGATGGCGTAGATAATTGCAGATATTCTTGATTTGTCTGTTATCGCCTATCACTGCTTTGCTTAGAAGATCTTTGCTGCTTGGATTAGTATCAGCTTGCCATTCTTCCCAAGCTTCTTCCATTAGAGATTGAATCTCACTGTTTTCGCAGTGTCTATTTAGGAATGTTTCTAAATGGGTATAAGCGTAAGGAAAGAGTACTTCGCTAACAAAACTTGTTGGACATGTGGTGCCCTCAATGTCCAACAAGATGTGAGTTATCATGATTTGTGTTTTGCTATAAGTTGTTCACGCCAGCAGAGCTCCAGCAGAAACTCGAGGATCTCTACATGACGCCTTGCTTCTTTTAGGCTCTCCCCCCATGCATATAAACCGTGCCCTGCGACTAGTATTCCATAGGGTGCATCATTAACCAATCTGCCTGCTGCCTGGCTTAATTTAGCGAGGTTTTGGTTGTTAAATAGGATTGGTAGAGTGATTGATGTGGAATGGCTATTAATCCCTTGCAGTCCTTTTAGCATTTCCCAGCCTTCAATTGTTAGACCCCCAGTATTCTTATAGTAGTTCGATAGCCAGGTTGCTGTAATTGAATGTGTGTGCAGTACTGCATTGGCGCTGGTCTGCTCAATGATTTTTAAATGCATATCCGTCTCAGCACTGGCGCTACCTTCGCCTTTAATCACGCACCCGGCGCCGTCGACTTCAATTAGTTCCTCTGCTGATATATCTTTTTTCTCTATGCCGCTAGGTGCCATCAATAATATCAATGGCGTTGTTTGTAGCACTAGGCTGAAATTACCTCCAGTTCCATCACACCAACCGCGTTGATGGAAGTAGCGGATGGTTTCACTTAGAGCTTCCCTTTGTTGCTGTGAATCGAACATCCTTGCTGGGGCTTACTTTTGGCAACTGGGGCACCAGTGGGTGCCACGACCGCAGAGGATTTCACGATGAATTGGCGTGCTGCATATCCGGCAGGCTTGCCCACCTCTGCGATACACCCATGCCTGGCCACCGTAGTTGCCATTTACGCCTTCTAGATCTCTGAAGTCGCTGAAGGTAGTTCCTCCTGCGCCGATGCTCACATTGAGCACCTCCTTTAAGCAAGCACACAGCCGTTCAAGCTGCTCTTGTTTTAATTGACCTGCTGGTGTGTGTGGAAGGATTTTGGCTGCAAACAGGCTTTCATCGCTGTAGATATTCCCCGCTCCTGCCACGATCGATTGATCTAAAAGAGCCGATTTGATCGCACGTTTCGAGCCCTTTAATCTTTGCTTGAGGTAAGCAGCGTTGAAGGCGCTACTAAACGGTTCCGGGCCCAATTTCTGTAAGCCGGTAATCACAGTCTCTGGAGCATTACCAGCAGGCACCCACCACATTTGCCCGAAGCTGCGGGTGTCAACAAAGCGCAGCTCTTCACCTTTTGGGTTCCAGATGCGCACGCGTGTATGAGAGCAGGGCGAACTAATGGCGTCATGCCATTGAAATTGGCCTGTCATACGCAGGTGAACTCCCCACCATCCACCATCTGGATCGAGAGCAGAAAGATTTGAGTGGCGAGTTTTATTGCGATGCAAAGCTGCGATTAGATACTTGCCGCGTCGCAACCAGTTGCCCACTTGCATGCCACTGAGCATCTTGATGAACACTGCTGATCCACCAGGGCTGGCAATCGCTCGTTCTCGACAGACCTCGACTTGGTTGATCTGAAAGTCGACAAGACGATCTGCCAGTCCCCGGCGGACCGTCTCGACTTCAGGTAGTTCAGGCAAGCGCCTTAGGCGCGCTCTAGCTCGGATTCAGCGAAGCTATTGGTGAGGTTGCCATTATCGGTGCCTTGTATGCCGAAATAGTTCGTCTTCTCAAAGCGCACCATCACTCCATATTTGTTGGTGGCTTCTACAGAGACCACTGAGCCCACTTCATTGAACCAGTAGGACTCTTGGCGCTTGATGCGTACCTTGTCGCCTTTTGAGACCGCCATCGCTGCGCAAGAACTAAATACATCCCAAACAATATCGCCGTGAGGGCTGTTGCAGACTTAATGCGTCACAGAATGTCGCTGCCAGGTTTAGTGGCCGTGGCAGCATCCAGGCCTAAGTCAGGTTTGTTTTGGTGAGTTCGTCGGTTGATCTTGATCCACTTGCCTTTGAGTTGGATCTGCCTGATCCGGAGCAGGATGACATCAGCACAGTGGAGTTTCTCTCCCGCTTAGAGCAAGCCTGGGCATTGTGCGATCGCTTTGATTTGCAGACCGAGATTTGGCGGGGGCGGATCCTCAGGGCTGTTCGAGATCGTGAGAAGCGTGGTGGTGAAGGCCGTGGTGCTGGATTCCTGCAGTGGTTGCGTGAACGGGAGATCAGCAAAACCCGTGCCTATGGCCTAATTCAGCTAGCGGATTCAGCAGAGGATTTGCTCTCTGAAGGGATGCTCGAGCAGAGCAGCGTTAATCAATTTTCTAAGCGGGCTTTTATGGAAACAGCGCAGGCTGTCCCTGAGGTGCAGCTGATGATTTCTGAGGCGGCCAATGAAGGGCAAGAGATCACGCGTAAGCAGGTTCGCCGACTTACCGATGAATTCACTTCAGCGACCAGTCCTCTATTGCCAGAAGAGATCCGTCAGCGAACTCAGGAGAATCTTCTACCGCCCAAGGTTGTAGCTCCTTTGGTGCGCGAGTTGGCCAAGCTGCCGGAGCCTCAGCAGGAAGACCTCAGACGTGCTTTACGAGAGGAGCCTGAAATTGATTGCATTAAGGATGTCACCAGCACAGCGCGATGGATCAGTAAGACCACAGAGGCCAGTATTGCGGTAAGGGCCTTTCAGCAAGGCGAACTCGATCTAGAGAAGGCCATCCATGAGGCACAGCGACTCGATGCTTTGGGCTTGCTTGCTGATGCGGTCTCTCAAGCTCAGTCCTTAGAAGCTTCCGTTTTAAAGCTGCATACAGCCTGGCGTCGATTGGGGGGGTTGCAGGAACGCCTTTGGGTGGAAAGTGGCAGTAGCACGCCTTATCTACGGGATGTGTTGGGTGCTTTGCAGAATCTCAGCGGCGCAACTATGAGGGTGTCCCTTGGCGAGCTATCAGGAGGTAAACGGGTTCGTTTGCAGCTTGTAGAGGAGGCTCCAGATCAGCTAGAGCCTCCGCCAATCCCTTGACCTCGACATACAGCCATCGCATCTGCTGATCGTTATCTTGAGGGCGCTATTGATGGTGTGAATTGGATCCACTGATTGAGGCATTGCACCATCACTATGGCTGGGATGGTTTCAGGCCTGGTCAACGTCCTGTGGTGGAGGCGATTCTTGCGGGCCAGGACGCTTTGGCAGTGCTTCCAACTGGTGGTGGAAAATCGTTGTGTTATCAGCTGCCGGCACTGGTGCGAGCTGGTCTTGTAGTGGTGATCTCTCCACTGGTGGCCCTGATGGAGGATCAGGTAAGGCAGCTGCAGAAGCGGGGAATCGCAGCTGCTTGTTTGCATGCTGGCTTGGACCCGGCACGTCGGTGGGATGTGCTGGTCAGGTTGCGCGATGAGCGCTTGAGCTTGCTTTATATGGCTCCTGAGCGTTTACAGGGGGAGTCCACTCAGCAATTAATAGAGGACAAAGCCGCGCAGGGGAAATTGGTAGCTCTTGCTGTTGATGAAGCCCATTGCATTAGTGCTTGGGGCCATGACTTCCGGCCTGATTACCGCCGCCTTGGTCAGGTGCGCCGTCTTTGTCCTGATGTGCCTGTGGTTGCTCTTAGTGCTACGGCTGCGCCGAGAGTGCGCGCCGACATCATCCGCTTATTGAATCTCCAGAGGCCGCTGGTGCAGGTTTGTTCGGCTCGGCGAAATAACCTGCACTACTGCATGCGGCGACGGCCTAAAGATCCCCTGCCAGATGTGCTCGAGGCTTTGCGGGAATCAAGAGGAGCCACTTTGATCTATGCCCGAACGCGACGCTCTGTGGAGCACTGGGCAGGGCGATTACAAGCTGTGGATATTGCTGCTAGCCCTTATCACGCTGGGCTTGATCCTGAGGAGCGACAGCAAGCGTTGGCCGATTTCCTTGATCAAGATCAGCCTGTGCTGGTGGCCACTGTGGCCTTTGGAATGGGTGTAGATCGCAGCGATGTGGGATTGGTGCTGCATCTCAATCTCCCTGCTACAGCTGAGGGCTATTTGCAGGAATCAGGTCGGGCCGGGCGTGATGGTAAGCCAGCTAATTGTTTGGTGTTGTTCTCTCCTGGTGATCGCACCAGCCTTGGCTGGGCGATGCAGGCTTCAGGTCGTCAATGCGCTGATGGCGGCGCATTGACGCAGGAAGAGCAGATGCGCTTGGAGCTGGCGCAGCAACAGTTACGTCGCATCGAGGCGGTAGCCGAAGGAGAGTTATGTCGGGAACAATCGTTGTTGCTGGCCGTTGGGGAACTGGTCTCGCCCTGTGGCCGCTGCGACCGCTGCCAAGAGACTGTCCGTAGTCGTGATTGGTCAGAGCAGGCGCTGGCAGTGCTTGTGGCGTTGGAAGAAGAAAATAAAGGAGTGAATCTTCGTAGTCTCAGTACCAGCTTGGCGACTGTTAATGGCCGTAGGGAAGAGCGCTGGGGTTGGCTGACGCGGAGATTGGTGCAGGAAGAGTTAATTCGTGAGAGCAATGATGGCGCCCAGAGGCTTTACCTGCGCGCTAGCGGTCGCCGCTTTTTACGCCAACCTTGGCCGCTGCACTATGCAGCTTGAGAGCAGAGTTATTTCGCTTTAGCCGCCCTTGGCTTTGCAGAGATCTTTGACCAGGTCACGTTCAAAGCGTTCCTGGGGGGCATTCCATGTTTTCCATGACCCGTTAGCACCGGTTGTATTTAGTTTGCGCGCCGGACAGTTCACCGCCAGATAAAGGGGTTTGCCTTTTTTGTTCAAGGTTGGTGCAACGTAGCTACCTCCCATTAATTTCCAATTGGCCCAGTCCACTTGAAGGGGGCCGTAAGTGCGCCATTCATTTTTCGTTGGCTTAGTAGCAACTTCAGTTGTGGGTTTGGTTTCTGGTTTTGCAGCAGGTTTATCAGCTATTTGAGTAGTGGGCTTTG
>CAJWUF010000011.1 GCA_913047395.1 uncultured cyanobacterium
AAGAACTCTAGATAATCAAATTTAAAAATTTTTTATAATCAAACTAAAACCTCGGGCCAAGCATTTCAGTTGATCATGACTATGATTTCAATAATCAAGAATTAGCTTTACTTAACTGATTCGTGGATTCGCGGGGTGAACAGCAATGCAGCGGAGGCAACCCTTATCGACAGGTCGCTCAAGGGGCCATAGGCGGTTTGATCGACAGGAAGGCCGAAAAGTGCCCTCAGAAGCTATACAGAGGCTTTCTCAAAGCCTCTGAGACACCGTTTTGGCATGTGGAGGTTCGCTCAAGTTCATTGGATTTTTATTGAAGTCAATGCAAGAACGCCACCAGCCAGGTCGGTCTGTTGTGATCAAGCTTCACCAAATGTTTTTGGATTCATATTTTCAGGAAAAGTGGCGTTTCGCTGAAAACCCTCTTCAGAACAGGTCATCGATGCCTAATACGCTCTGCCTAGGTAGATGAGCCTGCCGACGTACTGGCACATTTTTCGCCGAGATGGTTGACGAATGATGGGGTATAGGACTTAAAGGTCAATCAGAGATGCCTCCTCAATGGATTGGGAGTTCACAGAAGACGCCGCCTTCCTTGCTCTTTGCGATGCCTTTCGCGAGAGCGGTGAATCATCGGCTATCGAGTTCCTGGCCAATGGTGAGGGTGCTTTTCATTTTCATGAGCTAACGCAGAACGCGGCCGGAGAGGGAGTTGACCTAAGTGATTCAGAATCACTAGAGGAATTTCAGCAAGAAGTCATAGATACAGTGGAGAAGCTCTGTCAGGAATTAATTTAGAGTTATACATCTAGCTCCGAATTGATATTCGTAGCTAGCGTACTTATTAATGAGTACAAATTTAAACGCTAAAATACTTTGCTTGGCTATGTAGAGCAATAATAGCTGTAGTACTTTGCTCGGGTTCTAATTGATCATTTGCATCCATTTTTAGTTCTATCCGTTCAGCACCTAACCATTGGAGTTGTTGTCTTGAGTCACCTAAATTTGGACATGCTGGATAGCCAAAGGAAAAGCGACAACCTCTGTACCTCTGAGCAAGAATTTCGTTTATTGCCTGTGGTTCAAGATTCCCAAAACCACATTCACAACGAATACGAGCATGCGACCACTCAGCTAATGCTTCGGCCAACTGTACAGTTAATCCATGGAAAAATAGATAATCAGTATAAACATCTGCATCAAATAATGTCTGGGCGAAAATGGTGCATTCCTTACCCATTGTTACAGCTTGCATAGGTAGGATATCAGTTGGTTTTCCATCTTTAAGGTCATTATAAAAATCAGAAATGCAGTAGTGCCTGCCTCCACGTTGTCTAGGTAGATTAAAACTGCCAATTGGATTTATACCCTCATTGTCAAATACGATTAACGAGTTTCCTTCTCTTCCGCAAGGAAAATATCCGTATGCAACCGCGGGCTGCAAGAGGTCTTCTTCCTTTATTCGATTAATCCAGCTAAGTAGGACTGGTACTGCGTTGTCTTCTAGGTATTTCTCATATTCACCACGACTCTGGTTATTCGACTTTCGCATTTGCCACTGACCTTTAAAAAGAGCATTACGGTCTAAATATTTGATAATCTCATCGATAGGTATCTGATCAGCTTTTAGGACTTTTGAGCCGATAAAGGGTGCGGTAATTGGATCTTCTGTAGACACCTCAATTGATCTATCGGTTGATATATTTACTGATTTAGAGTTATTAGTCTTTGGTTCACTTACGTTATCATTTTTATTATTAGTTGCCTCTTGATTTGATTGCTCACCAAGTATCAAACCATCTGGTGTTCCGTCAAGAAATCCTTTGATGTCATCCCAGCGGTTATTCTTGCAAGCAGCCACATAGGAGTCCATGAAGCGGAGATCCGTGAAAGCATCCTTCCCGTAGATAACCTTTCCATTATATGAACTGCTGCAATCATTATTGACAAATCTAGGAGTAAGAGCAGCGCCTCCTAGTATTACGGGGACGGTAATGCCAGCATCGTTAAATTCTTTTAGATTACTCTTCATAAATGCTGTTGATTTTACGAGAAGCCCACTCATGGCGATGCAATCGGCATTGTAAGTTTTTTGTGCTTGGATAATCGCCGCGCTATCTTGCTTAATTCCTAAATTAATAACTTCATATCCATTATTTGTTAAGATTATATCAACAAGATTTTTGCCTATATCATGTACATCTCCTTTTACTGTTGCTATAAGGAATTTAGCCTTTGAGTTATTGCCGCCACTAGACTTATCCATATGTGGCTCAAGATATGCAACAGCAGACTTCATAGTTTGGGCTGACTGGAGAACGAATGGAAGTTGCATTTGTCCAGATCCAAATAGTTCGCCAACTACCTTCATTCCTTCAAGAAGGAATGTGTTTACGATCTGCAGGGGCTGATAAGTGTGCAGCGCTTCATCAAGAGCTTGATCAAGACCTACTCTTTCACCATCGATAATAAATTGCTTAAGACGTTCCTCTATAGGTAAATCGGCCAATGAAGGACCGGAAGCCCTTGCCTCTTTAGTGCTAACTCCTTCAAAAAGTTTAGTCAACTCTGTCAAAGGGTCATATGTGCATAAGTCTTTTTCAAAGCCTCTTAAATCGTGTATTAGATCTCGACATATACGTTGGTGTTGTTCACTTATTTTGCTAAGCGGTAGAATCTTAGATGGTGATATTATCGCTGCATCCATACCGGCTTCGCAGCAGTCATTTAGGAATACCGAATTCAGTGTAATCCGTGCTGCAGGAGAGAGTCCAAAACTTATATTAGATACACCCAGTACTACATGTGCACCATGAAGTTCATTTCTGATCAGCCGAATAGCCTCTATAGTTTCTGATGCATTTTTACGGTCTTCCTCAATACCAGTGGATATAGGAAGTGCTAATGGATCATAAAATATTTCATGCGCAGGAATACCAAATTTAATAGCTGCCTGGTAAGCACGTTTGGCAATCTCGAGTTTCTTTTTTGCAGTTCTAGCCATACCTTGTTCATCTATGGTACCAATGACTATTCCAGCTCCATACTCCTTAGCGATTGTTAATACCTGATAGAACCGTTCCTCACCATCCTCATAATTTGTTGAATTCAGGATGCATTTGCCACCAGCAATCTTTAGGCCAGCCTCCATCTTCTCCCATTCTGTTGAATCAAGCATCAAGGGTAGATTGATGTTGGTTACAAGTCTGCTCACCATCTCATGCATGTCATTTATCCCATCACGTCCTACATAATCGACATTGACATCAAGAACATGTGCATTCTCTTTTAGTTGTCCACGAGCTACAGCAACTAGGCCATCCCAATCTTCGCTATTTAGTAGGTCCCTTACTTTCTTAGAGCCGCTTGCATTAAGACGTTCTCCAATGATTAAGAATGAATTATCCTGGTGATATGGTGTAACTCCATAAAGAGAGGCTGCTGAGGGTTCATATCCAAATAATGTTCTCTTTTCTACATCCTTACCACGACGGCAAGGGCGTTCTGCTGCTCGCATTTCTCTAGCAAGTTCTGCCAATGCCGAAATATGTGCAGGAGTCGTTCCACAACATCCTCCAATGACCTGAACACCTAGATCCTCAACGAAGTGCATAAGTTGCATCTTTAATTCCAAAGGCTGCAATCTGTAATGAGCAACACCACCTACATTTTCTGGCAATCCAGCATTCGGTATGCAACTAATATGGAATGGACAATGATTAGATAAATACTGAATATGTTCCTTCATCTGTTCTGGTCCTGTTGCGCAGTTCAGACCGAGAATGTCTATCGGGAAAGGTTCTAGTATTGAAACAACAGCAGAAATGTCAGAACCAACAAGCATGGTGCCTGTAGTCTCCATTGTTACAGAAACCATTAAAGGACGACGTTCACCTAATTTTAAAAATGCAGATTCAACACCTTGTAAAGCAGCCTTTATCTGCAAAACGTCCTGACATGTTTCAATAATAAATAGGTCAACATCTCCAGCTAATAATCCCTCTGCTTGTTCTTGATATGAATCACGCATTGCATCAAAATCAATATGACCAAGAGTTGGCAATTTTGTAGTTGGGCCCATTGACCCTGCTACAAATCTTGGCTGCTCAGGTGTGCTGAACTTATCAGCAATTTCCTTTGCCAACTGTGCTGATTTCTTATTTATTTCATATGCGAATTCTTCTAATTCATATTCTGCAAGTACGATTGACGCTGCTCCGAAGGAATTTGTCTCGATAACGTCGCACCCTGCTTCAAGGAAAAGACGATGTACCTCTTGTACCGCATCTGGTCTTGTTAGGACTAGATGTTCGTTGCACCCCTCTAGTGCTACGCCGCCAAAATCATCTGCAGTAAGTTCTAGGCCCTGCAGAGATGTGCCGGTAGCTCCATCGAAAACTAATACCGGTCGCTCTGGGGAGTAGAGGCGAGCAAGAAAAGCCGAATCAGTTTTCTTGACTTCCAGGCTCTCTGATGCCATCGAGTTGTTCACGTCTTGGCGTGATCCTAGATAGCTACCTGCTTACAGCCATGAAGATCTCTTTAAATTCATTGATTGCTCAAGGCAATGCGCGTGATCCAATGCTCATAATCCTTGTCGCGTCCTTCCGTAATCTCTATGAGACGCTCACGTAAGGCATTCATGACCGGTCGCTCCGTTGCTAAGGCGGTCGATTCAAGCTTCCTTATTGGCGTTATTTTTGCGGCCGTACCTGTAAGGAATACCTCATCAGCGATAAAAAGCTCTGTTTTGTCAACTGGTCGCTCTATCACGGGTATACCCATCGCATTGGCAAGTTCGATAACACTTGCACGGGTGATCCCTTCCAGTATGTCTTGATCAACACCAGGTGTTATTAACTGTCCATCCCTTACAAGAAAGAGGTTCATGCCGCTAGCCTCACTGATCTTTCCTCTGCTGTTTAGTAGCAATGCTTCGTCGAATCCACTTAATACCGCTTCTGTTTTGGCTAGCGAACTAGTGATATAGGCGCCACTAATCTTGCCTCTAAGAGGTAGAGATCTGTCCTCTTGACGTGTAAAGCTGCTAATTCGACAGCTGACTCCTTCTGGTGACAAGTAGTCGCCTAGTTCGAGTCCATAGATAAAGAAATCTGTCTCGATGTTGTGTAGACGCGGGGCTATTCCCAGATCACTTGTATAAACAAATGGTCGAAGGTAGATAGGTGTTTTTGGCCTATTTACCTTGAGAATTGACTCCAGAGCAGCAATTATTTTCGCTTCACTTAGTTCAGTCAGCAACAAGCGAGCACTTTGACTTAGGCGCCTTGCATGTCGATCTGCTCTGAAGAGCAAAATTGAGTTGCTGTTTTGAGGATCAGGTATAGCCCGCATCCCTCCGAATGCACCCGTCCCGTAGTGCAAGGCATGAGTGGCGATCGAGACCTTGGCGTCTTCGAATGGAACGCATTTCCCCTGGAACCAGGCATAAGGCAGGAACTGATGCATTACTGGATAGGGACCTAATCTCTAGATTTTCTCACCACCTCGACTCAATCCAGCAATTCTTCGCCAGTAAATGAGCTAATGCATCGACTAGCAAGCCTGCCAGGAGATGGTCCATTAGAGGATGTGCTGCTCGTAGAACAGCCATCAGCACCAATCCTTCTGTTGACCAGTGCAAGAACTGATATCGCAACACTTGCTTCTGTTCTGGATCTTCAAGAACAGCACGGCTGGAAAAATCGAATCCGTGCACTGCCATTAACAGCTCTCGATCATCCTGCGCAGGTTGATCACTATCTAGCCACTACGGCATCAAAAGCAAAGTTGATTGTCGTCCGTCTTCTAGGGGGACGAGGGCACTGGAGCTACGGGCTTGAACAGCTGAGCTTGTGGAAAGAGGGAGATGCTCAACGTGAGCTCCTTATTCTCGCGGGCACTATTGATCAGGATTTAGAGCTTCATGCCCTCGGTAGTTACCCCATACCTTTGGCTGATCGACTGGCTCTGCTCATGCGAGAAGGCGGTGTTGAAAATATGTTGATGCTTCTTGATGTGTTTGACGATCTTTTTAATGACAAGCCTCTAACGCTCGATCACATCAAAGTCAAAGCCATGGCTGATCCTGCACCTTGGGATTGGCAATCAGAATCAGGGCCCAAGGTGGGAGTAGTGCTCTATCGAGCACTTTTTCAAGCTGGTGACTTAGCTTTCCCTAAAGCTATTAATCAGAAACTTCGTGATCGAGGGCTGGTTCCACGAGCTATCTGGGTCAGTAGCCTTAGGGATCCAGCGGTACAAAAGGGTGTTGCCCACCTGTTTAAGCAACAAAATGTAGAAGCTGTTCTGACGACGACCTCATTCGCCTCTGTGCAGTTTGAACAGGTAGGTCTTGGTTCGGTCCTATGGGATGAACTTGACGTACCTGTTTTGCAGGTACTTAGCAGTGGTCGCCCGCGACAGGAGTGGATAGATAGCAGCAGAGGTCTTGATCCGCTTGATCTTTCTCTACAGGTCGTTCTACCAGAACTTGATGGACGCATTACAACTCGTCCAGGGGCCTTTCGCTCTATTCAACAGACACATGACTCTCTTTCAACAGTTGTTCAAGGAATGGAGCCCGATGATGGCGGTCTTAACTGGACAGCAGATCATCTAAAGAACTGGATCAAGCTTCGACAAGCTCAACCATCACAACGACGCATTGCGCTTGTTTTAGCAAATTACCCTATCCGGGATGGTCGAATAGCTAACGGAGTTGGGCTCGATACTCCTGCTAGTACAGCCTCAATCTTGAAATGGTTGCAGGAAAGCGGACATGAGCTTGGTTCTGATGCAATTCCGGCTGATGGTCAAGAGTTGATGAAATGCCTGCTCAGTTCACGTACCAATGACCCAGAGAGTCAAAATCGACCAGCGCTTTCATATCTATCGCTTTCTCAATACTTGAGCTGGTGGGATTCATTACCAGCGAATTCCGTCGAACCTATTTTGAAAAGATGGGGTTCACCGGAGCAGGCGATTGATCTGGAAGCTGATGGTTTCCCTATACATGGCATCAGCTTTAAAAATGTCGTAGTACTAATCCAACCAAGTCGTGGTTATGACAGTGATGAAATTTCAGATTTACATTCTCCCGATCTACCTCCACCTCATCGATACCTAGCCCAATACCTATGGATTAGCCAAGTCCATAGATCTAATTTATTGGTACATATTGGCAAGCATGGCAGTGTTGAATGGCTGCCCGGTAAGGGTGTGGGACTCAGTGATTCGTGCTATCCGAATCTTGCGCTAGGACCTTTACCTAATGTTTATCCCTTCATAGTCAATGATCCAGGAGAAGGCTCTCAGGCCAAAAGAAGAAGCCAAGCTGTGATAATCGATCACCTCACACCACCACTTGGCCGTGCTGGGCTACATGGCGATTTACTAAAGATTGAAGTTTTGCTAGATGAATATGTTGAGGCAAATCAGTTAGGTGCTGAAAGGGTCTATATTATTGAGTCAAAATTGATTAATCTGCTAGAGAAGAATAACTGGCCTGGTTTACCCAAGGTATTAGACGAATCAAAAGAGAGTAGGAGATTATTGCAAAAGAGTTTTGACAATGCTGAAACCTACCTCTGTGAACTCAAAGAATCTCAGATAAGAACAGGTCTGCATCACTTTGGCAAGGCACCTACCCACAAGGCCGCCCTTGAGCTATTACTTGCAATTGCCCGAGCACCATCTAATGATCAACCTGGCTTAACACAATCAGTTGCCACCAAAATTGGTCTGGAGCTAGATCCTTGGTCCGACGAGGAGGGTGAGATAATCTCTAGCCATGACAAGAATATACTAATCAAGTTCGGCCTAGAACCTCCCCGTAGGATTGGAGATGCTGTTGCTTGGATTGAAGAGCAAACTCTGATTCTATTAGATATTCTTCTTGTACAATCAAATGAACAAGATACAAATATCAACCATAAACTACTAATTGAGCCATTGAGGAATTGGCTTAATTCTTCAAATTACGATCCTCATTTAAAACTTATCAAACAAGATCTCTGGCCTCGGCTTATGGCCTGCGCAGAGAAGGAACAATATGCTTTTATCAACGCTGTATCGGGTAGGCGCATAACTAGTGGTCCTTCTGGTGCGCCTACACGTGGCAAACCAGAAGTACTACCTACTGGCAGGAATTTTTATTCAGTTGATCTCAGAGGACTGCCAACAGAGGCCGCCTGGGACCTAGGCAAGCGAAGTGCTGAACAGTTGCTGGACTTGCACCTTCTAGAGCAAGGTGAGCATTTAACTCATTTAGCCCTCTCTGTATGGGGAACAGCAACTATGCGTAATGGTGGAGAAGATATAGCCCAGTTATTAGCGTTAATTGGAGTTCGACCAGTATGGGATGGTCCGAGTCGGAGAATGGTCGGTTTAGATGTTATTCCAATAAGCCTTCTCGGGCGTCCAAGGGTAGATGTAATCCTGCGAATATCAGGACTCTTTAGAGATGCCTTCCCGCAGCTTATTGGCTGGGTGAATAAAGCACAAATACTCGTATCTAATTTAAAGGAAGACGCTAAATGGAACCCCCTAGCTGAAATTACACGTCAGAAAGGTCCTCAGGGCCGTGTATATGGATCAGCCCCCGGAGCATATGGAGCAGGTCTTCAAGCATTGATTGACTCAGGATCCTGGAATAATCGAGCAGATCTTGGGGAGTCTTATCTTGCTTGGAGCCAATGGCGATACAGCGGTGAGTCGGATCCAACTTTAGATCGAGATGGACTCGAACGAGGTCTGCAAAATGTTCAGGTAGTTCTTCACAACCAAGACAACCGAGAGCATGATCTATTGGACTCAGATGACTATTACCAGTTTCATGGGGGACTAGCAGCTGCTGTGGAATTGACCTCTGGGCAGCGACCTGATCTTTGGTTTGGTGATCATTCACGCAGGGATCGACCGAGAATGCGACCACTTGAACAAGAAATAGACAAAGTTGTACGAAGCCGCTTGTTAAATCCTCGTTGGATCGATGGAATGAAGCAGCACGGCTACAAGGGAGCTTTTGAAATGGGTGCAAGCCTTGATTACCTGTTCGCCTATGACGCAGCTACAGATCTGGTTCCCGATTGGTGTTACAAAGCTCTGTATGAGCATTGGCTAGAAAATAAAGCAGTTCAAGATTTTCTTAGTGATAAAAATCCTTGGGTTCTTAGAGACATGGCCGAACGTTTGCTTGAGGCTGCAAATCGAGGCATGTGGAATTCAGCAGATCAGCGTGAATTGATCTCACTTAGAGAAATTGTGAATACAAGTGAAGCAAAGATCGAAACAAATCAACTTAACTGATGATTTTATAATTAATTTAAGCAGTTTCGGTTATGTGATTTAATCTCCTTATGTTGATTTAATAACCAATATACAAATTTATATAGATTTAAGTCATTTTGGTAATTTGAAGTATAAACCAATCAAAAATGAAAATAAACGAAGTCACAATCATCAGGTTAACGACCGCTAAGATCAAACCCATGCGTATCAGTACCACAGGTGCTTAACAGACCAAGATCCTTCAACTGTTGATCAATGGCCTCACAAATAAGTGGCGTCGGACGCCACTTAGAGAGACAATCGTAGTCATACCAGGCTTCCCCACCATCAAAACCAATATCAGAGGCAGTGCTAATTAGCTCAGTATGACCAATACGATACCGAGCCGGATGAGCGAGTACAGCTAAACCACTAGCTTGATGAATTGCCTTAAGAACCACTTCAGCTCGTAGAGATTGGCCAATGGCTGAATCATTTTGGCTATAAGGGTGAAGAGATTGGTGACCAATCTCAAAACCAAGTGCCAGTACATGGACAAGACAACCTTTAAGCAGGCAACTTATCTCTATGCCACTCCAAAGGGTTGGGACTTGTAAACCTTTGTTTAATTGAATATCAAGCCAATCCTTCATCAACTGGTATGCCTGAGTGTTGTGGTGATCCGTTACGGCTAGGTGCTTTATGCCTCTTTCCGTAGCCTGAGATATTAATTGCAGGGGCTCTAGGCTCCCATCACTGAATGTGGTGTGGCAGTGAAAATTAAGAATATTTGGACAACTTTCAGGGCCAGTAGCCAAGAGGATTCGACTGAGTGGATGTTTATCATTCATCACTACTTGAATTTTTTTCAGGTGATTGCTGCTGCAATCTTCTCCAACGTGCATAAAATTGAATTGATGCGGCCATAAACAACACCAGACCTACCATCAACCAAGTTGCAGCTCCCGTCGGGAACTGGTTTTTGAAGACAACCAGCATCACCACAATTACTAATATCAATGTAGGTAGTTCATTTAGAGCTCGAAGCTGACGGCCACTCCAGCGGCATTCCCCACGAGCTAACTGACCCATTAAGCGATAGCAAAAGGCGTGATAGACAAGAAGTCCGGCAACAAAAACAAGTTTTGCCTGCATCCAACTTTGATATAGCCAACTTGGCTGGGTGATCAATAGTCCCACCGCCATAGAAACAGCAAGAACCATGCCTGGGGTAGTGATGATATTTACGAGTCGCCGCTCCATGAGCATGTACTGCTCCTCAAAGGCCTCTTTGATGGGCGGATCCAGTTCAGCAGCTTCAACGTGGTAGATAAACAGGCGCACAAGATAAAAAAGTCCAGCGAACCAAACCACCACCCCAACAATGTGGAGTGTTTTAAACCACAGGTAAGCCTCAGGAGATAAGGTCATTGGAGGGCTAATGGCAGCTTGTTGACCTTAGGAAAGCCCGATGAATCAAAAAGCCTTGAGTAATGCTCAGTCAAGCACCTCCATAGCTTTGTCTTCCTCTGGGTGGAAGTAGGTCCAAACCTGTAAGGCAAGTGCTGGACCAATGCCTGAGACCTTGCTGATTTGCTCAACCCTAGCCAACTGAATAGCCTCAACGGACTGAAAGTGCGCAAGGAGGTCACGGACTCGTTTTGGACCGAGTCCTTGTATGTCACTTAGACGTGATCGTTTCATTCGTTCCCCCCTTTGTTGGCGGTGAAAACTGAGCGCAAATCGATGGGCTTCATCTCGGAGTCGTCTGAGTAGAGCAACACCCAACTGATCAGGTTCACTATCTAGTGGTGTTTTTTGACCTGGTACAAAAATTTCCTCACGCTGCTTAGCTAAAGAGCAAACGACAAGATCCTCATGAAGGTTCAGCTCACGGAGTGCTTCCATAACTGCTGAAAGCTGCCCCTTGCCTCCATCAATCATCACCACATCAGGCCAATCATTAAGACCATCAGTCTGTAAGGTGCTGCCACTTCTATGTCGTAGTTTCTCTATATCTGCGCCTTCATTTTTGACCCTTGCCCAACGACGGAAACGTCTACGCATAATTTCTACCATAGACATGAAGTCATCACTATGGCCAGGCTTAATACTACTACTTTTTATTTTGTACTTTCGGTAATGCTGCTTGGCTGGTAAACCATCAATAAATACAACCTGGGAAGCAACAGCATCGCTTCCCTGTATGTGACTTATGTCGTAACCCTCTATACGTCTCGGATGTATATTGAGGTCGAGCAGCTGGGCTAAATCCTCGGTTGCTAACATTTGCTGTTCCTGCCCATGTTTAGCGCGAGCAAGTTCAAAAGATGCGTTTCTCTCTACAAGGTCAATGAGTTCAACCTTATTTTGACGTTGAGGGAAAACAACTTTTACTCGACGGCCACGTTGCTCACAAAGCCACTCCACAAGTAAATCATGCTGAGGCAATCGATATTGAACAAGTATTTCAGGAGGTACTTCAACAGGCTCAAGTTGGCTGTAGTGCTCCTCAATTACACGTTGCAAAACATTGCCAGGTTCTTGATCAGCAGCATCTGCAGTGAAACCAAGTCGACCTACTAGTTTACCGGCACGCATCTGGAATAATTGAACAGAAGCAAGACGTTCATCACTTGCTAATGCAAGAACATCACGACTAACCGTTGAATCTGGAAGGCTCATTTTTTGCCCCTCATTAAGCTGTTCTAAACCTTTCAGCTGATCTCTAAGCTTAGCTGCAGATTCATAATCTAATCTTTCTGAATATCGTTGCATCTGAGTTTCCAATAAAAGTCTAAGTTCTTCATTCCTGCCCTGAAATACCATCGCTACCTTACGTAGGATCTGATGATAGTCTTCTACACTTATCTTCTCTTGGCATACGCCAGGGCAGCGACTAATTGAATAATTGAGGCAGGTACGATCTTGATGCAACGGACGTGGTCGTTGGCGCAAAGGGAATGAGCGTTTGACCAGTAATAAGGTCCTCCGCAGAAGGCCGACATCGACATAAGGACCATAGAAGCGATCATTCTGACTACGGAGGCGCCGCCGTCTGGTTATAAATATCCTCGGGTAAGGCTCACTCCATGTTATGCATACATATGGATATTTCTTATCGTCCTTCAACAGTACATTAAAGTGAGGCTGCTCGTTTTTTATAAGATTAGATTCAAGAACCAGTGCTTCGGTTTCGCTATCAGTAATGATGAATTCTATTTCATATATTTGACGCACCATTAGACGGATGCGAGGACTAAGGTCTTTACTACTACGAAAATAACTTCTTACACGACTACGTAGAGATTTTGACTTGCCAACATATAACAGTCGATCATCACTGTCGCGCATCAAGTAACACCCAGGCTCAGCAGGAATTTCTTTTAACCGCTGTTCAAGTCTTATTTGATCAGTGAGTAATGAATTGCGATTTGATATTTCGCTCAAATTATTATTATCCCCCGTAGGACCAACCTGTAGAGGCAAGGTTAAGTGCTTCACTATCTTGATTGAGATGGGCAGATTTCACCTCTCCAACAAAAACAGTGTGATCACCATGTACTACCTGACCCACAAGTTCACATTCAACTCCCCCAATAGAGTCTTCAAGCAAAGGTAGACCAAATTCGCCAAACCGAAATGGGGCAGACTCGAACCGACCTCCCATGGCTGACTGGGGCTTGAAGAACACCGCAGCAAGATCTTTCTGATCAGCACGCAGCATGTTTAGCGAAAAAAGTCTTGTTCTCTTGATAATTCCATGACTAGATCCCTCTGATCTAACAGCCATAACAACTAGGGGAGGCTCAAACGACCCTTGAGTAACCCAACTTGCTGTAAAACCGTTTATTTCATCATCTTCTCGGACTCCACAAATAAACAGACCGTGAGGAATTTTGCGCAACAAAAGCTTTTTCGCTTCTAGATCCAGTGCCATTGATAATGAATTCATCTCTACAAACTCTAGGCAGCTCTTCTCTGCATAGGATCCAAAGGTTGCTTGGTTGGATTATGAGAGCCCTTTACCCCGGCAGCTTCGACCCGCTTACCTTTGGCCACTTGGATTTGATTGAGCGTGGTTGCGAGCTCTTTGGGGAGGTTGTTGTGGCGGTGCTGAGCAACCCAAGCAAGTCACCTGCGTTCACATTGGAACAAAGGCTTAGGCAAATCGAGATTTCTACTGATCATTTGAAATCCGCCAGCGTGATCAGCTTTGAAGGCCTAACAGTGAGCTGTGCTCAGCAAAACAACGCGGATCTCATCCTGCGCGGACTGCGCGCAATGAGTGATTTCGAATATGAACTACAGATTGCTCATACAAACCGTTCTTTGGCTCCTGACTTGCAAACGATATTTCTAGCGACTGAGGCTCATCACAGCTTCCTAAGCAGTTCTCTGGTAAAGGAGGTCGCTCGTTTTGGAGGCAGAATTGATCACATGGTGCCTGAAGTGGTGGCAGAAGACCTCTCCAGGTTATTTAATTGAGCTTTAAACCACCACTGTGATGAGCGAGCCTAGGTTTACCGTTCTCGATCAGCTCGACCAACTAGAGGAGATCGTTCTAGAAGGCAGTCGAATCCCCTTTAGTGGCGGTCGCCTAGTAAACGAGCAAGAAGCAGTTGATGTTCTCGATGCTGTTAGGGAGGCCTTGCCTTCGCAGGTGAATCAGGCAAATCAACTGCTCCAGAAGCGTCAGGATTTCATCACAACAGCTCAAAAGCAGGCTGATGAGATTGTTCAGCAAGCAAATCAACAGCGCGAGCAACTGGTAAGTGCGGCTTCCGTAAGACAAGAGGCTGAGCGACAGGTTGCTGAGCTTCGTGATCAATCCCGGCAGCAATGCGAGCAACTCTTGCAAAAAACCAGGCAACAATCCGCTCAGATAGAGCACGATATGCAATCGAAACTGGCTCAACTTGAGCAGCAGTTCGCCAGCCGTCGACAACAGCTTGAGCAGGAGGCCCTTGAACGTAGACAGCAACTTGATCGTGAAGCCAATGAATTAAAGAGACAGCTAACAGAGCAACACGAACGCAACCGTCAACTTGCAATCCAAGAACTAGATCAAATAAGAGATGAGAGTGTGCGCTTACAAAAAGAAGCCCAAAACGAAGCAGAGCGTCTTCATAACGATGCACTCCAATACAGGCAGCAAACCCAACAACAATGTGAATCTCTAATCCTCCGCAGTCGTAATGAAGCAGCTGGAGTGCAGGACGGTGCAAACCGTTATGCAGAGCAAACTCTTGGAGAACTTGAGCACCGCCTCAAAGAGATCGGTCAAGTAATAATTGCTGGCAGGCAAGAGTTGGTCAAAATTCAGACTATCTCCAGTTATGAAGATGCCAGGGCCTCTGATAAGAGCAAAGATAAGGCCGTGCCAATTAGCCGTGCTCGTCGAGCTGCTTCACGGTTAAGGCCGATGAAGGGCACGGGCTGAAGCGCGCAGTAGCCTTCAACAACTGACCAATAGTTTCATTTGGATAGCTAGCCCCATTAGCCAAAGCACTCACATAGCGAGGACCATCCTTAGTGTTAAGAATCCCCGAGACTGAACGAACACCAGTCAGGGTTCCAGTCTTGCCCCAAAATTTTCCTTCTAGCTCAGAACCTCTATATAGCTTGCGAAGAGTACCTCTTTGACCTGCTATTGCCATAGAGGCTTGGTAGTAAGCAGCTAGGGGATGATTACCCATGCGCATCAACAACGTTGCCAAAGCCTGGCTAGTAAGCCGGTTGTTTCTAGATAGACCACTACCATCAGCTATCTGCAGTCCACTTGTAGGAAGATTCTGTCGCTTCAACCACCGCATAGCCTCCCAGGAGGCTTGCTTAACATCCCAGCTATCAGCAGCATGACGGAGCAATACTTCCGCAGTGAAGTTATGGCTCTCTGCATTAGCAAGACTGAGTAAGGCATGCATTGGTGCTGAATCTTCCTTATGTAGAAGAACAGAATTAACTGTTTTGTTATTGACTTGATCGTGGTCAACAAGCATTAAATGAGCCTTGCCACCTTGGCGTAGCATCTCACTTTCAAACAAATGTTTTAAGCGATTAGCCGGGTTAATTACTGATAATTCAAGAGCATTGCTTGTAAGAGCAAGACGCGTAATTGGAGCCCCGTAGGCGTAAGTACGGTCTACGGGTTCCCAGTCATTAGGCCACCAGCGGTGACGAGGCTCCTCTCTGATTACTAGTTGAACAACTTCACTAGATGAATGTGTTCGTGATCCTCCCTGTCCAAGTGCTGCCATTGCAAACCTTTGAATCTCAGAGATTCCAAGGTCGGGATCTCCTTCACCACTAATTTCAAGTACGCCATCAGATCGTCGTACTAATTGAGTGCGCAACTTGAAATCAGGTCCAAGCCGGTCGAGAGCAAACGCAGTTGTTATTAACTTCTGATTGGATGCTGGAATTCTTGGAAGCTTTCCGTTGACATCTGCAAGAAGTTGACCATGCTGATCAAGCACACTCACACTCCAGGCCCATTTCTGCTTACTCAGCAAGGAATGTAGTTTTTTCTGTAAAGGCGGACATATCCGTCCATATTGAAGTGCTGGATAGCCCTGGTTTTGGCTTGGGGGCGGTGGATTAAGGAGTGGTAGTTCAGCTTTAACATCTGAACCAATCAGAGTTACCCCTATTCCCAGGAATGGGATAAATAACATGGCAGCTCTTTGTTTATATTCGCGTAGAACAAACAATGTCATCACTGCGCTTTTACGTTGCTGACCGTTCCATTTATCCGATACGTAGAACCTTCTAGCTCTACTGGTGTTCCAATTTTTAAATTTGTTCCAGCTAAAACAACACCACTCTTAGAGACTATGCCGTCACCGTGTAGTACAAAACGAGCCTCAAGAATACTATTAGCAGCAATATTAGGATCTTCTGCTGTAACAACAGAGCCATCTGGCTGAACAGCAACGAGTTTTTTAGTGAGATCTAAAATATTTGATAATTGCAAGGAACCTGCAGGTTGATTACGTATTATGATACTGGTGTTGCCCTGAGCTAATGCAGTTTCTATCAGCCCCACTGGGTCTGCTGCTGGCACATTTCGAACATCGACTGTCAGCTGAATTGGTCTCAAGACTCCGGTGGCTTTGGCAATTGAATTACTTAATTTTGGACTCCACAACACACCTCCTAGAGCAAGCAATGCTACTAATGCAGCCGCACCGTCAAGGAGCGTGAAGCGACTAAACAAGGTGGGGCGCGTCATAAAATCTGATCAGGCATTTATATTAATCAGTTGAGTGCGATCAATCAAGCCGTCTATAGCACTTTGATCGACGGATTGAAATACATTGCACTATGAGCCCAACTCTCTCTGGGAAGGCAGAGCCATTAATAATGCAGCGTCTATTGTCTCCGCATCTGGGCGCTGCTCATAGGTTGCCACCTGGCGATACCCATCATTATCAGCGCGAAACAGGCACCATTCACCGGGATGTATGCGCATCAGCGCACCAGCTTCTAAAGGTTGTAGCCAGTAAGCCTTACGCCATAAAGATAAAAATCCACGTCGACGTTCTCTAGCCACACTGCCTATACCAATAGTAGTACTTTCAAGACGTCCGTTTAACATAACAATAGGACCAGAATGCATATTGCTAAGACTTTCGAATTGTAAGTAGTCGCTTGGCTCTGGTGCCACGATTAGCAGAATACGATCGTCATCCTCCTCGCTCTGCTTTTCAATAAGATCATTAATTGAAAAAATTTGATCTGCAATATCAGGATTACTATTTTTAGCAAGGGCGCAAGCTCCAACGTCGGGCCAAACGAGAAGAGTTGGCATACCTTTTTGTTGAAGACTTTTCATCAGGCGGGTAGCAACGGGCATCAATTTGAGGCCCTCAAACTTCAAGTTCACCTCCCATCTTCCTTGGGGTTGATCTCTTAGCGCGGTTTCAACTGCCGCCAAAACCATGGCTTCAGCAGAGAGAAGATCAACAGGAAGCATGGTTATAAAAGGGAAGGAAGGGAATTAGATGAAAACTCAGTGTTTAGACCACTGAAGCCACAGCGTAAATGGCCTTTTGCAATAGATCGGGAACATCCTGCATCTGCTCATCAATTAACCATGGACCTAAGCTGAAACGTAACCCAGACTGAAGCCATTCAGAATTAACCTGCATGGCCTCAAGCACCATGCTGTTCTTTGACTGTCCTGCCATACAAGCACTACCACTACTTGCAGCCAGACCCAGTTTGGCAAGTTCGCGCACAACGGCCCTTCCAGAGAGGGGTTGATTTTGCGCTGTACCGACAAGCATTGATATGTGGTGTGGCAAACGATTAGTTTGATCACCAGTGAAGTAAAGCCCTGGAATGGTCAGAAGATTTTTTTGTAATGCATCTCTCATTACTTTCACCATCGAAACCTGATTCTGTTTAGATTGATCAAAATCTGATGCCAATTTTTTCATCTGTTCGAGTGCCGTAGCCATTCCCGCAACTAATGCGACGGGTTCGGTCCCAGCGCGGAGACCTTGTTCTTGACCACCGCCACATTGCAAGGGCTGAATAGACGATAGGAATTCTGGGCGCACAAGAAGCAAACCAATGCCCTTGGGGCCTTGGAGCTTGTGAGCAGATGCACTAAGTAAGTCAATCGGCAGAGAAGCCCAATCTAAAAGACCTTGGCTAAGTACTTGTGTGGCATCGGTATGAAATGGTATGCCTCGATCCCTGCAAGCTCTACCAATAGTTTTAATGGGCTGGATTGTACCAACCTCACTTTGGCCCCAAATGACTGATACCAGACGAGTTGGGGGCGCCAGCATGCTGTCAACAGCCTCTAGCTTTATGCGACCCAAGGCATCTACAGGCCATGTGAAAACTTCCCATCCTTCACGATTGAGCATCTGAGCTACTGCAACTACAGCTGGATGTTCGACCGCTGAAATAACGAGGCGACCAGGCTGCATTGATCTAGCAGTTCCTAATAGGGCCAGATGTATTGATTCCGTAGCACCAGAGGTAAACAACACATCAGTTGTATTTGCCATCAGACAACTTGCGGTAGTTTGTCTACTTCTTTCAAGCAATTCAGCAGCGCAGATTCCTGGACCATGGATGCTAGATGGATTCCCCCAGGCAATTTGTTGAACCTCCATAATGCGCTGAATAACCGCAGGCCCTGGAGGGGTAGTGGCACATGCATCTAGATAGATCTCAGGCCTGCTGGAATTAACTCTGACCATCCTTTTCAAACTGGGTTTGAGTGCTTTGTGCCAATGAATCGTTAGTTAGCTTGGCAAAGCTATTAACAGATGAACTGATAAAAGATTGTTCTTTTCTATTAAAAACCTCGACATTAGTGCCCCTATCTGACTGTTGAGATGCCTTGCAAATTATTGGTGTATCAATATTAATCATGGGTTGTTGCACATCAACAACTTTTGACTGCTTTTCGTCACTTACATCCTCTGAAAAGCCTGGCATCAAGGCAGGTGTCATCACACCGTCAAATACCGCTTGAGCTGGGCCGATCATAAAAACAGATCCACTACGTCCTGGCCAACTGATATTTAATGGACCTCCTGGCAGGCGAACTTCAGCTTGTTCACCAGAAAGACCAAGTAAGCATGCTGCTACAAGCGTTGCACAAGCACCAGTGCCACATGCCAATGTAGGCCCTGCGCCACGCTCCCAAACACGAATCTCAAGTTGATCAGGTCCATTTACTTTCAAGAAATGGACGTTTGTTTTGGCAGGAAAAGCTGGGTTTTGCTCAAGTGAATGTCCCCAATTCTCAAAAGGGATTGAATTGAGATCATTAACAGGTACAACCACATGTGGGTTACCCATACCGACGGCCGCAACCTTCAATGTTGTGCCATCCATGGAGAACTCGCCTTGTGGCAAGCCAGCAGGGCCGCAGGGCAATGTGGTTGGTATTGATTGTGGATCTAAATACGGAGAACCCATATCAACACGTATTTGACCATCGTTGAGAAGAGCAGGCTGGATGATTCCAGCCAATGTTTCCACCCTCGAGTAGTCACAGGTGGTTTTGCCGTCAACATCGGCTACAAAACGAGCTAAACAACGTATGCCGTTCCCGCACATCTCAGCTTCGCTACCGTCGGCATTAAAAATTTTCATGCTTAGATCAGCCTCAGATTGAGGTGGTAGGGCGAGAATTAGACCATCCGCGCCAACCCCAAAACGACGATTGCAAATCAGACGTACCCAGGCTGGATCAGGAAACCGCACACGTTCAGGCAACTGTCCTTGTCGACCATCGATTAAAAGGAAGTCGTTTCCAAGTCCCTGATATTTGCTGAACTGCAACATCACTTACGCGTAGCTAACCCAATCCTATGGAAAATCATCCCCTTAACCCAAGTCTCCCTGGCGTTCGACTCATTCAAGGGTGGGTAAGGGACGAGATACCGCTAAGTATTGAGCTGCCTAATGGCCTGCGCCTGGAAGGGCGTCTGCTCTGGCAAGATCCCGAATTCCTCGCTCTAGAGCGCCCAGATTCACCTCAACCAGTTTTAATTAATCGTCGAGCTGTTCTGCTAATCCGACCACTTGGCTGAAACATCTACCCTTTACTCCCCAGCTGTGGCACGATCGCAAGCTGGTGAAACCTCTTCGTGACAGAGTCTTCCCCCCCAACTTCAACAACAAGCCATAGCTCAGCTCGCTACGAACCTATTGAGCTGGAAACGCGATGGCAAAAGGAATGGTTACGCCAAGGACTTGATCAAACTCCTGAAATTGGTGCGAACCAAAAATGCTTTTACGCGTTGTCGATGTTCCCGTATCCCTCCGGGAGTTTGCACATGGGGCATGTACGCAACTACGTAATCACAGATGTGATTGCCCGTGTACAGCGCATGCGAGGTGATGCTGTCCTTCACCCGATGGGATGGGATGCCTTCGGGTTGCCAGCAGAGAATGCCGCAATAGCAAGAAATGTGGATCCAGGAGACTGGACTGATCAAAATATTGCCCAAATGAGGGCACAGCTAGATCGATTAGGTCTATCAATTGACTGGAAAAGGCAACAGGCAACATGTAGCAGCGACTATTACCACTGGACACAATGGTTGTTCCTGGAGTTATTTGATGCTGGATTGGCTTATCAAAAAGAGGCAACTGTTAATTGGGATCCTGTTGACCAAACAGTACTAGCGAACGAACAAGTTGATGGTGATGGTCGATCCTGGCGTTCAGGAGCACTTGTTGAACAACGACTGCTCAGGCAATGGTTCCTGAAGATAACTAATTATGCAGACGCATTAGTCGATGATCTAGATCAATTAACTGGTTGGCCTGAAAGGGTTCGCACGATGCAAGCCAACTGGATTGGACGCTCACAAGGTGCAGAAATAAACTTCAAGGTAGATGGTCAGACAGATGAAATAGTCACTGTATTCACGACACGTCCTGACACTCTTTTTGGTGCAAGTTATCTGGTCCTAGCACCAGAGCATCCTTTAGTAGATGTTCTTACAAGTTCCGAGCAAGAAATAGCTGTAACGGCATTCAGGGATCTTGTCAGCCAACTAAGCGTCAAAGAGCGCACAGCTGATGATCAACCTAAACGTGGCGTACCTATCGGTTCATTTGTTAGCAACCCTGCCAATGGTGAGTTGATTCCGCTATGGATTGCTGATTATGTGCTCGCTGACTATGGCACGGGTGCAGTAATGGGCGTACCTGCACACGATGAGAGAGACTTTCTTTTCGCTCGTAGCCACGAACTTCCCATCAGAGTTGTTGTTAATTTACCGGGCACAGATGAGCATCTAAATGATGGTCAAGCCTGGTCAGGACCCGGTGTACTTATCAACTCAGCTGAATTTGACGGTCTCACAACAGAAGAAGCAAAGCGGGCAATTACAAATCATGGTTCCACTAAAGGTTGGGCAAAAAACAAAGTTCAATATCGATTACGCGACTGGTTGATATCTCGTCAGCGCTATTGGGGTTGCCCTATTCCGATGATTCACTGCTCTAGCTGCGGAACAATTCCTGTTCCGCAAGAGGACCTTCCTGTAACCCTGCCTAGAGATATCAACCTTTCTGGCAAAGGTGGTTCACCTCTTGAACAACAAGACGATTGGGTTAACGTTACATGTCCATGTTGCAAGAGGAATGCCCGACGAGAGACAGATACAATGGACACATTCATGTGTTCATCTTGGTATTATCTTCGTTTTGCGGATCCTCATAACAAGGAACATCCGTTTGATAAAGGTATTGCAGATAAATGGCTGCCAGTTAATCAATACGTAGGCGGTATCGAACATGCCATTCTTCACCTACTTTATGCGCGCTTCCTAACTAAGGCACTCTACGAACGAAAGCTTATAGGGTTTAACGAGCCCTTTGAGCGGTTGCTTACTCAAGGGATGGTTCAGGGAATAACCTATCGCAATAGTAAAACTGGACAATATATCTCGCCAGATTTGGTCTTGGATGCAGATGACCCCAGAGATCCAGAGACAAATGAAACTCTTGAGATTTTATTTGAGAAGATGTCAAAATCTAAATATAACGGCGTAGATCCAGCAATAGTAATTGATCGTTATGGTGCAGATACAGCGAGAATGTTCATCCTATTCAAGGCGCCCCCTGAAAAAGATTTGGAATGGGATGATGCCGATGTAGAAGGTCAGTATAGGTTCCTACAAAGACTTATTCGTTTGGTTGATAGTTGCACAAATACCGATAGCAATATATCAATTAACACATCAATAAAGATAGCTGATTTCACTGATCTGAGTGATAATGAATGCGAGATAAGAAGGGCAGTACATTCTGCAATAGAAGCTATTACTGAAGATCTAAGTGGCGACTTCCAGTTAAATACAGCTATTTCAGAACTGATGAAGCTATCAAATGCATTGAGTGGTTCGTTGCATAATATTAGCGCTAATGTTGCAGCAGAAGCACTTTCTATTTTAGTACGTCTACTTGCTCCCTTTGCACCTCATCTGGCCGAGGAATTTTGGATGAAACTTGGAGGAACAGACAGTGTCCATCTCCAGCCATGGCCAATTCACGACCCTAGTGCACTTATAAAAGACACTATTGAACTCGTTATTCAAGTCAAAGGGAAAGTAAGAGGCACGATCCAGGTCCCAGCTAATGCTGATAAAAGCACTTTGGAACAATTAACACTAGCTAGTGATATCGCTATAAAGTGGTTAGATGGAAAAGAACCAAGAAGAGTTATCGTAGTGCCAGGTAAGTTGGTGAACCTCGTACCTTAAATAATTGGCACTGTATCGATCGTTTAAATAAATATTATTCCTTTTGCGACAAGTGACTTTTAATAATCATTGGGAAACAACATTTAAACCTTAAATCTTGTTAATTAGCGAACTGCTACAAAGCTCACAGCTTGAAATCACATTCGAAATCTACTACTTGATTATTCAAACTAAACTTATAGACTATTGATGAGATCATTTTAGGCCTTCACGTAATCCCAGAGCAGAAGTACCTTGACCTAAGGATGTATTGTGAAAAAGTTTAACATTGGTAATTTAATGGATATTAGCCATATATTTTTAGCCAAGGAACTTGAGAGTATTCATAAAATTGATACCATCTTTATTAGCATTAATTTTTAGTAAAGCGCATAGAGGCTGGATGGGACCAATTACCTTGTGCTGAGTATCCCCGATCGTTGGCAGTTAGATGTCTTAAGATCCAAAAGACTGCCTCATCAGATCCTTCGCCAATAATTTGTTGGACTTCATCGACTGAGCGTTCTACACCATCTGAAAGTACAGCTTCTACTTGAGACTGTAAGTTGAGAATTGAAGCAGCGGCCTTCTTGCCTGCTTCAACTCCTGGTTGATGATAGGCATTGATATTAACCAGCTCTCCATAAAGGCCAACGGCTCTCTCAAAGAGTGCAATTAATGCACCAAGGCGTCGAGAATCAAATCTTCGCATAGAGATGCAGATGCTTTGTCGCCCACCTTCTGTGAGGGCTGAACGTGTGCCTTGAAGGAAACCATCTAGAAAATCACCTGGACGTTCGTTGTTAATCGCACCAATATCTGCCCCATCATCAAGCACTTCTATAAAAGTAGCGAAGAAGTTATCGACTCCATCTCTTAATTGCTGTACATAGGCGTGCTGATCTGTAGAGCCTTTATTGCCATATACAGCGATTCCCTGATGGACAACATTGCCATCTCGATCAAGGCGCTTCCCAAGCGACTCCATAACGAGCTGCTGAAGATAACGGCTGAAAACCTCTAGACGATCTTTATATGGAAGAACAACCATGTCACGACGCCCCTGGCCATCACCTGCAACAAACCAGGCTGCAGCCATCAGGGCAGCAGGGTTAGTTCGAAGATCGGCAACACGTGTGGCCTCATCCATCTGGGCGGCACCAGCTAGGAATTCACGTATATCACTACCAATCAATGCTCCGGGTAACAGACCAACAGCGCTGGTGATGCTGGTTCGCCCCCCAACCCAATCGAACATGTCAAAGCGCTCTAACCAGGATTCATCCTGCGCCTGTTTATCAAGTCGGCTATTGAGCATCGTCACTGCGACTGCCTGCCTAGCCCATTGACCTCCCATCTCCTCAAGGCGGAGGCGGGCTTGCTGCATGCCCAGGTGTGGTTCCGGAGTTGCTCCGGATTTACTTACGGTGATTACCAATGTGGTCGTAAGAGCCTCTCCTAAACCGCCAAGAACACGACTCATGCCATCAGGGTCCACATTGTCAAAAAAGTGGAATGACAGTCCCTCACCTTGATTCTCAAGCGCACGAACCATGAGAAGAGGGCCAAGGGCACTGCCTCCTATGCCGATCCAAAGCACATCGGAAAACTTCTTTCCATTTGGAGCTTTGATAACTCCATTGGCCACATTCCGACTGAAGGTCTCAATCAGGTTGATTTCATGGGCGATATGTTCACGAGTCTCGTCATCCGGGGCTAGTTGGGGCTGACGTAGCCAATAGTGGCCAACCATTCGCTGTTCGTCAGCGTTGGCAATGGCGCCCTGTTCAAGAGCTTGCATCGATTTGAATGCCAGCTCAAAGCGCGGTCGCAACTTCTCCAAATCGCCTGTGTTGATATGCATACGGCTGATATCGAGCCATATCCCCAGGTCATCTTGAAACCAAAGCAAATCACAGAAACGCTGCCATTGAATCTGGGCATCACTGGTGCTGAAATCCGGGAAGCTCATCGATGTTGCTTTTCTCTCACTGCTCGAAGCTATCCATGATCTGGGCAATTGCCCATTTTTTGGGATATTACAGTTATTGTCACCGGATGCTCAAGGCACTTAACAAATACCCGAAAGCGCCTAAAGGGCGTTTTCTTACAGGCTTAGCACTTGTCTTATCAGGCTATCTGATGGTTCTCAATAATGAGAATACGTATCGATATGCTCACCAAATCCCGATCTCAAACCAGCTAAGAGCTGTTTCTAACCAGGATCAACTAGATCCAACTGATTTCACAGCAGAAGAACTCCAATATTTAGAGAGACGCTTTGGGGTGCATGGTCCACAACCTCTTCTGGCACAACTCTTCTTTGAAAGCTATGGGCAATTTGCTCCCGTACGCCACCAGACACTTTCGCAACTCGAGAATCTGCGATTTACGCTGCTCTCGGACTCAGCAAGACTAAACATCAATCCGATGCTAGTAGCGGCTGTTCTTTATGAAGAGATGCAGTTAGCCAAGCCTGTAGAGAATCACCCAATCGCAGCTCATTCAGGCCTATTTCGTACCCATGGTCCCGCCCAGCTCAGTGTTCAGGAGTTGGTTTACCAAGGAAAATTGCCGAAGGACCCTAGCGCTGAGGAAATTACCCAAGGACGCAATCAATTGCTTGATCCGCACCAAAATGTACGCATTCTAATAGGAAAGATAGTGAGATTAAAACGAGAACTTGGTTTACCCTTGAATCGCGAGCTACAGATAATCAATTCGCCTAAAGATGCTAAAGGTATAGCCATGCTTGCGTATTTATATAATGGCAAAAGTGATTATCCACGCCGCGTACTACGACATATGCAAGATCCAGAGTTACATGGAATCATTTACTCTCAACGCTCCTTATCTGAACTTCCCCTTATCTAACTTTCCCTTACGAGTACAAAGATGATCGAGTGCCGCTAATCGAATCTGAAGATCCTTCCAAGAGAAGCTGCGAGGATCGGAACGTTCACCTGCAAGGTCAACATGTTGATGAGTGGTTATATTCTGTGCAGGAATAGAAAAGCGATGCATCCATTGTGAAAGAACCAATGCGAGTGAATCATATTGAGCTTGCGTATACCCACTATGACTAGGTCCAAGATGTCGTCCATCCCAGGGTGTTTCAAGGCTTAGGTGTAATGCGAAATTATTAACTGACCCTGTTAAGCGAGGGTTTGTAACAGCCCATTCTCCAAGAAAAGCTGAATTACCTGCCCCATAGGCTCTTAAATGAGGATCAACTAAATCAGCAACTTTTCCATCTAAACTAATCATAGTGTGATAGCTCACCTGCCACTCATCCTTAGGGTGATTATCCTTAAATGTATTGTATGCGGAAGTTAAGGAGCCTGATGTCTCATGAAGAATAACAAGGCGTGGGGAAGTATTAAGTCGGCGTCCATATATATCCCAATGATGACGTTTACCATAGTTAGACTCATGAATTGGCCAATCTTTGCGATCATTTATTAGTTTCTTTTGAAGCAAATTAAGCCGTAGTAGAATATTTGGATCAATGCCTGAACATTGCTTCCTCAACGGTGAAGACCAGGAGATAGCTCTTGGGGGTTTTGATGATGCAGATGTAAGGATATTATCTTTTGCTGTGTTGTCTTGCTCATAAATCAGTTTAACTGATTGGCCCTTAGATTCATGATCATCATCTTGATTGGATACTTGATCATCAACTAAATACCAACCAAGTCCTATAATTATCGATAATGCACAGGCACCAAGTGGTAAACGAAGGAACTTGAGTCGTGGTTGACTCTTCCATGACTTGATGAGTGTTGCTAAATAATCTGGAACCATTGTTCACGCAGTTTACTGGCCTGTGTTGGTGCTTGATCATCAATTGTCATGATCCAGTGATCCACACCTGGTGGATCACTGCCAATTGTAGTCTCGCGAAGGCGTCCTCTTCTTGAATAGGTGATAGTTACAGAGGGATCCTCTGGGAGCAGAGTTTTCATTTCGTCAACATGGCTTAAGCGAAAACCACCGACAGCGATTAATTCATCACCAACAACAAGTCCTGCTTGATGACCATGACTTCCAAAGGAAACACTTGTGATTTTAATTAAGCCTTCTCTTTGAACAAGGGTTAGCCCAGTTTGTCTCTCAGTTGATTTTATAGGCTCAAGCTTCAGACCGATATCATTAACTACTGATTCAAGAGGGAGACTATCCAATTGATCAAGCCAAACATCAAGATCGCTGGCAAGAGTGGGTTCTACCTCAGCAATTGCAGCCTTGATATCTAGCCTTGAATAACCTCGCGCAGTACGACCGAACTTTAACCAAAGACTACGAAGAATGCTCGCTAGAGATGAGTCATATTGCCTAAGACGTACATCTAGACAAAAAGCTATTGCAGCACCAAGCCGATAGTAACTTACTTGTATATCAGAATTGGCTGGGTTTGATTTGTAGAGCTTCACCCAAGCCTCACGAGAACTATCTGCAAGTGTTTGATATCGTCGACCAGGCTTTGTAAGTAGAGGGGAAAATTCTGCTGATAGATCCTTTAGCAAAGTAAGGCGATCGCTCAAGTTGGCCAAAAAAGGCAAGGTAAGATCAAAGTAGCTGGTGACACCTTCAGCGAACCATAATGAATCACTTACAACTGCCTTAGTATAGTCATATGGGCGGTACTCACTAGGCCTAAGACGTCTTACATTCCATTGATGAAGATATTCATGCCCTATAAGTTGTAGTAATTTTCGGTAGCCATCATTCTCGCCAAGTGAATTCCAAGAATACTGAAGTACAGCACCATAATCATGTTCGAGACCTCCGTATCCTCTATCTAACATCTGGATTACTAGTTGGTAGCGATCACCAGCCGGAGGAGGTCCATCCATTAAATGACATGTAGCACAGCAAATATCACTGATATCTTCTAAAAAATCTGAAGGCCAACCCATTGGAGGTGCACCTATACATATTAGCTGATGATTGTTTTTGTTTACTGTAAAGGGTGTAGATTGAAAACAGCCAGCATGTAAAGGTGCATCTACAAGCTGGTCATAATCATCAGCGATGAAAATCTCCTCACCAGTTAGTGGAATATACGTATTCCATCCATCAGGCACAACAACATTTAGCCTATGTGTAGACCAACGATGACTACCTATTTCAACTACAGCGGCTGCAAGACAAAGGGAAGAGAAATCAGGGTCCAGATAACAAGTACGTACAGTGAGTTGACGCGCCTCAATCACGTAGTTCAAGGAGAGAGGCTCTAAAGAGTCTAGCTCTGTCTTCCAACCACTTGAGCTCACCCGCTGTACAGGAACTAATTTTGAGTCTTGCTTAAGGTTGAGACTATGAAGATGCTGAACATGCTCCCTAATTGTGTATGAACCTGGTGTCCATATCGGAAGTGACCATTGCAGACTTTTTGATCTAGGTATCCATTTCAGTGTGACCTTGATGGACTGAGATGCTGGCTCACTTAGATCAAGGTAAATATCTACAATTTCATTCATCTAAAGTAAGTCCTACAAGGTTAGTCTACTAGCTTTTAAGAATAGCAATCTTGCTGAGTCCATAGCCAGATCCAAAACACAATGGCGGTACGTTTTCGTTAAACGTAACAAACCTGGTTGATGAGCAGATTTAAATAAGTGTTAGCAATATTTAAAATCTAGCACTAAAAGAATGTAGAAGCGCTCTAGCTATGAAAAGCATGCAGTCCATGCATTGTTAAGATCACAGTCCCACTATCTGGGCTGCAACACTTAATGATTAGTAGCTGCTAATATTTTTTCATCCGTCAATACAGTGGGTAGTATAAATAAATTGAATAAGGATCTACTCCCTCATTCGCCAAAACCAACTCACTCCACTGGCGATCAAAAGGCAGAAAGCTTGTCGCTTATCTGGCCTCAACCAACAACTTTGCAGCGATTCAACCCTCCATTAAGACTTGGTGTCATGGCTTCCGGAAACGGCAGCAATTTTGAGGCCCTCGTAAAGGCAGCCAAAAGATCTGAACTTGATGCCCATATATGCGCACTAGTGGTAAATAATCCCAACTGTGAAGCACGTCGCAGGGCTGAACGCCTTGGGGTGAAGTGTGTAGTCCACGATCATCGAGATTTCGACAGTCGGGAAAAATTGGATCAGGCTTTAGTGAAAACATTTTCCATGTTGGCTGTCGAAGGTGTTGTAATGGCTGGTTGGATGCGCATAGTCACATCAATCCTGATTGATGCATACCCAAATCGACTACTCAACATTCACCCATCACTGCTGCCAAGTTTTCGAGGTTTAGATGCTGTCGATCAGGCAATAAAAGCCAGAGTTCCGCTCACTGGATGTTCTGTTCACCTGGTAGAACCCGAGGTAGATGCTGGCCAAGTGCTGGCACAGGCCGCAGTACCAATCCTGAGTTCAGACAACCATCTAACCCTCAGCAAACGAATCCAGCACCAAGAGCATCAACTCCTTCCCATAGCTGTAGCTATAGCTGGTGAATGCTGGAGAAGTGTCTAGATGATCTAGGGATAAAAAGTTAGCGAAGGTAAACCAGTGGCTGGTGGCAGACCAGCCATGAGATTCAAACATTGAACTGCTTGTCCCGCCTGACCCTTTACGAGGTTATCGACAGCACTCATCAAAACAAGCCGACTAGTGCGATTATCGACTTGTACAGAAAGGAGGGCTTTATTGGTGTTTTTCACCCACTTGGTTGCTGGATATGTGCCCACTGGCAGTACATCAACACAGGGATGGTGGCGATAGATCGCTCTAAGGACAGTCCTGCAATCCTCAGCTGTAAGTCCAGGATCTCTAAGGCGCGCATAAACAGTAGCAAGCAGACCACGGACCATTGGCACTAAATGTGGAGTGAACTGCAGCTGGATCGGTTGTCCAGCAACCTCACTAGCCATTTGTTCGATTTCAGAAGTATGGCGGTGTCCAACTACACCATATGGAGCTATCGAGTCAGAGGCTTCTGCTAAGAGAAATTGCTCCTTTGCCAAACGGCCACCACCTGATGTGCCAGTTTTGGCATCAATGATCAAACCATCGTTTTCGATCAATCCTTGATTAAGGAAGGGCAATAAGGGCAGCAGGCTGGCTGTCGGGAAACATCCTGGTGCAGCAACAAGCTTTGCAGCCGCAATTTCAGGGCCCTTCCATTCGGGCAATCCATAAACAGCCTCACGACAAAGCTGTTCATCATTTCGATTCAGTACCCGTGCTTCTTGAACATAAACTTGATTCCATTGATCCAGTGAGCGATATCGATAGTCAGCTGAGAGGTCCACAACACGCACATTGCGTCTGAGCAATTGTGGTGCTAGCTGACAGGCAAGACCATTTGGGAGGCTGAGTACTGCGTAATTAGCCAACTCAGCAATCTTGTCTGGATCTGGAGATTGAACCTCAGGGTCATCTGGTATGGGCAGAAAAGGGAAGAGTTCGCTCCATCGCTTACCAGCACTACGTTCACCGCCGAGATAGGTGACATTTAGCTGTGGATGCCCCTCAAGCAGCCTGATTGTCTGAAGACCGCCATAGCCCGTTGCTCCGATTACGGCAACTCGGCTGTCATGAGCCTTAGATATGGCGGCGGCTTTGGTGCTTGGGGTGCTTTCCATGGCCTTCGACGAACGCCGGGTGATCGTACTGTTGTCGATAATGATCCCAGAAAGATTAATTCGTAAGACCCTGAGAACTTCCTCGAAATCCACAGATTCCATCGACATCCCCTTCGATGACATTGCTGATGCGTTAGCCGCTATCCGCAACGGTGAATGTGTTGTGGTTGTGGATGATGAACGCAGAGAAAACGAAGGGGATCTGATCTGTGCAGCTCAGTTCGCCACACCAGAACAAATCAACTTCATGGCCACCGAGGCCCGAGGTCTGATCTGCCTGGCAATGCAAGGCAGTCGCCTAGATCAACTTGATCTACCGCTGATGGTGGATCGAAATACAGATTCAAATCAAACTGCGTTCACAGTAAGTATCGATGCTGGACCTGAAAAAGGTGTAACTACAGGCATTTCAGCAGAAGATCGTGCCCGAACCATACAAGTAGCACTGCAAGCAGAAACTCGTCCTGTAGATCTTCGCCGTCCAGGTCATATTTTCCCTCTTAGAGCTAGTCAAGGAGGGGTCCTAAAACGTGCTGGCCATACAGAAGCTGCTGTTGACTTATCTCAGCTTGCAGGTTTAGCACCAGCAGGAGTGATTTGCGAAATCCAAAATTCTGACGGCTCAATGGCAAGATTGCCTCAATTGCGGAGTTATGCCCAGCGCTGGGGACTAAAACTAATAAATATTGCCGATCTAATTCGATACCGACTTGAGAATGAGAGATTTGTATACCGTCAAGCCACAACTGAATTGCCAAGTCTTTTTGGCAATTTTCAAGCGATAGGTTACTTAAATGGATTAGATGGTTCAGAGCATATTGCTCTAGTTAAGGGTGACCCTCGTGGACTAAAGGAACCAGTCCTAGTACGCATGCATTCAGAATGTCTTACCGGAGATGCCTTTGGATCACTGCGTTGTGATTGTCGCCCCCAACTCGAGGCTGCCTTAGCTCGCATCGAACAAGAAGGTGAAGGTGTGGTGGTTTATCTCCGACAAGAAGGTCGCGGCATAGGCCTAATCAACAAATTAAAGGCCTACAGCCTCCAGGATGGTGGTCTAGATACTGTTGAAGCAAATGAAAGCTTGGGTTTTCCCGCAGATTTACGCAACTACGGGGTTGGCGCACAGATACTCACAGACCTTGGCATCCATCGCCTGCGTCTACTCACAAACAATCCACGCAAAATCGCAGGACTAGGTGGCTATGGCTTACAGGTCGAAAGTCGCGTACCCCTTGTGATCTGCCCTGGCGACCACAACGCTGCCTATTTGGCTGTTAAACGTGAAAAACTTGGCCACTTAATAGAAGCGGAAAATTCTGAGGTTCAAGTTGTTGATGCAGGACCTTTTGTTGTAGCAGCCTGGGACGGTGAAGTTAATAGCAATGTGCTGACTGACCTCAGAATCCGTGCTCAGGGATGGGCAAAAGAGCATCATTTGGAGCTCAATCCAGAAAGCTCCCCACGTTTACTTGCATTGTGGGACAGACCAGTCTTTGCTTGGCGTATAAGCCAAATCCCAACAACTTCTCAGGCGTCATCATCCACCTTTGAGAAGGCTTCAATAGAGTCATTGCTTAAGGAATTGGCGCATTGGCCTGGTACTCGTCGTATTGGTCTTCTACGTACAGACAGCGCCCAACAAGCAATTCATCCTTCCCAAGATCTCAATCGTGAAGAGAGACCATTGGCCAGTCTTTTCGAGAGTGAGACATCCCAGCTAGAAAACTGGGAAGCCTCAAGAATTCCCAAATTGATTCTTTGGTCTTGAAATCAATCAGATTTATATGTTTATTCCTACTGAATGGTTACTTTGTTAATCCGAGAACCGTTCTTTAAGGCTAAGACGACATCGATATTTCCGGTCTGACCGAAAACTGTATGCACACCATCTAAATGAGGCTGAGCTTCATGCACAATAAAAAATTGACTTCCGCCAGTGTTCTTGCCTGCATGAGCCATAGATAGTGAGCCAGGAAGATGCTTTCTGTTATTGATCTCACAATTGATCGTATAACCAGGTCCACCGGTTCCAGGTGCACCATTTGCACCCTCACGTGTGTTGGGGCAACCGCCCTGAGCCATAAAGCCATCGATCACACGATGAAAAGACAAACCGTCATAGAAACCTTCCTTGGCCAGCTTGGTGAAGTTAGCAACAGTTTGAGGAGCATCACCATCAAATAGGTCTAGCTCAATCAAGCCTGCTTCTGTGTCCATCAGGGCCTTAGTCATAACCAATTGAGCAAAAAAACATCTTACTCAACTGAGCCCCAAATGCGTGACAGGCTTAAATATCAACCAACCCTTTGCATTTGATTATTAAATATAATAAATTCGTCTATACTAATAACAGACAGATGACGCTTTCAAGGCCATCGGCATGTTACATGACCGAGCAGAGGGTTGAATAAAAGCAGTACTAATTAATAGTCAGATCCAGAGTATTTAAAGATTACTAACGCTAATAAATATGCAAGAGCAAAAGCTCTCAATGCAAGTAATGGCCTGAGCTTGCTAATGCTATTCGCAAATGATTATCATGGTCAAGCAGAAGTTCTCTTGCTGCATCAGCATCTAATCTGCCTACTGCCATCACTAGAGCTACTTTTACAGATCCATCACTTAATTTAAGCAACTCTAAGCCATGGTCTCGATCGATATCGGCCAAATCACGAAGAATTCGCAATGCACGATCCATCAGCTTGCTGTTGCTAGCAG
>CAJWUF010000012.1 GCA_913047395.1 uncultured cyanobacterium
TGGTGGCAGGCGAGACATGTACCAATGGACTAAAGCTGTCCGGTACAAGTGCCGAAAACGTGCGATGGGGATTACTTGCCAAGGTCAAAGCAAGCCCTAGGGCAAGACATCCCGTCCAGAAACGCCGAAACCAAATGCGAGACCAGAAACCTGAATGGGCCTGCCACCAAAGCATTGCGCCCATAAACAACCCTGGGACCAAAGCAAGCACATACCTAAGCGTTACCGACAACGCACTCATTCCCTGAGACACCAAGGCGATGAATAAAGGCACTGCCACCATCAAGGCCACATCCAGCGAGACAAAGGGGATAAAGGCCAAAGGCAACGCTGGTGCCAGCAGAAAAGCCAAGGTGGTTCCAGGTGGAGACACCAAGGCCGCCAGCAAACGAAGCGGATGGGTGAGCATCGTCCATAAAAGAGTGAAGGGCCCACCAGAGCGGCCTTGCAATAGATGCCCGAACTTCTCTTGAAGAAAGCGATCCGAAAGAGATGAATCAACCTGAGGTTGAATCCAACCAGTCATCAGAGCCACATAAGCCAATGACATAGCCATGACACTGCAGCCCATAACACGTGCGCCAGGTCGGCGAACTGATGCCCACAATCCAAGTGAAAAAAGGGTGAGTCCTGAGTCTTCACGCACCAACAGCATCAGGAAGCTGCAGAGCATCACCTGTCGCCATCCCTGCTTGAGAAAACCATCAACGACAAGGAAACCCAGCAATGGCAACCAACAGAGGTCGTGAAAATTTTCAACAAGCGGACCAATAACAGTTCCACTCAGGTAGTAAGCCGCGGTCAAACGGATTGCTAGGGGCCTGGGCAATCGAACCGCCGCCATCCGCCACAACACCAAACCAGCTAGAGCCAGCAAACCAACTTGAATCAGCGGCAAGGCCCAACGACCCAAGACTGCTACCAGGGGCGCACCCAGCAGGGTGAGCAAATTGGCGTGCTGGCCAAGATGGAGGTAGTCGACGCTTGGCAATGCGTCTTGATTGGCAACAGCCGACGACAACTCTGATGAAAGGCTGCTTTCAAAAAAATGTCCCCTTGCGGTAGACCAGAGCTCCTGTAAAAAAAGAGCCTGATCGTAAGTAGCAGTAAGGCTTTCTAAACGCCAGATCTGCATCAGCATTCCAACCAGCCAGAAGCTCCCAGCCATCGCAAGAACCAGCCCAGGGAAGCCGTCTCTCCGGTAGGCCTTCAATGCACTAACAAGAGATGACATGCGAACCACTTAATAGCTCCAAATTACGGATGAGCAGCTCTCTAAATGCAATCCTGGCAAAAGAGAACGCTGGAAAGACAAATCTCATCCAATATAGATTAAAGGTCATTTACAAATTCCAAGCTAAGGCAAAGAGGCCTTCTTAGGAGTTAAAGCAGTACTGCAAATGACTTGGCTCATATTAATAATATTTCACGAGCTCCGCCTTCAATTAAATACTGATTTATTCAAGCATAGGAATCACCAATAACTATAAATATCGCAGTTCTTTATGGCACTGTAGAAATATCAAACACAAAGTACTTTACTTAGTCTTGAATGCGCTTAGGCCAATATCCCAACAAAACATAAGTTCGCAGCAGCCCCATACCAAAGCAAAGATAAAGCATGAATTCCGCCCACTCTTGATCGATATTAAGAACCAAACCTGTGGCCAACCTATTGGCTACGAAATAAGATAGAAAAGCAGCACAAAAAAGTAGGGGCCAGAAATATCTCGGCAGAAAGAATATTCCAAGAGCAGGCATATCTCCTCGATGCAACTTCTTTTTAAGTATTCCAAAAGATGGTCGACACGTCACCAAAAGCAGAGCCAACAATGACACCAGGAAAAGATTCATATCAAGATAGTCTTGAAAAAACTCAAGATTATGAAAGGTTGTCTGATTCTGTGCATTCAAAGATGCAATGTTTTCAGGGGTGCTCCAACTGAACAAAACCTGACCCCATGCAAGCTCCTCCAAGCCAACAAAAAGGAGCGCTAAAGCTATTAATCCATAAACAAATCCATGCAATCGCATAGACAGACGCTGCCATAGATCTCTGGAGATCAGCAAGGCGACCCAGGCCGAAGTAAAAAGGGTAAGGGCCTGCAAATACTCAAGTATCCCGCCTTCACCTAGAAGCCTTTTGTAACGCAAAATATCCTGAACAGAAAGCTTAAATACCAATATTATGGCCATAATAATTACCGCAAAGATAAATATAAAAAGAGACCTACTTGCTCTCGATTTAGAATCAAATTCTGAAAGCAATGATTTCAAGAATTCAGAACGCCTTAGGTACTTGCCTAAGAAAACTAGCAACAGGCCCACAAGACCAAGTGGGAGCTCGGAGAAAGGAGAGCCCTCTAAAGAAAAGGCGCTCACAAATTTAACAAGTGAAACGATAACAATAAGAACCCCAAAACATATGACCGCCTGGCCACAAATACGCTGCACAAGCTCTTGTCTAACCAAGCTCTCGTCAAAACGATCCTCAGCATCATGCTGAGCTTGGGACTCCGGCTTGATGGGAAAGCTCATTAACGATTGCCCTGTCTCTTAAGGCAATATTAATACAGCTTTAATCGGCTATATCAGCCTCAAAACAAAATCCATCGTATGGCACAACAGGTGGACAAAGCCGTAAATCCCAAACAGCCACCTTTGGCAAAGCAACATGCCTTGACAAGGTAGGCCTAAAGATAAATAAATGTTAGCAAAAACTAAACTCATGCTTATGCAAATCTTTATTCAGATGTTGAAAGCCACGTCGCGAAAAGACGCCTCAATAGCATAGTTATGCGGCACAACAAATAAACAACAACAGCTCATAGGAGTGAATGCGTGAGTCACATCACAAGCAACGAAGGCGCTGACTGAGTGGAAATGCTCATCGAGCTTGATCTAAATGGCAGAGACTGGAGCGTGATTAGCAAGAATGAAGCAATCCTTACAGGCTTTTCCGTGTACGTCATTGAGCTGGCCCTAAAATTGAATCCCCTGCCGGTATCGGTGCAGCGCAAAGAGTTGGCAGACGCGGAAGCCATTTACCAGCAAGTAAGACAATGCCTACAGAAAGGTCAGCCTCAGCTGCTGGAACTCAGTTGTGAAAAAGTCGAAGACAAAAAAGTAACTGTTCTGGCCAGTGAAGTAATTGGCGTTCAGTTGTATGAAAAAACAGCCGCAACTGGAGGCAGTAAGCGACCTGGCTTTTCCTTTGAAGCCTGAGGAGATGACGGCAGCAAATACTGTCAAAAGCCTCTGCAAAGACAGTTCCCATCTGAGCTTTGATCAGGTGAGCTTTATCTGGCCATGCGGCACAAAAGCATTGGACCAATGCAGCTTCTCCATTCCAGAACCAGGTCTGTGGATGCTTGTAGGCAGCAATGGCAGCGGCAAAAGCACCCTTGCCAAACTAGTCAGCGGCCTGTTGCAACCACAGCGTGGTCAGGTGAATTGCCAGCTAAAGCCTGCTCTGGTGTTTCAAAACCCTGACCACCAACTACTGCTGCCAAGCTGTGGCAGCGACTTACTGCTCAATCTGCCAAGGGATCTCACAACCAAACAACGTCAACAGCGCATCAGCAATGCCCTCGAGCAGGTGGGTTTGGCTGGCATGGAATCTCGCCCAATTCACACCCTTAGCGGGGGGCAAAAACAACGACTGGCAATCGCCGGTGCCTTGGCCAGTGAAGCAACACTGCTGCTGCTTGATGAGCCAACGGCGTTACTAGATCCAGCAAGCCAGCAAACGATACTGGCAACAGTGCAGCAGCTTTGCCACCGCTCCAACGCTCCCCTGACAGCTCTGTGGATCACCCATCGGCTGGAGGAACTAGACCACGCTGATGGTGCTGCAAGGATGGAAAATGGCCGAGTAGGCAGCTGGCAATCTGGACATCAACTACGAGAACGCCTCCACCCCCTTGCAGGTCGGAGGGGATGAAGGGTAGGTTCTTCGGGTCGCAATCCTCGGTAGCTCAGCGGTAGAGCGGTCGACTGTTAATCGATTGGTCGCAGGTTCGAATCCCGCCCGGGGAGCTTCATCAAACCCACAGCCGACGGCTGTGGGTTTTTTCTTGCCCATCAGAAAAATCCGCAACAGTGCGTAGAGAGAATTGGAAGACTTTCTAAAAAAGGTAGATACTGACGTATTCTCTACGCCGGCAAAAGGTCAGTCTTAATGGGAGTTTTAGCCGTTGAGCTCAATACTCGCGCAAAGAGCACAAGCAATGCACCTACACTCAAATCTTGAGAGAATCTGACAAAAGCTGATTTGACAGCATCCCCGTTGATTTCACATTCTTCCTGGACTCCGATCTAAATGAAGCCTTGCATTCTGCTTATCGAAGACGACCAGGACATGCTCGAGCTAGTGAGCAACCATCTAGAACACAACGGTTTTGACGTACAAAAGGCTGATGACGGTATCAAAGGCCAGGCCCTCGCACTTCAATACACACCAGATCTGGTTTTACTCGACCTAATGCTTCCCAAAGTTGATGGTCTAACCCTCTGCCAGCGATTACGTCGAGATGAACGTACAGCAGGGATCCCGATTCTGATGATCACAGCCCTTGGAGGAACAAAAGATAAGGTCAGCGGATTCAATTCGGGAGCAGATGATTACCTCACAAAACCATTTGATCTTGAAGAATTGCAGGTAAGAGTGAAAGCTCTGCTACGTCGCACCGATCGAGCGCCATTAGGTACCAACGGACATCACGAGATCCTCAGCTACGGGCCCCTCACCCTCGTCCCTGAACGATTTGAAGCAATCTGGTTTGAACGTCCCGTAAGGCTCACCCACCTGGAATTTGAGCTGCTGCACTGCTTGCTTCAGCGTCATGGCCAGACAGTGGCACCATCTCTGATCCTCAAAGAGGTATGGGGCTATGAACCTGATGACGACATAGAGACCATCCGAGTACATGTTCGCCACCTGCGTACCAAACTTGAACCGGATCCGCGTAAACCTCGTTTTATTAAGACTGTTTATGGTGCTGGTTACTGCCTGGAGTTGCCCACCGGTGGACAACTTGAAGGGCTACAAGATGTCCTAGCTCAAGCCCGCCAAGAGAGGGAAGAAAGAGAAGCGCAAAATGATCAAGGCGAGCGTGCCAGCGCTTAAGCAGACGGAATCAGCTCCAGCAAAGCCACTTCCCAGGCCAACCTTGGTTGCACAAACCCCAGCAGATGTGATCGCAACCTCTCCAAACGATTTAATGGATTTGGATCAGACTGTTGAATCCAGAGGTGTTGCTGCCACCAATTAATCAACCAAAGCTGCTGCTCCCCATTAAGAGCCTCGGTGATATCCCTTGCCAAAGCTAAGGCGTCCATCGGCTTTTGAGGTCGATCCTCAAGACGGTGCCATAGCTCCTCTGGTACCAGCTGCCATGCCCTTAGATGACTCAAAAGCGCCCCAGGAGAGCCTCCAGCCATAGCAAGTAATTCCGGTTTATCCAATCCCAACAGAGACGACTCAATTTCAGCACCTTGCACACGAGCCAATACAACCTCCATGGCATCTCCATCCAGACGAGAAAAAAGAATCTGTTGACAGCGGGAACGAATTGTCGATAGCAAACGCTCAGGAGCAGCAGAAAGCAAAATCAACAAACCATGACCCGGTTCTTCCAACGTCTTAAGCAAGGCATTGGCAGCTGCTTCAGGCATAGCTTCAGCCGCTTCAATTACCACCATGCCTCGCAGGGCCTCGACAGGCTGCCGTCCCAGAAACCTTGTCACCCCTCTGATCTGCTCTAGGCGCAGCAATGGAGGAGAACGACGACTAACACCTTCAGCCTCACCTTGAGACTGGGGCACCAAACGGCCTTGATGCTGATAGGTCGGCTCGAGCCAAAGCAGATCAGGATGATTTAACGCCTCTAGACGGCGGCGCTCACGCATCAGCGACTTGCCACCAGTGAGAACCCCCTCGAGAAAACGCAATACTGCGAGGCTGCGACCTACCCCATCTGGACCAGAAAAAAGATATGCCGGTGCAAATCGTCCCTGGCTCAGCGCTGCTTCCAACAATGAAACTGCCAGCGGCTGCGCAATCAGATCTTCAAAGAGATGATGAGAGTCAACCTCAAAGTTCACCGCACCCTCTCTGGCAAGGAGCCGAAATAATCAAGCAACTTGTTCTCTAAAGCAACACTGACTGCCTGAGCTTGTTGATGCGCGTTTAACGAGACCCAGCCCCGCTGCCTAGCCAATACAGCAAATCCCTTCGCAACCCTGGTTAAAAAGTCGGCCCCTTCCGCCTCTATTCGATCATCAGATCTGGCATGACGCCGAGCCAGACTTTCTTCTACAGACAACTCCAACCAAAAGGTAAGGTCCGGAACAAGACCGGCCGTAGCAATTTGCTCAAGTTGCTCAATCAAATCAATATCCAGCTCCCGCCCATAGCCTTGATAAGCAAGCGTAGAACCGCTGAAGCGATCACTTAGAACCCAGTCGCCGACCTCAAGCGCCGGGCGAATCAACTGAGCTACATGCTGGGCCCGATCAGCCGCATAAAGCAACAGTTCAGCAAGGGGTTCCGGATCGGCATCACCAAGGGGGTGAAGCAACAACTGACGCACAGCAGAACCGAAAGCCGTCCCACCGGGCTCGCGGGTGAGATGCAACTTTGCACCTTCAGGCATCAAACCACTAATAGGGAGCCAATTTGCAAGATGATCAAGCTGAGTTGTCTTGCCACAGCCGTCAATGCCCTCAAGGACTAAGAGGCGCCCCCTCATGCCGTACGCAAAGCCAAAGCGTTGACTACCACAGTGATCGAACTAAGTGCCATTAACAAAGCTGCAATAGGCGGGGAGAGCAGCAAGCCAAAGCCCGGCAGCAACAATCCTGCAGCAATCGGTAAAGCGATGAGGTTATAGCCAAAGGCCCAAATCAAATTCTGACGAACTTTTGCCATCGTGCGACGAGCCAACAACAAGGCTTCCGGCAAGCCTTCCAGGCGATCCCCAAGTAACACCAGATCAGCCGAGTCCTGGGCGATCTGTGTTCCTGTACCAACAGCGATGCCAACATCTGCTGCCGCCAAAGCTGGAGCGTCATTGATCCCATCACCCACCATTGCTACAAGTCCAGACTTGCGAAGAAGTTCAAGTCGATCCAACTTCTGGTCAGGCAATAGCTGCCAGCCAAGCTGCTGAGGTTGAAAACCCAACTGCTCTCCCAAACGTTCCACCGACTGACGTCTATCACCGCTAAGCATGGCCAGAGTCATGCCCTGCTCCCTTAAACGATCTAACGCAATTGCTGCATCAGAGCGAAGCCGATCATCAATAGCCAGCAGCCCCAAGGGGGCTTCCCCCTGAGCCACAGCTACAACCGATTGCCCTAAAAGAGACGCCTGATCAACATCAGCCTGAAGCTCAGCCGGCCAATGGACCCCCTCGTCCTGAAGCCATTCTGGAGTACCAACGCGCACCATTCCCTCTACACCTTCAATCTCACCTGCTAGACCAGCACCTGGATAAGTACGGGTTGATAAGGCAGGCAATAACATCACCCGATGCCGCTGCGCTTCTTGCAGAACAGCATGGGCTAAGGGATGGCGACTATTTTGCTCAAGACTTGCAGCTAGCTGCAAAAGCCGATCAGGCTTCTCAGTGCCAATAACCGCTGCAACTAAAGGGCGGCCGATGGTTAGGGTGCCAGTTTTATCGAAGACAACCTGCCGCAAAGAGGCAGCCATTTCAATCACATCACCACCGCGGAATAACCAACCTCGCCTGGCGGCCTTACCTGAGGCAACAGTGATCACCGTGGGCGTCGCCAGCCCCAATGCACAAGGGCAGGCCACCACGAGAACAGCGATAGCAAGCTGCAAGGCAAGTCCTAAAGAAGTTTCAGCGCCGCCGCCAAGCGGTGCATGCAGACCATGTCCATAACCATGCACTAACCCCTGACCTGAAGCATGCACCACCTGAGGCCAAAGACGAGTACCCAACTGCCACCAAAACAGGAAGGTTGCTAAAGCCAAGCTGACAACTCCGTAGCAAAAGCGTCCTGCTACCTGATCAGCCAAGCCTTGAATCGGCGCCTTACGCGCCTGGGCCTGCTCCACCAAAGCGATAATTCGTGCCAGAGCTGTCTCAGCTCCCACGCGTCGCACCTCAAGCACCAAAGTAGCTTCCAGATTGAGGCTGCCTGAAGTCAACTCCGTACCTGGGGCAGCCTCCAAAGGCAACGGCTCACCAGTGAGGCTAGAGACGTCCACAGCAGAATTTCCCTCCAGCACCATGCCATCGACAGGGATACGATCTCCTGCCAATAGCTGCACTCTCTCCCCAGGCCTAAGGGCGCCGACTCTCACCTCACGAATAATCCCTTCAGCTTCAATCAAGCGGGCCGTATCGGGCTGCAACTGAGCCAATTGCTGGAGAGCTCTACCAGTACGAAAACGGGCACGCTCCTCAAGGAACCGTCCCAACAAAACAAACCCAAGCAGCATCACAGGCTCATTGAAGAAACAAGGCCAACCCACTTCGGGCCAAATCAGTGCCACCAAACTCGCCAAGTAGGCGCTACCAACTCCCAAACCCACAAGGGTGTCCATGGTGGGAGTCAAAGAAACAGCCGCCCGAACTCCGCCAACCAAAATTGGTCGACCAGGGCCCAACAATGCAACCGTGGCCAGTGCCGCATGGAATGGCAACTCCCCCAGAATGGGCAGTTGAAGATGCCCACCCTCATCGAGGTGACCTAAAACCGAAAGCAGCAACAACACCAAGGCGACCATTAACTGTCGCCACTGATGCCACCACAACCCAAGAGCATCACGCCTTGAAGCAGTCGGTTGTTCTAAAGGGGTCGTATGTCGTGGCCGAGCAGAAAAACCGCGAGCTTTCAGAGCCGCCAAAATCGACTCAATAGATTGATCCGAATCCTTCAGATCCAGCCAAGCAGTACGAGTTACCAAGTTCACACTGGCATGAGCCACACTTGGCTGCTCCAGCAAAATCTGCTCCACCGATCGAACGCAGCCACCACATTTCATCCCCTCCACATCAAGCGAGACGGATTGATGATCAGATGGAAGATCGCTGCGGCTCACGGATCAACAAAAGCCACCGCACGCTAATGAAGATCACGAAATAAAGCCCATGCCATGACATCAGTTCAAAGCTGAAAACAGGGACTCAAAACAATCTTGTCAGAATACGGCGAGGATAATGTTGTTATTGCTTTAGTCCCGCCGTGCCCCGCACCCAGAACAAAGACAATTTCATAGACAAGACCTTCACGGTGATGGCAGATCTCATCGTGAAGATGATGCCAATCAACGACAAGGCCAAAAGAGCCTATGTTTATTACCGTGATGGACTCTCCGCCCAGAACGCCGGAGACTATGCAGAGGCTCTGGAAAATTACGAGGAGAGCTTAAAGCTTGAGGAAAGCCCCTTCGATAGAAGTGAAACCCTCAAGAACATAGCGATCATTTACATGAGCAACGGAGATGAAGACCTCGCTCTTGAGACATATCAGAAGTCACTTGACCAAAATTCCAATCAGCCCTCTTGTCTAAAAAACATGGGCTTGATTTACGAAAAGCGCGGCCGCACAGCACAAGAAGAAGGTCTGCAAGATGAAGCTGATCGCTTATTCGACCAAGCGGCTGAGGTTTGGACTCAAGCAGTAAGGCTCTATCCCGGAGGTTATCTAGATATTGAAAACTGGCTTAAAACAACTGGTCGCAGCAACATCGACGTCTACTTCTGAACCATTGGGGTTCAAGCTATAACAAGCTTCTTGACGACAACAACGGTTTCAATGGTTGTGGTATTCCCATATCAGAGAAAACTCAACACCCATCATCAGCTAGATCAACACCCAAGGCCATAACCAAAGCCTCCGTAACACTTGCAGCTTCAAGTAACTCCAACTCCAATTCCTTCCCGAGAGGACCCATACCACTACCCCGTGGAACTACAGCACGATTGAAACCCAATCGCACTGCTTCCTTGAGGCGTTGGGCAATCTGTCCCACTGGACGAAGCTGCCCACCTAGACCCAACTCGCCAAGCAAAACCGTGCCTTTTGGCAACGTGAGATCCCGAAAACTAGATACCACTGCAGCAGCGACTCCTAAATCAGCCGCAGGCTCCTCAACCGCCAGACCGCCAGCGACAGCCAGATAACAGTCGTAGCGGGACAACGGCAAACCCATGTGCTTCTCCAATACAGCCAAAATCTGGTGCAACCGGTTGGTACCAATACCTGTTGCGGTTCGACGTGGACTTGCATAGCTCGTCACACTTACCAAGGCCTGCAGATCCACAACCAAAGAACGAGTTCCTTCGCAAGCAACGATGGTGGCCACACCAGAGGCAACCTCACCATTAAGGAAGAGCTCACTGGGGTTACCTACTTCAACCAATCCCTTCCCCTGCATTTCGAACACACCTAACTCGTGGGTGGCACCGAAACGGTTTTTTACAGCCCGTAGAAGTCGATGGCTGGCAAATTGATCCCCCTCAAAAGTAAGTACAGCATCAACAAGATGCTCGAGCACTTTGGGGCCAGCCAGCATCCCCTCCTTAGTGACATGGCCCACCAGCACTAACGCAGTGTCTTGTCGCTTGGCTAGACGCTGCAAAGCTGCCGCACACTCGCGCACCTGAGCGACTGAACCAGGAGCACTGGAAAGCTCCCCATCATGCAAAGCCTGGATACTGTCGATAATCACTACAGCAGGCCTGAGAGCCTCTAGTTCCTTGAGGACTAAGTCCAGGTCAGTTTCCGCCAATAACTGCAACTCCGACTCAGCACCCTCAAGACGCTGCCAACGCAACTTCACCTGCTGGGCAGACTCTTCTGCACTCACGTAGAGCACAGAGTGCTTAATTGCCATAGCCGCTGCGCTCTGCAACAGCAATGTGCTCTTACCAATTCCAGGATCACCCCCTACCAGCACTAAAGATCCAGGAACAAGGCCACCTCCGAGCACCCGATCAAATTCTTCATATCCACTAGCCAGTCGCTGCAGAGGTTGATCCCCGAGCAAAGCCATCGTCGTTGAACGAATAGCAACTGGTTCTGCCAGCGGATCTATTGCGGAACGACTGCGGCGACCATCTGCTGAACGAGTGACCTGTTCAATCAGTGAATTCCAGTTACCGCAACTGGCGCAACGGCCAAAAAACTGCCTGGTCTGAGCACCACAGCTCTGGCAGACATAGACAGAAGCATTACGCACTACGAAGATCCGTAAAGAAAATTGGCTTTAGATGAACAAAAAGGTTTGCGAACCTTAATGGCTCTTATCTAAGATTCATTCATTGCAGCCGCCAAAGCCAACATGACGGCAACCAGCCCATCAAAAGAAACGATCCTCGTGGTCGACGATGAGGCAAGCATTCGCAGGATCCTTGAAACCCGACTCTCGATGATCGGCTATCAAGTGGTGACAGCATGTGACGGTAACGAAGCCCTCAATAGCTTCCGTAACTGCGAGCCTGATCTTGTTGTGCTCGATGTGATGATGCCAAAGCTTGATGGCTATGGCGTTTGTCAAGAGCTGCGCAAGGAATCGGATGTACCGATCGTGATGCTTACAGCTCTAGGCGATGTCGCTGACAGGATTACTGGTCTTGAGCTAGGTGCAGACGACTACGTCGTCAAACCGTTCAGCCCCAAGGAGCTCGAAGCACGCATCCGCTGCGTGCTTCGACGGGTTGAGAAAGAGCACGTTGCAGGCATCCCCAACTCAGGGGTAATTCAAGTTGCCGAGCTAAGAATCGATACCAATAAACGTCAGGTTTTCCATGGGGCTGAGCGGATTCGGCTAACAGGTATGGAGTTCAGCCTGCTTGAGCTACTGGTAAGTCGTTCAGGAGAACCATTCAGCCGCGGTGAAATCCTCAAAGAAGTCTGGGGCTATACACCTGAGCGTCATGTAGATACTCGAGTAGTAGATGTTCATATTTCACGTCTTCGATCCAAACTTGAAGACGATCCGGCCAACCCAGAGCTGATCCTTACAGCTCGTGGCACGGGCTACTTGTTCCAGCGCATCATCGACTCCATTGCCTCCGAAGGACTCTGATCCCTCCGCGGCCTCAGGGCCCCGGAGCAAGACCAACCGCCCCAGAGCCATTCGGCGTCTGGTGATTTGGTATCGCCGCAATTCAGCAGTAACTAGCCTCGTAGGGAGTGCAACCAACTCAGCTTCCGCCGCTGGGAACGTGGCAGGGAACGTAGCCGGCAACGTTGTTTCCAGTGCTGGATCTGTGATGTCAAATGCCGGGTCGATGGCCGGCAGCGTGCTTCAGCCACTGGTCTTTGATCCGCTAAGGCAACTACAAGGCAACGAAAACAACACAACAGCAGAGGCAATCAATGACAGCGATCGCCTTTGGGTGGCCGTTGATGGCATGGGCGGTGACCAAGCTCCTGGCGCCATTCTTGATGGCTGCTTAAAAGCCATTGAAAGACTTCCCATACGCATCAAATTCGTCGGGGAAACCAAGAAAGTACTAGCTGCTGCTGAAGACATTGGCCTGTCTGAGCTCTTCAACCAGGCCACGGCCTGCGGCCTCCTGGAGCTTGTCGCAAGCGGTCCCTCAGTTGGCATGAATGAAGAGGCCACTGTGGTTCGCCGCAAGCGAGACGCGAGCATCAATCTGGCCATGGACCTAGTGAAAAAGGGCGAAGCTCTAGCGATGTATTCGGCCGGGAATTCCGGAGCCATGATGGCCTCGGCCATCTTCCGGCTCGGACGCCTTGCCGGAATCGATCGTCCAGCTATAGGAGCCCTCTTCCCAACTAAGGATCCTGGAAAACCTGTACTAGTGCTTGATGTGGGCGCCAATATGGATTGCAAGCCCATCTACCTGCACCAATTCGCCTTACTTGGCAATATTTATTCCCGCGATGCTCTCCAAGTAACTCAACCACGAATCGGGCTGCTGAATATTGGAGAAGAAGAGTGCAAAGGCAACGATCTAGCCCTCCGTACTCATGAGTTATTAAGTCAAGAGAATCGCCTTGATTTCGCGGGCAACTGCGAGGGTAGAGACGTTCTTTCAGGTGCTTTCGATGTGGTCGTATGCGATGGCTTCACCGGCAATGTGCTCCTCAAATTCCTCGAATCTGTTGGCAGTGTGCTGCTTGATGTTTTACGTGCTGAACTACCCCGTGGCAGACGCGGCAAAGTTGGCTCTGCCTTCCTACGCAGCAACCTAAAGCGGATCAAGAAACGCCTCGACCACGCAGAACACGGCGGAGCACTATTGCTAGGCGTAAACGGCATCTGTGTGATCGGCCATGGCAGCAGCAAGGCACTATCAGTAGTTAGCGCCTTGCGATTGGCCCACTCTGCAGCCAGTCATAACGTCATGAGCGATCTAGCCGAACTACAAAAGCCCGCTGCTGTAAGTGCCTAAAGGCGCTCTCCAGAGAAACGCTGTGATTGACTTACGCCACCTAGGACCACTTGTCCCTTGGCTGAAACGTCCATAACTCTTGGTGGAGTAGCTCTGGTGGGCTGCGGCAGCGCCACACCAGCCCAACGAATTAGCAACGATCAACTCGGCCAAAGGGTTGATACAAACGATTCATGGATCCGCAGCCGAACAGGCATCAGTGCGCGCCACGTCATTGGACCAGATGAAACTCTCACGGGCCTAAGTCATCAAGCTGCAGCAAATGCCCTGAGAATGGCTGGCTGGGAATCAGAAAGTATTGACCTGATCCTGCTAGCAACATCTACTCCTGATGATCTGTTCGGTTCGGCACCTCAACTACAAGCAATTTTAGGAGCGCAGAAAGCGGTGGCTTTTGATCTCACAGCCGCTTGCAGTGGTTTTCTATTCGCCCTGGTCACTGCCGCCCAGTTTCTACGTACCGGTGCGATGCGTCGAGCACTCGTGATCGGTGCGGACCAACTAAGTCGCTGGGTCGATTGGGATGATCGTCGCAGTTGTGTGCTATTTGGCGATGGAGCAGGAGCTGTTGCTCTGGAAGCCACAAGCCCAGATCAGAACGGACTTCTAGGCTTCCAGCTCAAATCAGACGGCAGCCGGGGTGACTGCCTAAACCTGCCACAAGTTCAGAATTATTTGTCATTAGTAGCAGGCAACAGCCATCAACAAGGAGGCTTTAAGCCGATCCAGATGAATGGACAAGAGGTGTACAAATTCGCTGTCCGAGAAGTACCCACAATCCTTCAAAGCCTGCTTAAAGCAACCAATACGAAACCAGAATCACTGGACTGGCTACTACTTCATCAAGCAAACCAACGCATCCTCGATGCTGTGGCCGATCGATTCGCTATTCCACAAGCCAAAGTGCTCAGCAACCTGGCTGAATACGGCAATACATCGGCGGCCACTATCCCGCTAATGCTTGATGAAGCTGTGCAAGACGAAAGGATTAAACCCGGCCAACTGATCGCAAGCAGCGGTTTTGGTGCTGGCCTGAGTTGGGGAGCAGCATTAATCCGCTGGCAAGGGCCCGCGTAGGCTCCGGCTAATTCGCTGCAGCATTCAGATGTCGATCGCCTGGGTGTTCCCTGGTCAGGGCTCACAAAAACTGGGCATGGCCGAACCAATTCTCAGCCTTCCCGGTGCAGAAGAGCGCTTTGCCCTTGCCTCTCAACTCATGCAGCGTGACTTATTAGCCATCTGTCGTGGCAGCTGCCAGGCCGGCACTGAGCCAGACGACCTAAATGACACCAGAAATACACAACCCGCACTATTTGTTGTGGAGTCATTACTAGTAGATGAACTACGAAAACAAGGAAGGCAAGCTTCTTTGATTGCAGGTCACAGCCTGGGTGAACTTGTAGCCCTCTACGCAGCTGACGTTTTTGATGCGAGCACCGCGCTGAAACTTCTTCTCCGCCGCTCTGAACTAATGGCCGCTGCCGGTGGTGGCGCCATGACAGCCGTATTGGGTTTCGATCGCAGCGAACTAGATGACCTTGTAGCAGCCACAGAGGGGGTGGTAATCGCCAATGACAACAGTGCTGCCCAGGTCGTTTTATCAGGCACTCCTGAGGCTGTTGCTCAGGTCAGCAGCCAACTAACTTGCAAGCGAGCGATTCCGCTACCGGTCTCCGGAGCTTTCCATTCGCCGTTCATGAGCGAAGCCGCCACAGCATTTGCCACTGAGCTGGATCAAGTGACCTTCAAAGACGCCAGTGTTCCCGTTCTCAGCAATGTCGATCCAACTCCAAGCTGCGATGCAAACCTACTCAAGCAACGGCTCAAACAGCAGATGACCACAGGCGTGCGCTGGCGCGAGACCATGAACACCATGACCAGCCAAGGAATTAAAACAGTGGTCGAGATTGGTCCGGGCAATGTGCTCAGTGGTCTAGTGAAGCGCTCTCTAGAAGGAGTAGCCACCAACCAACTTGCCAGTGCCGCAGACCTGGGGCATTGAACTTTGGCCCAAATAAGCCCCACCTCAAGCTCAAACATGCAGGTGCTAAAAACACCGCGGCCAAGTATCACCTACCGAATCGTAAGTTACCTACTGGTATTTCCCCTCTTTAGGGGTCTACTAAGAGGATGCACCTCTGGTAACGAAAATGTCCCTAGTCAGGGCGCTGTTGTCGTTGTAGCTAACCACGGCTCCCACCTCGATCCTCCACTGCTAGGCCATGCCTTAGGCCGCCCCGTGGCCTTTATGGCCAAGGCAGAACTTTTCCGCATACCCCTATTAGGCGCAATCATCCGCGCCTGTGGTGCTTATCCTGTAAAACGTGGCGCCAGCGATAGAGAAGCCATCCGCATGGCCACAGCTCGCTTAGCAGAAGGCTGGGCAATAGGAGTGTTCCTTGATGGCACACGACAGTCCAACGGCCGGGTCAATACGCCCATGCCTGGAGCCGCCCTACTGGCAGCTCGCAGCAATGCTCCCCTACTTCCAGTAGCAATCATCAATACCCACCGTGTCCTTGGTACGGGTAAACGCTGGCCACGAATCGTGCCAATACAACTGCGCATCGGAGAACCGATCCCAGCTCCGTCCAGCCGTCGCAAGCCCGACTTGGAAGCCGCCACAATGGAACTACAAAGGCGAATCAATAACTTGCTGGATCAAGGGCTGGTGAACTCGGCAAAAGAGCGTCTACCCCCCCACTCTCATCGCTGAGGTCCTCAGGCCAGTGCCGCTGCGCCCAATCCTTAAGATCCCGACCAGTAACTACCCAGGCACAAGCCCTAATCCAATCGCCGATCCGCTTACGCAACCCCTCCTGCTTACAATTATTGGCACAGGAAACAGGGATACCAGTAAGGCGAATACCCCTGCTCCCAGCAATAACCTGACCCACGGCCATTGAACGTGGCAAATGATCCTCACTGGTCACTAGTAAGACGTGCTTGATGCCCTGCAAGCGCAAATCATCGACAAGAGATGTGAAGTTACCAAGAGTGTCCTTAGCGCGGTAATCGAGCTGAACCTGACTCAAAGGGATACCCGCCTCACTTACAAGCCACTGGGCATACTCCTGATTACTGCCACCGCTAACGACCAGAGGCAAGCTCAAATCTCTAGCCAGACGAACCCCTATTTGCTCACGATCAACATCACCACCCAGCACCAAAATCAACTGAGGAGGTGTCCTGTTCATTAGAGCCTGCCGATAAGGACGAAGTGGTCCAGCAGCAATAAACCAAAGCAAGAGGCCTCCTACGGCAATAACACCAGTCCGAGACCAACTCATCCGATCCGATCCAGCGGAGATGTGGGGTAGAGAGGTAACACCTTGGTCCAGGAAACCTCCTGGCCCAAGCGATGAGCAGCGGCGCAGTACTCCAGCAAATACTCCACATCCTTAGCAACATCATCTTGAGCATGCAGCGCAGGGGAAACCTCTAACCCCTCAGGCAGCAAACGGGGCGATTCCAACTCAACAGCAACCCCTTTAGAGCCAACTTCAGCAGCAGTTTGCAGCAGATAACGACCAGCCAAAGTCCCCCTCCGTTGCATAGGTTTCACAATCCAAAACGGCTGCTCCTTTTGCTCATAGCTCAGCGCAGTAGCCAGCCGAGGAGCCATCAAAGCAAAACTGCTTACACCATCGAGGGAACAACCAAGCTGCTGAGCCAAAGTTCTTGCCATGACAACGGTCAAACGGGTGCCGGTAAAACCTCCAGGTCCAGTGGCGACAGCCAAGCGAGCCAAATGCGGCCAAGATGCAGATGGCAAAAGCTCTTCCACACAGCTAAATAAGCTATTTGAAAGTCCACGTCCCATCGGGAAAGTACTGCTACGCAAACTTGTCTTGGGATCGCGGCAATCGAGAACAGCCACCCCAAGGGTTTCAGACGAACTATGAAGTGCCAAAAGCAGATAAGCCTGTTCCCCTCCCAGAGTTGAATTCACCTGAGCGGTCATCGCGGCAATTTCTGGCCAGGAGACAATCGCTGCCAGCGGCCCTGATCCGCAAGGAAGCTAGCGCAACCACGCACGTCCCATTCCACACCCGTCACACCGCTAGGCAGATCAAGCACACTGATGTGGATGCGTGGATTCTGGGGCTCCAGATCAGGCATTGCATTGAGATGAGCTACCCCGTGCTGCTTCTCCACTGCGTGATAGGCCTTGCAACGCTCGACCCAGCGGCAGTCCACACAGATACACATGCCCTCCTCTAAAGCTTCTGCGCCCATTCTGGAGGGCGAGCCCACTGCCTGGGCTCAGGCCCTTTGGGAACAATTGCATCCTGATCGATGGCCACTGTCGGCTGAGGAACTACCACCTGGAACAGTCCTTGTCGGAGGTGCTGTTCGCGATGGCCTAATCGGTCGACTTCAAAAGCGACCAGATCTTGATCTAATTGTTCCAGGGAAGGCCATAGAACTCACCGGCAACCTAGCTAGAACATTAGGAGGCACCTGTGTTGTGCTGGATACCAAGCGCGATATAGCGCGCTTGGTATTAAAAGGCTGGACCATCGACATTGCTGCTCAAGAGGGCTCCAACCTTGAGGAGGATCTATGGCGAAGGGATTTCCGTCTCAACGCGATCGCCCTCACCCTCGAAGCCATCCCTCGATTAGTGGATCCAACGGGAGGGCTAAATGATCTGCAGCAAAAAAAACTTGTGGCTATTCGTGAGCAGAACTTGCTTGACGATCCGCTGAGATTGCTGCGTGGATTACGACTAATGGCCGAGCTACAGCTGACCCCAGAAGCCAAAACCTGGTCGTTGATCCATTGCCACCACAAACTTCTGCCTCAAGCAGCCCCAGAAAGGATCCAAGCAGAACTACAACGACTGGTAAATGCGCACTGGGCTGATGAAGTGCTGCCGCTACTGCTGAGCACTGGCCTGCTTAATTCATGGCAAAACAGTATCGAGGGGATCAACCGAAAACCGCCCTCTCATAAAGCTGCCAAGGCCTTAAACACTGCCGAACAGGCACTAGCGCTTCCGCTGGCTCGTCTGACATATCTAGTCAGTGATGAAGGTCTGATCCAATTGCGCTTCAGCCGAAAACAACGCCAACGCTGTCAACTCCTGCGTCATTGGCAAAACCGCAACGACGGAATTTCATTTGAAAGCCTGAGCGAAATTGATCGACTTCAATTGCACCTAGATCTAGAGAAAGACCTACCAGCCCTAATTTTGCAGCTACCTCAAGCCAGCCAGTTGCAATGGCTTGAACGCTGGCGCGACCCAGATGATCCTCTTTTCCATCCATATCCTCCTGTAGATGGCTATTTCCTGCAAAAGAGCCTTAACCTCCCGATGGGTCGAACTCTGGGTGATCTACTCCGCCACCTTTGCCAAGAACGAGCTTTTGGTCGGTTGCACAATCAAGAGCAAGTATTGAATGAAGCAATTCACTGGTGGAAGCAAAACAAACCTTGCTGTGATTAACTGCACTTGCAATAAGGACATAGATCGACCTGATCCACATCCTTTTCTCAATCCCTCTTCTCACTCCCCTCTTTTTTCATGAGCGTTCGCCTTTACATCGGCAACCTGCCGCAAACTTTTGAAAGCAAAGAGCTGGAAACACAGCTGGCAAGTGTTGGAGATGGGATTCGCTTCAAAGCTGTTCTCGATCGAGAAACCGGTGGCTGTCGTGGATTCGGCTTCGCCAATGTCGATGATGAGAAGGTCGCCAATGAAGTAATTGAACAATTCAACGGCCGAGAGTTCAATGGGAACAACTTAAGAGTGGAGCGTTCTGAACGCCGAAATTCAAACGAAGGATCTGGTGGTGGATCACGCCGAAACGGTCAAAATGCTGGCGGCAATGCCCCTGGGGCAGCCCGCAAATCGACCAACAAAGTTGTACATAGTGATGCTCCTCCAGAAGAAGCACCTGACCCACGCTGGGCTGGAGAACTTTCGAAACTGAAGGATCTCCTGGCTAATCAAAAAACAGCTGTATAAAACCTTGGGATCAATTAGTTGCTAACTGCCCATGATCAACGTGCCTGGGCAATCAGATAAGAAAGAGGGAGATCAAGCAACTTCGTCCAACGATTCACATAGGCTCGATTATTGAAAACGTCGTAATCCAGGCGTTCGATCGAATCAAGTATTCCTCTATAGAGACGTAAAGATGCCCATACTGGCCAGCGGGCGTCTTTAGAAAGCCAGCGCACCCCGGCTTCCGATCGGGTAAACCATTCCCTGGCACGCTCCAATTGAAATGCCATCAAGGCCTTCCAAGCACTATTCAAACGTCCAGCCATCAAATCAGCTTCTGAATAGCCAAAGCGTTCAAGATCTTCCTGGGGAATATAGATACGGCCACGACCGCGGTCCTCACCTACATCACGAAGAATATTGGTGAGCTGATTAGCAATGCCAAGAGCAATTGCCGCATCTGATGTCTCTGGAGAAGAACTCCAAGGGGCTGTTGTGTAAGCAGGATCAAGGCCCATTACATGCTGGGTCATCAAGCCCACAGTGCCAGCCACTCGATAGCAATAGAGCTCTAGCTGCTCAAAGGTGGCGTATCGATGGTGATTCAGATCCATTCGCTGACCCTCAATCATGTCCAAATAAGGCTGTATGGGTTGAGGGAAACGTTCCAGCGTGTCTGCCATAACCGCATCGAGACCATCACGCACCTGGCCTGCAAACATTGCTCGAGTGCGCTCTTCCCATTGATCTAGACGATCCGCCAGCTCAGAAACAGGACGCGTCTGTGCTTCAGGGCTATCCATCAGCTCATCTGTCCGCCTACACCACACATAGATAGCCCAAATTGCTCTGCGCTTAATGGAAGGCAACAGCATGGTGCCGAGATAGAAGGTTTTGGCCCACTGAGCTGTCTCCTCTCGGCAAGCCTCATAGGCCTCATCAATACTCAAGCAAGCTTGAGAACTGAGAATCGATGAATCCGGCGCTAGCTCAGTCATGATTCAGGAAGGGAGCGCCTGATTAATTGTCTTAGCGGTGGACAACTTCTCCGCACTACCATCGACGGCGCTTGCACACAACTTGCCGCTAAGCACCGCACCCTCCATTGAGGCCAAATATCGCTGCATTGTGAAGTCACCAGCGAGGAAAAAATTGACAATCGGCGTCTCCTGGCTGGGACGAAGCTTCTGACAACCCGGAGTGGTCTTGTAAACCGAGAGGGGTGTCTTAATTACCTTGTACTTGCGTAGTTTGGCCTGATTTTCACCGGCAAAGTGCATTGGGAAAAGCTTCTTGAGCTCAGCCAACGTGGCGTCGATGATCTCCTCATCGCTGCAGCTAATCCAATCTTTAGCTGGCGCGAAGACCAATTCCAGCATTGAGCGATCTAGATCTTCATACTCCTTACAGGTAATGCTCATATCAGCGTAGACACTCAGAAGAGGTGACCTACTGAACAACAAGTGATCGATATCAGTGAGCTTTCGATCGAACCAGAGATGAATATTGATCACTGGTACACCACGCAAACCATCAAGCTTGCGGAACATCTCCATCTGCTTCCAAGGGTCAGGCAAAAGCAATTTAAGAGGGTCTACTGGAAGAGCACTGACATATGCATCTGCCTGAATATTCCTGGGCTCACCCTCCTGCTCGCCACCGATTAAAAAGCTATCTACACTGCCATCTTCTTTGAGCTTAATCTCTCGCAAAGGACTGTTGAGATGAACCTCACCACCAAGAGATTTAATGTGCTCAACTATTGGCTGACAAAGGCGCTCAGGTGGAGCACCATCAAGAAAAGCCATCCTGGAGCCATCCTTTTCCTGAAGGAATCGGTTGAGCGCAGTGAGTAAAACAGTGGCTGAAATCTCATCAGGATTAATAAAATTCAACGCCTTACTCATGGCGATAAAAACCTCCTTATTTACCCGCTCAGGAATGTTATGAATTCTCAGCCATTCCGTCCAAGAATATTGATCACACTCCTCCACATATTCCTGACCGCGCAACATCGCAGGCACAAGGCCCAATCCAAACGCAATCTTCTCAGACCAGCTGAGCATGTCGTTATTGCCCAAAATGGCAGCCACGCCATTTAATGGAGCAGGAAGATCAGGGAAATCAAATCGGCTGTATTTCCCAGGATCCTCAAGCTGATTGAAGATCATCGAGTGACTTTTCCACTGCAAACGCTTCTCGATACCTAATTCTCTAAACAACTGGAGCATGTTTGGGTAAGCCCCAAAAAAGATATGCAAACCAGTCTCATACCAGTCACCGTCTTCATCCTTCCAAGCGGCAACTTTGCCCCCGAGCACATCGCGGGACTCAAAAACCACTGGGATGTGTCCCGCATCAACTAGGTATTTGGCACAGGAGAGGCCCGCAAGACCTGCGCCTGCGATCGCAACACGCATGCTTCTGATAAGAAGTGAACAACAACCCTAATAAGGAACCCCCCCCATCCTCTTCCTAGAGTCTCTTTACTTGCTCTTACGGTTCACATTGCTGGACCTGTCCATCCCATGACCGAGACCCTGCTGAAGTGCACCACCCGTCACGTAAGGATATTCACGGCCAGGGTTGAGAACAATGATCTGGTCCATGATCTCGAGCAGCTCACCCTCGATCTCGATCCTGACAACGAGTTCCTTTGGAGCGAAACGGTCACTGAAGAAATACAGCAACGCTTCAAAGAATTGGTTTCCTCCCATGCGGGTGCTGAACTGAGCGAATACAACCTGCGACGAATCGGCTCGGAGCTAGAAGGAACCATCCATCAGCTGCTCCAGGCTGGAAAATTAAGCTACAACCCTGAATGTCGTGTATTGAATTACTCCATGGGGCTCCCACGTACTCCTGAGCTGTTGTGAACCGCTCCCGTTACAACCGTCGTGATGACTACGGTAATGAAGGCAGGCGCTCAAATCGTTACGACCGCCGCAGCCGCGATGAAGGCGATGGCTACAACTATGGCCGTGCCCCTGCAGGTAGCTCTGGCCCTCCCCCACCACCTGGAGGCAATGGAGTCCGCCTAAACACTGCCAGCCTGGCAGTGCTAGCAGGAGTTCTAATCGTGGGCATTGGTATCGGCAGTGCTGTCACTAGCACCACACAGGGCGATCAAGGCAACATTGCTAGTAGCCAGCAGCTGGACATGGCTGTCCCAGATCCTGAATTCTGTCGGCAATGGGGGGCCAGCGCTTTCGTCATAGACATTGAGATGTACACCACAATGAACCCGTCCAGCAGTTTCGTCACGCAGCCCAGCATGCAGCCTGGCTGCGTAATTCGTCGAGAAAACTGGACGGTGCTGGAGAAACAAGGTGCGGTCACCAATAACCAGGTAAGAGAGTGCAAGCAACGCATGAACACCTTCGCCTATATCGGTTCGATCCGCGATAAACCCATTGTCCGCTGCGTCTACCAGACCGATATCAGAGACAACAAATTCATTACCAAAGGGGTGGCTGATGATTCCGTGGGCATAACACCAGAAGCAGATCAGTTCTGAGTTAAATCCCCAGCTTTGGTCTCCACACCAGTGGACCTGGTCTGACGAAGTGGGCTGTCAGCACTTGCAAAAACTGGCAGCACATCCCTTCTGAAGGCCTCTGCTGCCCGAGAGCAGTAACGCGCAGGATGAGTGATCAGCTTCAGCTGACGTCGCACTTGCAGGTCAGCCACTACCGGCTTGTGCACAGTGCCAGCAGTCAGTTCCCGCTCGATAGATACCACAGGTAGAAAAGCTGCCCCAAGACCAGACTGAACAGCATTCTTGATCGCCTCAAGAGAATTGAGCTCCATCTCTATCCGCAAGCGCTGCACATCCAAACCGGATCTAGCTAGCAGCTGATCAAGCATCTTGCGAGTAGTGGACTGAGAGTCGAGGCTAATAAAACCGAGACGGTAAAGATCTTCTTTGGTCAGTTCTACGAGCCTCGACAAAGGATGTTTGACCGGAAGCACCAAGGCCAATTCATCACTGGCGTAAGGCACAACCTGAAGGATTTCATTTAGCTCCGAGGGAAGCTCGCCGCCAATAATCGCCAAGTCAATTTGACCATTGGCAATACTCCAACCAGTGCGACGAGTGCTGTGCACTTGTAGTTGCACAGCTACATCGGGGTACTTCTGTCGAAACAGGCCGATCATCCGCGGCATCAAATAAGTTCCTGTCGTCTGGCTAGCCCCTACAACTAAAGATCCACCTTTGAGGTTGTGAAGATCATCAAGAGCTCTACAGGCTTCCTGACACTGACTCAAAATCCGTTCGCAATAGTTGAGCAGCAATTGACCTGCTTCAGTGAGTTGAGCCTTACGACCACCACGATCAAACAAGGAAACCTCTAACTGCTTCTCGAGGTTTTGAATCTGCAGGCTCACCGCCGGCTGGGTCACGTAAAGACTATCCGCCGCTTTCTTAAAGCTGCCCTCACTCACGATGGCGTGGAGGATGCGCAATTGATCAAGGGTAAAAGGCAGATCGGCCATGAAGGACCTGCCAGCCCGGCAGCAACTAAAGAAAAACTGTAATCGGAAAACCCTGGACACCAGAATCAAGAATCATTGCAACGGACTCTTGGCACATGTGTCATCTGCAGGGCTGCATCACAGCAGCCTGGTGATGCTTGGACTGTTGCTGCTCTTTGGGTTGATTCACAGCGGTGGAGCAGCCCTACGCAGCCATGCCGAAGCACGAATCGGCGCCAGGATATGGCGATTGATCTTTGCCGCAGCCAGCATTCCCTCGGCTGTTGTAGTGGTCGGCTACTTCCTCGCCCACCGCTACGACGGTCTGCGGCTGTGGAATCTGCAAGGGGTGAGCGGCATGGTGCCAATGATCTGGATCCTCACAGCCATCAGCTTCTTGTTCCTTTACCCCGCCACCTACAACCTGTTGGAAATTCCCGCCGTGCTGAAGCCAAAAGTACGTCTTTATGCAACGGGAATCATCCGCATCACTCGTCATCCCCAGGCCATTGGCCAGATCCTCTGGTGTTTCTCACATGCGCTCTGGATTGGCACCAGCTTCATGTTGTTCACGTGTGCAGGACTGATCGGCTATCACCTATTTGCGGTATGGCATGGCGATTACAGATTGCGAACCCGCTTCGGTGATGCTTTTGAGGATCTGCAAAAGAACACTTCTGTATTCCCCTTTATGGCGATCATTGATGGACGGCAACAATTGTCATGGCAAGAAGTTCTCAGGCCTGCCCAACTGGGCATTGCTATCGCCGTGGGAATATTCTGGTATGCCCATCGCTTCATCCCACTAGGAAGCGCGACCTTCCTTTCCTCCAAGCTAGAAGGTCTTCTGAGCTGAACTGCCTACACTCCCTGGAGCCTGCCTCGACCGGATGCCCTCGGCCGCTGATCTCGCCTGGTTAATCCCGGTACTCCCCCTAGTGGGAGCCGTGGCCATAGGCCTTGGATTAATCAGTTTCAACCAAACCATTAACCGCCTGCGTAAGCCAGTTGCGATAGTGCTTCTCACCTGTTTAGGTGTTGCAGCGGTATTGAGCTATGCAGTGCTCGCCGAACAACTGGCAGGAGCACCCCCAGTCACGCATCAATTCATTTGGGCTAGTGCCGGCAGTTTCACCCTGCCAATGGGTTATGTGATTGATCCACTTGGCGCCGTAATGCTTGCCCTGGTCACCACCATCGCTCTGCTGGTGATGATCTATTCCCATGGCTATATGGCCCACGACAAGGGATACGTTCGTTTTTTCACCTACCTGGCCCTATTTAGCAGTTCCATGCTGGGACTGATAATCAGCCCAAACCTTCTTGAAATTTACGTTTTCTGGGAGCTAGTGGGGATGTGCTCATACCTGCTAGTGGGCTTCTGGTACAACCGAGATGGTGCCGCCCATGCAGCCCAAAAGGCTTTTGTGGTGAATCGTGTCGGTGATTTTGGCCTGCTACTAGGCATCCTCGGCCTGTTCTGGGCCACTGGCAGTTTTGATTTCCAAGGCATTGCAGATGGCCTATCTGATGCCATAACTGCCGGCACCGTGCCCGGCTGGGCTGCTCTGACGTTATGCCTATTGGTGTTCATGGGACCGATGGCGAAGTCGGCTCAATTCCCACTGCATGTCTGGCTGCCCGATGCAATGGAAGGCCCCACACCCATTTCCGCCCTCATTCATGCTGCAACCATGGTTGCAGCAGGTGTCTTCCTAGTTGCCAGGCTCGATCCGCTCTACAGCCAATTCCCAATAGTTGGATTGGTGATTGCCATTGTGGGCACTATCACCTGCTTTCTGGGAGCATCCATCGCCCTCACCCAGATGGATTTAAAGAAAGGGCTTGCTTACAGCACAGTGTCTCAATTGGGCTACATGATGCTTGCCATGGGCTGCGGCGCACCCATAGCAGGCATGTTCCACTTGGTAACGCACGCCTTTTTCAAGGCCATGCTTTTCCTCGGCTCAGGCTCAGTGATCCATGCCATGGAGGACGTTGTTGGTCATGAACCCCTACTGGCGCAAGACATGCGGCTCATGGGTGGCCTTCGCAAAAAAATGCCTATCACCGCCATCACCTTCCTAATTGGCTGTGTTGCGATCAGCGGCATCCCCCCACTAGCAGGCTTCTGGAGCAAAGACGAAATTCTGGGGCAAGCATTTATGACCTTCCCCTTGCTCTGGCTTGTCGGTTTTCTAACTGCCGGGATGACAGCCTTCTACATGTTCCGCCTCTACTTCCTGACGTTTGAGGGGACATTTAGAGGAAACGATAAAGACCTGCAGACCCAGCTACTTACTGCAGCCGGTAAAAGCAATGAAGAGGACCATCCACACCATGCCGGAGTACTGCATGAGTCCCCCTGGTCGATGACTATGCCATTGGCCGTATTAGCAGTGCCATCAATTTTGATCGGTCTACTTGGCACCCCCTGGAATAGCCACTTTGCAGCCCTACTGAACCCCAAAGAGGCGCTTGAGATGGCCGAAACATTCAGCTGGGGTGAATTCCTCCCACTCGCAGGTGCTTCCGTAGCAATTTCAACGGCAGGTATCAGCTTGGCTGTCTTGGCTTATTACCTAAACCGCATCGATCTTGGTCAAATATTGGCCGCTCGCTTCCCAACCATCAATACCTTCCTCGCCAATAAGTGGTATTTGGATGAAATCAATGAAAAGATCTTTGTACGCGGCAGCCGCAAGCTGGCACGAGAAGTACTTGAAGTGGACGCCAAGGTTGTTGACGGTGTAGTCAACCTCACTGGCCTACTTACACTTGGAAGCGGCGAAGGCCTCAAATACTTCGAGACAGGACGCGCGCAGTTCTATGCCCTAATCGTGTTCGGTGGTGTGGTCGCCCTGGTGGTACTTTTCGGTGTCCTGGGCAATCCAGTGAGCTAAATCCAAAAACATTGTGTGTGTCAACGCCTATCTAGACGATGCCAAAACGCTAAGGATTTCTACACTCCGACAAGTGCTGATAAGGCCCTTCCGTGCTGGAGTTTGCTGCAAGTGCACCCTTGGACACTGGTGCACAACTATTGACCAATGAAGTGAGCAGCAACTTCCCCTGGTTGAGCCTTGCAATCCTGTTCCCGATTGTCGGGTCACTGCTGGTGCCATTCATACCCGATGAAGGGGATGGCAAGCAGGTGCGGTGGTTTGCCCTCGGTATCGCCCTAGTGACCTTTTTGATCACCGTAGGTGCCTACCTGTATGGCTATGACCCCAGCCTGAGCGGTTTACAACTATCCGAACGGGTTAGCTGGCTACCTGATATAGGCCTTACCTGGGCGGTTGGAGCTGACGGCCTCTCGATGCCGTTAATTCTGCTCACTAGTTTCATCACAGCTCTAGCTGTGCTGGCCGCCTGGCCGGTGACTTTCAAACCCAAGCTTTTCTTCTTCTTGATACTGGCCATGGATGGCGGCCAGATCGCAGTTTTCGCCGTTCAGGACATGCTCCTGTTCTTCCTGGCCTGGGAACTTGAACTGTTACCTGTCTACCTACTGCTAGCGATCTGGGGCGGCAAGAAACGTCAATATGCGGCCACAAAATTCATTATTTACACCGCCGGCAGCTCTCTATTCATTCTGCTGGTGGCATTAGCAATGGGATTCTTCGGGGGAGGAACACCGAACTTTGAATACACCACCCTGGCCCAACAAAGCTTCGGCACAGGTTTCCAGCTGCTCTGTTATGCCGGACTGCTGATTGCCTTTGGTGTAAAGCTGCCGATTGTGCCCCTGCACACATGGCTACCAGACGCCCATGGGGAAGCAACGGCACCAGTACACATGCTGCTTGCAGGGATCCTGCTGAAGATGGGCGGCTATGCCCTGATGCGCTTTAACGCTCAGCTTTTACCAGAAGCCCATGCCCAATTTGCACCGCTTCTAATCGTGCTGGGGGTGGTCAACATCATCTACGCCGCTCTTACCTCCTTCGCCCAGCGCAACCTCAAACGCAAGATCGCCTATAGCTCAATCAGCCACATGGGCTTTGTACTAATCGGTATTGGCAGCTTCAGTGCCCTAGGGACCAGTGGAGCCATGCTGCAGATGATTAGTCATGGGTTGATCGGCGCCAGCCTGTTCTTCCTTGTAGGAGCCACCTACGACCGCACCCACACCTTGCAACTAGATGAGATGGGAGGAGTGGGTCAAAAAATGCGCATCATGTTCGCCTTATGGACAGTATGTGTACTCGCCTCCCTTGCCCTACCTGGCATGAGCGGTTTTGTTTCTGAGTTGATGGTTTTCGTGGGCTTTGCCACCGATGAGGCCTACACACTTCCATTCCGGGTTGTGATTTCTGGATTGGCAGCGATCGGTGTAATCCTCACACCCATCTACCTGCTCTCAATGCTCAGGGAAATCTTCTTCGGCAAAGAAAATGATCAGCTTGTCTCCCATACCAATCTGGTTGATGCGGAACCGCGCGAGGTCTACATCATCAGCTGCTTGCTGGTACCGATCATCGGCATCGGCCTCTACCCCAGACTGATGACTGATAGCTACAACGCATCCATCCAAGAACTGGTTAAGCGAGATGAAGCCGCCATGCAACGCGTCACCAAACCCACAGCACTGGTCATTCGCAACACCACCATGGCTCCTGCTGTGATCTCCTCGCCAAGACTGCCGCTGGCAGAATCGCCCTCTGGACTTATAAGCAAATAATAAGAACTTACCTGCATTTCTATTCACTCCGATCTAAGCCTTGAGCCAAGACCCATTTCGATAGATGAAATGTGATATCTAGTAAAACCAAAACCTATCTATGCCAGCTTCCTGAGGCCATCACTTAAAGCGACTTATCAGAGCTCTTTATTCCCCTAGGGATCTCAGCGCTTGATTTCTCTCAATTGCTACTCACTAAGCCTGGCAAGCAATTATTTCCACTTAGCGACATTAAAATCCCTAAACATCTTTACTTACCAAGAAGCTATACCTCACTTGTCACAGCTCAATTCAAGATGCTTAAAAATTCTTGTTCGAGATTTTTATCGGCAACACTTTCTTCTATATTATTAGTTCCATTACTATCATCAAAGTCAAATGCATCTGAGCTGGGATCTTATTGGTATGGCTTTGGCATCGGCGCAACGTCAACCATTTGCAGCCTGCAGC
>CAJWUF010000013.1 GCA_913047395.1 uncultured cyanobacterium
AGTGGATGTACCGGTGGCTGGCTCCTCCTATTATTTGGTGGCGTGGCGTAGAGGATCTTCAAGTAGCTGCTATCCATGCACTTTTATTTGCTGGTCCGGCATTATTTGTGATGTACCTCTGGTTCTTTGGTGTAAATGCTGATCCTAATGGAGTTGGATCAATTGCAAGCTGCCCTGCCGAATGGCGTTGTCTCAACCTCGGCTGGCTTCTAAACTTCAGCGGGTCCTAAAGCAATAGAAGAGTAGAAACATAAATCCTAAGTTTCTCAACTCGCCTAGGGAGGTAAAAAAGGCCTGCACTGTCTGCAGGCCTTTTTTTTGAGCCAAAATAGTTTGCCTATCAGCATTTAAAAGACCATATAGTTTCTCAGCAACAAGAAGCTGCAGCTTACGTATGCCGGTTCTTTTGATATGAGAAGAGAAAAGCATCTAAAGCAATTAATGGCCTATTCATAGTTCCCCAGATTGATTTTCATATACAAGGGAAAACCTACAGATCATCCACGATGATTGCCAGAACTTAAGGTTGAACTTGCGACTATTAGTACTAATCAATTCACTAACTATCTAGATTATAAAAAAAGCATTTTAGAAATGAAAACTCTTCGTACTCAGCCAGAATCTAATTAACTAAACAGGTGCGCCCCACCAAATAAACCGAATATCTTGTCAATATTTTGAACCGACAAAGTTTTTAAGCCCAAAAAAAACCCCCTGCACTAGGTGCAGGGGGTTTGAAACTGATTAGATAAAGATTATCAGTTCAGTGTAATTGTGGCGTTGTCGGCATTGCCGATTGCATTAGTAACTCTCTTGAAGTCAAATCCGAGAGCTCTAAGGGCATGCCACAGATGACCTTGGATGTAGAAGAATCCAAGATAGTAGTGAACATTGGTCAGCCAGCAGCGTGAGGTATTGAAACCATCAGCCAATGAAGCTGTGTCTACCCAGTAGGGTGAAATACTGAATTTGAGATCAAGTACTTCGCCGAAGAACACTTCTGGATAAATCGTTGTGTTAGTAGCACACCAGAATGCTGCAACGATAGCCATCCAACCTACACCTGCTAGGGCCCAGGAAAGTTGAGCTTCAGCACTGAGGATTCCTTTACCTTTGAAAGTGGTGTACTCACCAGCTTGCTTGGTAACGATGTGCCATAGACCACCAACCATCAAGAATAGTGCGAGGAAGGCATGGCCGCCCATCACATCTTCAAGGCTGTTGATTGAAAGGAAGTCGAACTGACGCTGCCAAACCATAGCCAAGCTTAGATTTGGTACAACTGTACGAACTACACCTTCTGCTGAGTCGTATAGACCGTAGTACTTAGCCCACTCAACAAATTGAACGTTGCCAAGACCTAGAAGGAAAAGGTGATGACCAAGGATAAAAGTCAGCTTGTCGGGATCGTCCCACTTAAAGTCAAACTTTCTAGCCCATTTGACGTCCATTGCACCGATATCTCCATTGAATAGGAGGGAGTGCATAAGTCCGCCAGCTGCATACACCATGGAAATAACCAGGTGCAGCACTGCTGTAACTACAATCGGATGTGTATCGACAATTGCCCCACCATCTCCAACTCCTAGTCCAAGAGTTGCAAGATGAGGTAGCGCAACCAGGGGCTGATGGCCCATGGGGACTGAAGGGTCATAGCGGGATAGTTCAAATAAGGTGAACGATCCGGCCCAGAAGGCCATCAATCCAGTGTGAGCAATATGCGCTGCCAGGAATTTTCCTGATCGATTGACAGTTCCAGCATTTCCTGCCCACCACCCATAGGTGGGGTTAGGATTTCCATAAGTTTGCACGAGAACGGAGCAAGAGAAACGCCGACAGCATTATGAACCTTTACTAAGGGATTTACCTACGTTCTGTAACAAGACTCCACCTCGGCGAGTTTTTAACGTTAATTACCTAGGTATTTATGCCATTTTAGGTCAATTTTTAAGCATATCTACTCTAGACCGACTGATCGGCTGTCACTTTGAGACATGCAGCCTGAGTCGAACAATGCTAATTGCACATCAACTTTAAATTTTTAGCAAAAGAAGATTAAGGGTCTAGAGCTATTAAGGTATTGCCTTTGAAAATTGCCAGCTTGATGGTTGTTTAGGCTTAGCTAGGCTCTGCATTCAACCTAGACAGTTGAAAACTAAGGATTTTGAATAAACTGAAGCAACAACTAGCATTTAACAGGAACTCACCAAATATAGATAAGACTGAATGGGTCATTAACAGAGCACTTTCAAATGTACTTCGAAGAAAATAAGGCTATGGCAAGGAAAGAATGGTTGGCTCACAAGGGTAAGTATGTACATAGAAGTCTGAAGTTGATGGAATTGGTCTCATTCCAATAGAATCTGAATAACTTGATGAAAACAAATAAAAATAAGTTGATCAAAAGAAAGTATATGAATATGTGAAGATCTTATATTCGCAGTAAATCGGCAAGGCCTAGGTCAGCCTAATAAGTAGTCAACTCTTTTTTATGGGGAGCCTAGTAGGACTCCCGTATTAATTATCTCATAGCTTCTAGAATGAGTTGGTTGAGAATGCTTGATCAGACAATGTAGGTACACACTAAATAGCAGGAGTCTTAAAGGAAGCTACTGCTACATACACAAAAAGGCACTTGAGAAAACATAAAGACTGCTCAAGCAATTGCCAGGAAAAGGCATTAGAGGCTTAGTCGCAACCTGTTTAATTGGGCAATGCGGATATTCACATCAGCTAAAGTGTCCCATCTAATGTGCATTACATATAAGTAAGAATTACTCTTTGCCATCATTGAGCTTTTTACGCCAAACAAGAGGGTTTTTGCCTTTTGTGAGGATAGTAATCAAAGCACCAAACAACCAACTCGAACTTAGTATTGCAACTACAACAGCAGCAATCGTCAAAGTGCTTGGACCTCCAGCTTGATTCAATAAGTGCATCTCAAAAACAATTCAGAGGGAATTCTGCTGGCTTTACTGACCATGCCTGCAACAAATTCTACATGGGTCGCATACTTCTGCCGCTGACCGCTCTCCTTTAAGTTCACTACTTCACTCATTGCTAAGAGATGAATAATTTGCTTAAAAAGATCAGTCAATTAAATTTTGACGCTTGCGCAGGCCCTAAGTTTTACTTATTGAATATTCATTGATTAACTTGGGCTCTATTATTTCTAGCAACTCTGCCAGAGGTTTCCTGGCCAATAAGGAAGGGGCCCGTAGGCCCCAGTGATCAAGCTGAATAGCTTCAATTAGCTCTATTGCGAATTCTCAGCAGAAGGGCTCAGAACAATCCAGAGCATCCATAAGGCTCCGATGAATGGGATAAGAACGATAAATATCCATTGCCAGCCACGACCGGTGTCGCGTATTCGACGTACCAGCATGGCGATGCCAGGAATAATGCTGGCAACAGCAAAAAGAACGTAAATCGCAAAAAGTTCTTCTGGCAGACGGCCCAGCACAAGGCCGAGCAGGACATTGATCAGAACAATGACCCAGTAGTCAATGCGCTTGGTTAGACCCTTGAAATCAAAACCCTGAGTCCAGAAGGTCAGGTAGGTATCAGGAATTGACACGTCCCAAAGTCAAATTGTCGATCACTTTCTATCAGAAACAATCAAAGCATGCGCTAAGAGGTAATAAAGGGGAAAGAAAAATTCCATGGCCGATTTACGTGAGTGGTTTGTGCCCCCATTGATCTGCTTTCTGTTGGAGCGTCGTCTGTGGTCTCTCCAGTCTGCCGAATTTGTGGGGTAACTTTCCCACCAATTGCGATATAACCCTGTGCAGGAAGAAGTATGCGCTAGTCATTGACCGCTATTCAGAGCATTAAAAAAGCCAGTGATATCAAGGCTTTTCCCTGAGATCCACTGGCCTGATTTACATGGGTCGCCTGAGATTCGAACTCAGGACCAGCCGGTTAAAAGCCGGATGCTCTACCGCTGAGCTAGCGACCCACCCTTTGGGCATGCCTTTCAGGCACGCATGGAAATTATCATGCAGCCTGTCGCACAAAAGGTGAGCATTGCTGGAGTATCCATACAGGAAGCTCCAGGAACAAAACAACGAAATGACTGGGGCGATTGCTGCAAATTCAATCAGCTGCTTAAACCAGTCACGTCAGCTTGACGTAATTCCGTAGTATTAAGTCTCCCAAAGAACCACCTCAGCGTTCAGCCACCTCATGATTCTCATCGTTCTCCTCCCTATTTTGGGCGCCGTCACCTGGGCATTTATCAACATCCGCGGTGCTGCGTTAAGGCAGCAGGGCTTGGGACTTGTAAGCAAGAACAAGGCCTGAAATCCTTTTTAGGTACTCCCTGGGCTCGAGTTCAGGCCAGTGAACTGAACTCTTGAGTTCCCTCCCTTCGGTAATAGTCTTAGGTGCCGGCCTTGCCGGCACCGAGGCTGCTTGGCAAATAGCACAAGCAGGGGTCTCCGTCACCCTGGTGGAGATGCGGCCGATCAAGCACTCTCCTGCACATCACAGCGATGAATTCGCAGAGCTGGTCTGCAGCAACAGCTTCGGTGCCCTAAGCAGCGATCGTGCTTCTGGTCTCATAAAAGACGAGCTACGCCTTCTGCGCTCAATTGTGATCCATACAGCTGATGAACACGCCGTTCCTGCCGGTGGTGCGCTCGCAGTTGATCGAGGCAAATTCAGCGCAGCACTTACCGAAAAAATCTCTAACCATCCACAAATAACAATCGAGCGCCGCGAGCAGAAAGTACTACCAGAAGAAGGTCAAATAACTGTTCTGGCTACCGGTCCTCTCACCAGCGAAGCGCTTGCAGAAGAGCTACAGGCCTTCACTGGCCGCAGCGCATGCCACTTCTTTGATGCCGCTAGCCCGATTGTCAAAGGCGAAAGTATCGATTCCGCAGTTGCATTTCGAGCAAGCCGCTACGACAAGGGCGACGCTGACTACATAAATTGCCCGATGAACAAAGAGCAATACATTGCCTTTCGTAAGGCGCTGCTCAGTGCCGAGCAAGCCCAGCTCAAAGAATTCGACAAAGAGGTTGCCAACTTTTTCGAGGGCTGCCTACCTATCGAAGAACTTGCTCGCCGAGGTGAAGACACGATGCGATACGGGCCACTAAAACCAATCGGAATCTGGGATCCCCGCTGGGGCGATCTAAACGATCGAGAGGTACGCCGCTCCAAGCGTGCCTACGCAATAGTGCAACTGCGAAAAGAGGATCAAGATGGCCGTCTCTGGAACCTAGTGGGCTTTCAAACCAATCTCAAATGGAGCGAACAAAAACGCGTTTTACAGATGATTCCAGGCTTAAACCAGGCTGAATTCGTCCGTTATGGGGTGATGCACCGCAATACCTTCGTCGAATCCCCTCAGCTGCTAGAGCCGACCCTGCAGTTCAGCAAGCGACCCAACCTCCTCGCCGCAGGACAGATAACTGGAACAGAGGGATATGCCGCTGCAGTAGCCGGAGGCTGGCTTGCTGGTACTAATGCAGCGCGACTGGCCATGGACTTAACAACCACTTCCCTTCCTCCCTCAACAATGATCGGAGCGCTTACTCACTTTGTGAGCAGCGCTAATTGCACTAGAGGTAGTAAGAGGCAATTCCAGCCAATGCCTGCAAATTTCGGCCTATTGCCAGAACTATCTGAGCGAATCCGCGATAAGCGCTCCCGCTACGGTGCCTACCGAGATAGAGCCCTAAAGGCTCTTCAAGAAGCCCAGCAGCTACTCGAAAACAGCAAGGCCTCTATCGAGACAACCACTGCATGCCCCTCTCAAGCGTGACCACATTGGTCATTATTCTGCGAGCGATGAAGGAACGCTTCGGCAAACTTCACAGTCAGAGTTAGCGAGTTCAGAGTTGCAATTAAGCCCTTAGCGTCAAATCACTAAGCCCACCTCATGGAACCGATCAGCATCGAAAAAGACACAAACACACAGCGTTGGGATGCGGTGGTGATCGGTTCTGGCATCGGCGGCCTAGTCACAGCAAGTCAGCTAGCTGTCAAAGGTGCCAAAGTTCTTGTACTTGAGCGCTACACGATCCCAGGTGGTAGTAGCGGCTCATTTGAACGAGAGGGCTACACCTTCGACGTGGGTGCGTCGATGATCTTTGGCTTTGGTGAAAAGGGCTATACCAACCTGCTCACCCGAGCCCTAGCCGACGTGGGAGAGCACTGTGACACCCTGCCTGACCCTGTTCAACTCGCTTACCACCTCCCTGGTGGACTGGATCTAGCAGTTGATCGTAAATACGAAAAATTCATCTCTGATCTCACCTCACGTTTCCCCCACGAAGAAAAGGGGATTCGTCGCTTCTACGACATCTGCTGGCAAGTGTTCAACTGCCTAGATGCAATGCCGCTGCTATCGATCGAGGATCCCGCTTATCTAGCCAAAGTTTTTTTCAAGGCGCCCCTAGCCTGCCTCGGTCTTGCGCGCTGGTTGCCCGTAAATGTGGGTGATTTAGCCAGACGTCACATCAAGGACCCAGAGCTCTTGCGGTTCCTCGACATCGAGTGCTTCTGCTGGTCGGTGATGCCGGCCGACCGCACGCCGATGATCAATGCCGGCATGGTGTTCTCAGATCGCCATGCTGGTGGCATTAACTACCCGAGAGGAGGCGTAGGCGTAATCGCCCAAAAACTAGTAAAAGGGCTTAAACGTCATGGGGGTGAGATCCGATACAAGACACGAGTTACCCAAATTGTTCTAAAAGGCAAGCAAGCTGTTGGCGTGCAGTTAGCGAATGGCGAAGTCATCCACGCAAAGAAGGTGATCTCCAACGCTACCCGCTGGGATACATTCAGCGGAGCGGGATCAAAACAGGCCCTTGTGGATGCCGAGCACACACCCGTAGCAGAGCAAACCTGGCGGAAACGTTATGTTCCCTCTCCATCATTTCTCTCTCTTCACCTTGGAGTAAGGAGTGAGGCCATTCCAGACAAAAGCCACTGCCATCATCTACTCCTAGAACATTGGGATGAAATGGAAGACGAGCAGGGTGTTGCATTCGTGTCAATACCAACGCTGCTCGATCCCTCCCTGGCACCGGAGGGACATCACATCGTTCATACCTTCACACCATCATCAATGCAAAAATGGCAAGACCTGAACCCAACTGCATATGCAGAAAAAAAGCAGGCCGATGCTGATCGTCTAATCAAAAAGCTCGAAAAAATCCTGCCTGGTTTAAGTGACGCCATCGTGCATCGAGAGGTAGGCACACCTCGTAGCCATCGTCGCTTCCTAGGACGATTTCAAGGTAGCTATGGGCCAATCCCCTCAAGTCGCCTACCAGGCCTTCTGCCCATGCCCTTTAACCGCACCGGAATCAAAGAGCTCTACTGCGTTGGAGACTCCTGCTTCCCTGGCCAGGGTCTAAATGCAGTGGCCTTTAGTGGCTTTGCCTGCGCACATCGCATCGGTGCCGATTTAGGCATCAACCCCTGGGCTCTTCCGAGTTGATAAATCTTCGATAGATCTTCATAGGGTCAAAACAGGGTTGGACGCAGCCAAAACGAACTTGAATTACAAGACAGCAATAGGTATTTTCCTAAGTCACGCAGAGAGAATCTCTCAATAGATGCAAAGAAATCATCAGGGAATCTCAAGCTCCAAAATCTCTATAAAAATTTCTCCCCATGGCAGCTCAGCCCAATCCCCCCAAAGGATTAAACAGCCCAATCCTGCTAAAGGACTACAGCCCTTATCCCTTCTGTATTCCCAGCATTGAGCTGAATTTTGTTGTCGAAGATCAATACGTCAATATCTCCAGTTCTATGCAAATAGAACCTGTCTCAGACACCCCGGTTCCATTACTGCTTAAAGGGGTGGATCTGGAGTTGAACTCCATTGCCTTGAATGGCAGCCCTCTACCAACAGATGCTTACAGCCTCACTACCACTGAATTAATTCTCCACCAGCCTCCAGCTCATCCTTTTGAGTTGAAGATCACCTGCCAAATTAATCCCTTTAGCAACACCTCCCTAGAGGGGCTTTATGCCAGCGAAAGCATGCTCACTAGTCAATGTGAAGCAGAAGGCTTTCGTCGGATCTGCTTCCATCCCGATCGTCCTGATGTGCTCAGTCGATATCGAGTACGGATTGAGGCGGATCTAACGCGCTATCCCGTGCTTCTCTCTAACGGCAATCTGGTCTCTAAAGGCCCAATAGCTAACAACCCACGGCGCCATGAAGCAATCTGGGAAGACCCTTATCCCAAGCCGGCCTATCTGTTTGCATTAGTTGCAGGAGCACTGCAAGAGGTTCAAAGTCAATTCAAAACCGCATCTGGACGATCAGTTCTATTGCGTTTGCATGTTGAAGAAGGAGATGAGCCTTACACAGCTCATGCCTTGGAGTCATTAAAGAAGGCAATGACCTGGGATGAAAAGGTATATGGCCTGGAGTACGACTTAGATGAATACAACATTGTGGCAGTACGTCACTTCAACATGGGTGCTATGGAGAACAAGAGCCTAAATATCTTCAACTCAAAACTAGTCCTAGCTGATACTGAATCAACTACAGATGGTGAGCTTGAGCGGATCGAAAGTGTGGTTGCACATGAATACTTTCATAACTGGACTGGCAACCGCATCACCTGCAGAGACTGGTTCCAACTATCCCTAAAGGAAGGCCTCACAGTTTTTAGAGATCAAAGCTTCACGAGTGACCTCCATTCAGCCGCTTTAAAGCGTATCGAAGATGTATCGATGCTGCGTAATACTCAATTCCGCGAAGATTCAGGGCCTACAGCCCATCCAGTTAAACCTAGTGAATACAAAGCAATTGATAACTTCTACACCACAACTATTTATGAGAAAGGTGCAGAGTTAATCCGCATGCTTCACACTCTTCTTGGACACCAACGCTTCATGGCAGGAATGGCGGTATATGTGCAGCGTTTTGATGGGACTGCAGCTACTACTGAAGATTTTATCCATTCAATTGCAGAAGGAGCCTGCGCAAATGGGGAAGAACTTGGTTTTGATCTTGATCAATTTCAGCATTGGTATCATCAAGCGGGAACTCCTCAAGTATCAATTAAACGTCACTGGGATTCACAGGCCGGAACACTCACCCTTGATGTCTGCCAGTTCACATCACCAACTCCAGGTCAGCCCAGCAAAGAACCTCTGGTAATTCCTATAGCCCTCGCAGTGATCGGTCCAAATGGACGAATCGGCGAAGAAAAGCTAGTCGTTTTGGATCGCGACCAACAGCACATCTCACTAGAGGACCTACCAAAGCAATCCAAGCCTCCAGCCCTATCGATATTTCGTCGTTTCTCAGCTCCAGTGACGTTGCGAATGGACGTCTCAGTAGACGAGTCACTGCAGCTGCTTGCGCTTGACGATGATCCTGTTGCCCGCTGGGAAGCAGGTCAGCGGTTATGGAGGAAGGTACTGCTGGCGAGGGCTTGCCTGCAAACCAACAACCAACTTGAGGAACGTTTGGCTCAAGCCCTGAGTCAGCTGATCTCAAATCGAGTAGAGAGTGATCCCTCTCTACTGGCGATGTTGTTTGGCATGCCTGGCCTACCTGAACTAGAGGCAGCTCAAGATGTCGCCGATCCACTGATGCTCTATCAGGTGTATCAATCGCTCAAGTCATGGCTAGGAGTAAAACTTGCAGATCCGCTGCGGAATCTGCTTGAACGCAGCCGACTGAATTGGGGGGCCCAGTGGCCAGCCGGACAAGGAGAGCGCATGCTCACGGGACTGGCTTGGAGCTGGTTAGCGGCTGCTGGTGATGCTGAAGTTCGCCAAGAAGCACTTAAAGCTATAAATGGCCCCTCGATGACTTTGGCTCGAGTGGCCCTTCGGGCATTGCAACCTATTGAATGCACTGAGCGAGACGAAGCTCTCAAGAATTTTTACGAGCGTTGGCAGGATCGGCCCGTGATACTTGATACCTGGTTTGGACTAGAAGCATCAACACCACGGGGAAATGGACTTGAGCGGATAAAGCAGTTGCTGGATCATCCCCGCTTTGATCCAATGGCACCCAACGCGATACGAGCAGTCCTTGGTGGCCTCGCATCAAATCCACCTGTATTTCACGCTGTTGATGGAAGTGGTTATAACTTCATGGCTAAGCAATTAATCGCCATTGATCAACGCAACCCAATCACTGCTTCACGAATGGTGAAAGTATTCAGCCGTTGGCAAAGTTATGCACCCTCAAGAGGAAAGGCGATGCTCCGAGCCATCGATCAACTTGCTTGTGCAGAGCTCTCTCCAAACACAAGAGAAGTAGTGACGCTGATGCAAGCCTGAGCACCATAAGCAAGCTTAATTTTTATTCCCGTGCAATTGCTTGAACTGCATAAGGCGCTGAACTTCGCCCTCTTCACCAGCATGCTGCCCCCAGAGTCCTTCCCAATAGAAATAAATCACTCCATGGCCGCGCTCAGCTGCCAAGCGAACCTTCTCAACCAAAACCGGCATTGGCGTGGTGCGTTTACCGAAACCCGCCAGTACGCCTATATGCACCGGCAAACCCCATTGTCTTGCTTTACGTAAGGCCGGTTGATCGAGGTCTTTTGCAAAGCCCCTAAGCGAGTAGGCGTAGTTCTGCACAACCAACTCGTCTATCAGCTTGCCAACGGTCCAAAGCTCCCAATCTTGAAGCCAGTTGTTGTAAGCAAATCTGAACGGCCCAGGAGCAAGACTGATGTGCACAGGCAACTTTTCCTTAACTAATGCCTGCCTCAGTTCTCGCAGCAAAGCGGTGAGTTGCCGCCTTCTCCATTTCATCCAGAAGCGATTGCTGTAGTCCAAAGGCGGTGATGCGCCGGTCTCTTGTTTATAAAGTGCCACGGTGTAAGGGTCATACCCAAGCTCAACCGGCCAAGCGAAATGATCATCAAGTTGCAAGCCATCCATCTGGCAGCGCTTGATGACCTCAATGACTAAGCCAATGAAGCGAGTGCGTACCTCGGGATGGGCTGGATTAAGCCATACCCTCTTATGGTTCCCATGCATCTTCATCACTGGGTCGCCATTAGCTCGAGTAAGAACCCAGTCAGGATGGTGTTTGACCACCTCCGCATCATGTGGCTCCATTAACCCGTATTCAAACCACGGCACCACCTTCATCTCGCGGGCATGGCCTTCCCGGCTGAGTGTGCAAATGGGATCGATACCCAAACCTGCTTTCTGCAGAGGCACTTCCACTGGTGCATAGTTACTGCGGTGAAAGGTGGCACCCCTACTCCAAACATTGAGATATAACGCTGTGAAGCCGGCTGCATCTAAATCATTCACGGCATTGCGCATCAAGGTGCGGCTGTAATAGAGGGGGCTCGGACTATTGGTGATCCAAACACCGACCGTTGGTAATTGATCACTTGAATTTAGTAAGCCTGTTGTGACTCTCGGTGGCAAAGGTGACGTCTGAGCCGAAATCATTCGAGGTTGAGCGCCAATCAACAACGCAACCGCTAATGCTCTCCAGAAGGAGGGGAACCACCAAAACCTCTTGGCAAGCAAGGTGTGATTAGAAGATGACGGGTTTCTTTGCATGAAAGGAGTTTCAGGCAAAGACAAGCTTTGGCAAGGCGTGAATTTGTACCAACTCCACGCTGACTTGAAGATAGACCTACCCAAGCAGCTTGCTAAGCGAGGCCCAAAGCAGAGGAAAGAGCGAAAACGAGCACACCCAATCATTACCTATTCCTATATGTCCCACATCGACAAACGATCACTCAAACGCCGCGCATCATGTCTATGGCTTAGATCGGCGCTCATTTAATCAAACCGCTTTCTCAAATCGGCTCTAGCGAACGGCATGGGTCAGATTTAGTAATAGTTTGCGGAACTTCTAGACAGACTTTTTCCCTATTGCCGTCACAGGATTAGCAGGCCAACTTCTCAATAAGTAAATGACCCTTTCCATAGGCAAAAAAGCCCTTTTGCTCATTCCTAGTTTTGCCCTTGCTGGTTCAGCTTTCATGATCAGCAATACGGAAGCCAAGGAAGGCAGGCAAAACTTAAAGGCGTTACTGAACACCACTCAGCAACAGGAGCTTTTTGAAACTCGCAAGGCATGGGAACTAAGTAATACAAGCAATCGAATTGCTATCATCAATGATGCCAGGAGCTGCATTGATGCTGCCCAAACACCAGAAGCTTTTCGCAGCTGTAAGCGAAATGCAAGGAAATCCCATGGAGCATTAAAAGAGCAACGCCGAAGAAAGATCAATGCCAAACTTAACAGTCTAGGATTAGAGGCCATGCCATCACAACTTAGGCATCGTCATAGCAAAGGCAATGACAACAGGCATAGACTTGGCCCTAAATGCAACCCAGATCAAGCCTAAAGATGCCAAGATTTAGTAATTACTTCTTAGTCCTGCTATAAATAAATCAACTTTTTCTCTCCAAACCTTTAATAATCCAGAGAAGCGGAGAGAAGAGGTTGCCTAATCAACCAAGCTAGCCTGAGCAAAAGAGCTAGATTCCCAACCAGATATCCATAATAGCAGGCTAACAGTGGCCAATTAGATCTTGTAAATTTGGCTCTTACAAAAGCCTCGATTAGGCTCCCTTATTTTGTTGATTTTCAATCTTGAGACTGCATATAAGGCGGAAGCCAAGGCATCAGCAAACAACTAAAATAATGATGCGACAGGTCATCAATAAATATATTTTTCAATTCTAAGCCGATAAATAAACGACATAATCACTGCACGATGCCAAATTCGCCATGATGCTTCTTACTACTCCTTAGAGGCAGATTCCATCTGCCGTTGCCTTTCGGTAAAGCGCACCCTGTCTTGATCACTGAAGCGATCAAGACAGTGACGACACTGAATGCCAGGGATGTAACTGTGCAGGCTCTGATCCTCTGGGGTAAGTGGCAAGCCACAGGCATAACAAAGACTGTGAACACCTGGCAAAAGCTGATGGTTCAAAGCTACCCGCTGATCAAAAACGAAACACTCTCCTTGCCAGCGGCTTTCAGTCTGAGACACCTCCTCGAAATAACGAAGAATGCCACCGCGCAAATGATGGACATCGCCGAAACCCTGCTGAAGCAAATAAGAAGTGGCCTTCTCGCAGCGAATGCCACCAGTGCAATACATAGCAACTCGTTTTGAAGGTTGTTCCTTAAGCATTGGACGCAACTGCTGTTCAACCCAAGTAGGAAAGTCACGAAAACACTTTGTTTGGGGATTTAATGCTCCTTTAAAACAACCAATTGCAATTTCATAATCGTTACGCGTATCGATCAAAATGGTGTCTGGATCATCAATTAGGGCATTCCACTCAGCAGGGTCCACATAAATCCCCACCGTCTTACAGGGATCAACTCCGGCAATGCCCATAGTCACAATCTCCGCCTTACGGCGAACCTTGAAGCGGCGAAAAGCCTGCTCAGGAGTCCAGCTGACTTTCACCTCAAACAAGCCATTTGGCAGGTCGCTTTGCAACCTCGCCAACAAGGCAGTCACACCCTCCTTCGATCCACAGATCGTTCCATTCACCCCTTCCTGTGCGAGCAGGACAGTTCCTTTTAGTTGATGTTCAGCCCCGATGGTCGACAGATTTTGCAGCAAGGAGGTGACAGTTGCCTCCGGCCAAGAGACAAAAGAGTAAAAAGCAGCAACCTGAAAGAGCTCTACAGAATCCTGATCATTTTGCAAAGTCATTCGTCACTCACCTGCCAACTAGCATGAACCCCTGCCTGGGCGAGCAATTCACGATCAGCTTCTACATGAGGATTACTGGTGGTCAACAACGTATCGCCATAAAAGATCGAATCGGCTCCCGCCTGGAGACAAAGGATCTGAGCCTCTCGACCAAGCTGCTCCCGGCCTGCACTAAGACGAACCCTGCTCCTAGGCATCAGAATCCGCGCAGTGGCGACCATGCGCACCATCTCTAGAGGGTCCACCTCAGGAAGATCCTCCAGGGGGGTACCTTCCACCGCCACCAGAGCATTGATCGGCACGCTCTCAGGATGTGGGTTGATGTTAGCTAGCACACAAAGCAAAGAGGCGCGGTCCTCTATCGATTCGCCCATACCAATGATCCCCCCGCAGCAAAGGCTGATCCCAGCAGAACGAACCCTCTGAATGGTTTCTAGCCGCTCCTGGTAAGTGCGCGTTGTAATTATCTGGTCGTAATGCTCCGGGCTGGTATCGAGATTGTGGTTGTAAGCAGTCAGTCCCACCTTTGCAAGCTGAGAAGCCTGCTTATCGGTGAGCATGCCAGCAGTTACACAAGCCTCAAGCCCTAACGCACGTACCCCACTGACCATGGCAAGCATGGCCTCAAACTGGACCCCATCTCGGATCTCCCTCCATGCCCATCCCATGCAAAAGCGATCTGCACCAGCTTCTTTGGCGGCACGCGCGCGCTCTAAAACTGCCTGTACCTGAACTACAAGCTCAGGCTGCCCTTCAACATCACTACTGTTATGCATGGACTGGGGGCAATAAGCACAGTCCTCTTGGCATCCACCCGTCTTGACGCTAAGCAAAGAGGCCAACTGGACCCGATAGCCAGGATTTGCCGCCCGATGGACAAGCTGGGCCTGCCACAGCAAATCCATCAGTGGTCTCTCCAAAAGATCCCTCACCTGATCCACTGTCCAGTCATATCGAAGGACAACAGCTTTAGAGTTCAAATCCTTAGCAACAAGCACGGGCATAGAACGACGGCAGCCAACTATCAGGATCCCAGGTGGTTAACTGCGATTGGATCCAAACCACCGAAACGTCGACAGCGTGACTGGTAATCAACGAGAGCCTGCTTAAAAGCTACTTCATCGAAATCTGGCCAGCACACATCAGTGACATGAATTTCGGCATAGGCCAATTGCCAGAGTAAAAAATTACTGATTCGTCGCTCACCACTGGTGCGAATCAACAGATCCGGGTCCACCTCACCAGCAGTGAAAAGCTCAGCCGCGAAAGTGTTCTCATCAATCAAGGCCGGATCCAGATCACCCCGTGCAGCACGTTGCGCAAGCTTCTGCGCTGCAAGCACCAGTTCACGTCTGCCACCGTAATTGGTGCAAACATTGAAATGAATACCGTTGTTACCAGCAGTGAGCTCGGTTGCATCAGAAATCAACTCCTGCAGGCCTGCCGGCAAAGCCTCCAGATCTCCGAGAAAGCGAATCCTCACCTGTTCTCGCTCGAGTGCCTCCAACTCCCTCTGCAACACTCGCTCAAACAAAGTCATTAAAAAGTTCACCTCATCACCAGGCCGAGACCAATTCTCCGTTGAAAAGGCGTAGGCAGTAAGGGCACCAATGCCCCAGTCACTGCAGATACGAAGCGTTCTCTTGAGAGCCTCAACACCAGCACGATGGCCCATCATTCTGGGCAAACCCCTGGCCTTTGCCCAACGACCATTTCCGTCCATTATCACCGCCACATGGTCAGGCAGCCGATGTGGATCAATTCCCGAAGGAAAAGCACAGACCATTTGCTGGCCCGATCTGGTGGCCGAACGGCGGCTCACGGAAGTGGGTCCTCGATTGAGCTGCTCACGCTAAGCCTGGATGGAGGTTGTGCAGCAGTAGCCGAAGATTTAGCTGAGCTAGAGGCCCCCTTTGCAGATGGTGCTCCCATTGAGACGCCGATTAACTCCTTTAACAAATCCTGGAGCCGACTACTGGTTATGGGCCGTTCAAGCCGACCCTGGTTTGCAAGAGACAAAGTTCCGGTCTCTTCAGAAACCACAACACAAATACAACGATCAAAACGTTCCGTTATGCCAAGTGCTGCTAAATGGCGCGTGCCGTAACGGCCAACACCCTGCCGCGACAGGGGCAGAATCACACCAGCAGAAACAATTCGATTGCCCTTCACCAATACCGCCCCGTCATGAAGGGGCGTATCTGATGCAAACAGATTTAGCAGCAACTCGCTACTCAGCTGGGCATCAATCAACACTCCGGGGTTGAGAAAATCTTCCGGTCGCAGATCACTTCCCATATCCACAACGACTAATGCTCCGCGTCGGCTCTGAGACAAACGGCCGGCAGCCTCAGTGAGCTGAGCAACCGTACTAGCAGTTGCTCTGAGCTCATTGCGAGGATTACCGAGGAGCACAGCTAGACGACCAGTGCCAAGCAATTCCATTAGCCGCCTTAATTCTCCCTGCCAAAGGATTGCTAACGACAAAGAACAAGCAATGACCATCGCATCCAGCAACTTTGTAGTGAGCGGAACACTTTTTTCAAACCGCTCCACAAACCAAGCCAGGGCGACCAGAACTAGGTAACCCCTCAACAACCAGAGGGTTCGACGTTCCTTAACCCTAGAAAAGAGGAGGACGCCAAGAGCCGAAGCAAACAAAATATCAAGCAGGCGCGGATCCAGCTGGACCCCCCACAAATTCACGCCTACTCCCCTCTCTTAGTCCTCCTAGCCTAACGCTACAAACCGTTCCGGCATAACGTCATATCGAAGAAGGTCTTCTGGCTGTTCCCTTCGCTGAACCAACTCAGAGTGACCTGAGTGAACAAGCACTGCTGCAGGCCGAGGAATGCGGTTGTAATTGGAACTCATCGAAGCGTTGTAAGCCCCTGTAGCAAAGACAACCAAAACGTCTCCAGTGCTGACACGAGGCAGTTCAATGTCCTTAAGCAGCACATCCCCAGATTCACAATGCTTGCCAGCCAAAGTAATCGTCTCTTCAAGCGAAGCCAACGGCCTATCGGCGAGACAGGCTGTATAGAGAGATTGATATGTAATGGGGCGAGGGTTGTCACTCATACCCCCATCGATAGAAAGATAAGTACGTAGCCCTGGGATGATCTTGCGAGATCCCACCCGATAAAGAGTGACTCCGGCGGCAGCAACAAGGGAGCGACCAGGCTCACACATCAATCTAGGCAAGTCCAGCTTGCGAGAAAGACAGGCTTGATTAACTGCCTGAGCTACCACCTTGACCCAATTATCAATTGACGGTGGATCGTCAGAACTGACATATCGAACACCAAGGCCACCGCCAACATTGAGGTTCTCAACAGGGTGTCCCATACTCCTAGCAATTTGCAGAACATCAACCATCACATTCGCTAAATCCTGATGAGGATCTAATTCAAAAATCTGCGATCCAATATGTGCGTGAAGTCCTGTCAACCTTGCCCATCGACAGCCGAGCAAGTTTTTTAACACTGGTTCTAGCTGGTCTGGATCAAACCCAAACTTGCTATCGAGATGTCCTGTGCGGATGTACTCGTGGGTATGGCATTCGATTCCCGGAGTGAAGCGCAACATCAATTCTGCAGGCTCTCCTCCAATCGGCACCAATTCCGCAAGGCGGTCAAGATCATGCTGATTATCAACAACGATTGTAACGCTATTGCTATAGGCTAATAACAACTCCTCGTCAGATTTGTTGTTGCCATGAAGCACAATTCGATCAGCAGGAACTCCTCCCCTCAGAGCCGTAAGCAACTCACCGGCTGATACCGCATCAAGACCAAATCCCTCTGAAGCCACCAAGCTACTCATCATCAATGAGCTATTAGCCTTCGAGGCATAAATAGGAAGAGATGGCCCCGGATAGTGATGCTGCAAAGCCTCCCGGTAGGCCTTACAAGCAACCCTCAAAGTGACTTCATCAAGCACATAAAGAGGAGTGCCATAGCACTCAGCCAATTCCGTCAGCCGACAACCTCCTACAACCAAACCTCCTTGAGCATCAAGCTCAGCTGTGATCGGCGCGAGGTTGAGATTGGGACTAAAAGGATCCCGCCCAAGCTCATAGAGGCTAGATGTGACCATGGTGATGAAAGAAGAGACCATCTAGAGGGATCAATGTAGAGATCAGTCCCCCAAATACATGCTTGAACAAGACATCCCAAGGGAACAAGTAATCCGCCTCGGACCGGAAAAAATATATGAATGCCTGGAGCTAGATCAACTCGCACTGAATGGACTATGGAGCAAACAGCAATGGCATCAGGAACTTTTCGATTCCCGCCGCCTGTGCATGGGAGTGCTCAGATCCTCAAAGCTGCTGGCTTTAGCCTGTGGATGGTTAGTGGTGGACGAACTACATGTAACCGCGATAGCTGTTCATCCTCAGCATCGCCGACAGGGTCACGCCCGCCTGGTGCTATCCAAGTTGCTTGATGAAGCCAGGCGGGCTGGTGCTGCACACGCAACACTGGAGGTTGCCAGTACTAATTCGGCAGCCAGGGAGCTTTATAAGAGCTGCGGCTTCAAGACTGCAGGATGTCGTCATCACTATTACAGCGACGGCCAAGATGCCCTGATTCAGTGGCGAAGCCTGAAAGATCAGAGCGAGCAAAGAAAAACAATCTGAACTGGTGCGGGTAACCGCCCAAAAAACACAATAAATAAACACATTTTCGCGACTTCATTATAACAATTTAGGCTTTAAACCCCTTTGCCTGCCAAGGAAAAGACCTAATAATCATGTGTACCACATTTTCACACCAATCCTGATAAGTTAGAGATCAATATCAAGTGCCCCGGACCATGTTCGAGCGGTTTACCGAGAAGGCCATCAAGGTGATCATGCTGGCCCAAGAAGAGGCCCGCCGTCTTGGTCACAACTTTGTTGGCACCGAGCAGATTCTTCTGGGTTTAATCGGAGAAGGCACTGGCGTCGCAGCAAAAGTGCTCAAGTCAATGGGTGTAAACCTTAAGGACGCACGTGTTGAAGTTGAGAAGATTATTGGCCGTGGCTCAGGCTTCGTTGCCGTAGAAATCCCCTTCACACCAAGAGCAAAGCGTGTACTGGAACTCTCTCTAGAAGAAGCCCGACAACTTGGCCACAACTACATCGGTACAGAACATCTACTGCTTGGCCTGATCCGTGAGGGTGAAGGTGTGGCCGCCCGGGTACTGGAAAATCTTGGCGTAGACCTAACAAAGGTTCGCACCCAAGTCATCCGCATGCTTGGTGAAACCGCCGAAGTTTCAGCAGGCGGAGGGGGCGGCAAAGGCTCAACCAAGACAGCCACACTTGATGAATTCGGCAGCAACCTTACCCAGCTAGCAAGCGAATCCAAGCTTGATCCCGTTGTCGGCCGACAAAACGAAATCGAACGCGTTATTCAGATCCTCGGAAGACGTACCAAGAACAACCCTGTACTAATTGGAGAGCCTGGAGTTGGCAAAACAGCAATAGCTGAGGGCCTAGCTCAACGCATCCAACAAGGTGACATTCCCGACATTCTTGAGGAGAAAAGAGTTCTCACTCTCGATATTGGCCTGCTGGTTGCCGGAACCAAATACCGAGGTGAATTTGAAGAACGCCTCAAGAAGATCATGGAAGAAATCAAGTCCGCAGGCAACGTGATCCTGGTGATCGACGAAGTACATACCTTGATCGGAGCGGGAGCAGCAGAGGGTGCCATCGATGCCGCCAACATTCTCAAGCCGGCCCTAGCCAGAGGAGAACTGCAATGCATTGGTGCCACCACCCTGGATGAATACCGAAAGCACATAGAGCGTGATGCCGCCCTAGAACGTCGCTTCCAACCAGTAATGGTCGGCGAGCCATCAATCTCAGAAACGATTGAGATTCTGCAAGGACTGCGCGAGCGCTATGAGCAGCATCACCGCCTAAAGATCACAGACGATGCCCTTAAGGCTGCTGCCACTTTGGGTGATCGCTACATCTCTGACCGCTTCCTGCCAGATAAAGCCATCGACTTAATTGATGAAGCCGGCAGCAGAGTGCGATTGCTTAATTCCAAACTTCCCCCTGCTGCAAAGGAAGTTGATAAAGAGTTGCGCAAAATTCAAAAGGAAAAAGAAGACGCAGTTCGCGACCAGGACTTCAGCAAGGCTGGAGAGTTACGTGAAAAAGAAGTGGAGCTCCGAGAGAAGATCCGCACTCTGCTTCAAAGCAGTCGCCAAAATAGTGAGGAGCAATCCCCGACAGAAACAGTCGCTGTTGATGACTCAAACCAGGAAAATCCAACTCAACAAACCGAGAAAGACGAAACAACATCAACAGCGATTGAGCTCACAACACCGCTAGTAACAGAAGAAGATATTGCCAACATCGTTGCTTCCTGGACTGGAGTACCAGTACAGAAACTCACAGAAAGTGAATCTGTGAAGCTTCTCAATATGGAAGATACTCTCCATCAAAGGCTGATTGGCCAAGACGAAGCTGTCAAAGCGGTATCGAAAGCCATACGTCGGGCCAGGGTTGGGCTCAAGAACCCCAATCGCCCAATTGCCAGCTTCATCTTCTCTGGACCCACCGGCGTCGGCAAAACAGAGCTCACTAAAGCACTCGCCACCTACTTCTTTGGCAGCGAAGAAGCGATGATCCGACTCGACATGTCGGAATTCATGGAGCGACACACGGTTAGCAAACTAATCGGCTCACCTCCAGGTTATGTGGGATTCAATGAAGGGGGACAACTCACCGAAGCAGTGCGACGTAAGCCTTATACCGTCGTGCTATTTGATGAAATAGAAAAAGCACACCCAGATGTATTCAACCTTCTGCTTCAGTTACTTGAAGAGGGGCGTCTAACTGACTCGAAAGGAAGAACAGTTGACTTCAAGAATACCTTGATAATCATGACATCAAATATCGGTTCAAAAGTCATTGAGAAAGGAGGAGGTGGGCTTGGCTTTGAATTCTCTGGTGAGAATGCAGAAGAGAATCAATACAACAGAATCAAATCTCTGGTAAATGAGGAACTCAAGCAATACTTCCGCCCTGAATTTCTCAACCGTCTCGATGAAATCATCGTCTTCCGTCAACTCAGCAGAGATGAAGTCAAAGATATTGCAGAGATTTTGCTCAAAGAAGTCTTCTCTCGTATGGAAGATAAGGGCATCAGCCTCACAGTTTCTGATGCCTTCAAAGAACGACTAGTAGAAGAGGGATACAACCCCTCCTACGGAGCCAGGCCACTACGTAGAGCTGTTATGCGACTTCTAGAAGACAGTCTTGCCGAGGAAGTTCTCACTGGCCGCATTAAGGACGGAGATGCTGCGATGGTTGACGTAGATGACAACAAACAGATAGTTGTACGCCATATCAATAAAAATGCTGCCACACCTGAACTTGCCGGAGCAGGCGTCTGACGCCTCAGCATATAAAACAACTCAAACATTTTGCCGCCGATGGACTTTCTCTCATCTCACTCCATCGCACCTAGCAAGGTTGTTAGAGGTGAGCACGCTTGGGAAGAAAGCTATCAACTCATTCCCACGATTTGCCGCAGACCGTTGCTTCTTGGTCGCAGTAACACTACTGCTGAGCTTCGCCAAGGACTAGCACACAGGCTCCAGGAAATTGGGCTGAAAAACGTATCTGCTGAGCTCAAGCACGATTGTTGTGAAGCAGATCTAAAACGACTTAAAACCATCGCCTGTAACAACAGCTGCGACGGCGTAATCGCCGCCGGTGGGGGCAAGGTGCTCGATGCTGGAAAACTTTTAGCCCATAGGCTAGAAATCCCATGTATCACAGTTCCCCTTAGTGCTGCCACCTGTGCAGGTTGGACCGCCCTGGCCAATATCTATTCATCTGCAGGAGCCTTTCAACGCGATGAAGTTCTAAATAAATGCCCAGAACTAATCATCTTTGACCATAGTTTCGTGCGTCAGGCCCCTCCTCGCACTCTCGCCAGCGGCATCGCAGATGCACTCGCCAAGTGGTACGAAGCTTCTGTTAGTAGTGGCTCTAGCAAAGATGGATTGATTCAGCAAGCTGTACAGATGGCAAGGGTATTAAGGGATCAACTATTAATCGATGGGCCTAAGGCTCTACAAGATCAAAACAGTCATGCCTGGATCAGAGTTGCAGAAGCATGTGCACTTACTGCAGGACTAATTGGGGGAATTGGCGGTGCACGCTGCCGAACTGTCGCAGCCCATGCAGTGCACAACGGACTCACCCAATTAGAAGCCTGCCATGAAATGCTTCATGGGGAAAAAGTGGGTTACGGCATTCTTGTCCAATTGCGTCTTGAGGAGATGATTGGAGGCAATCAACTAGCCGGCCAAGCAAGGCGACAACTACTTCCATTCCTACAAAAGCTCGAATTACCAGTAAGTCTTGAAGATCTAGGCCTATCTAAAGTGAGTCTTTTTGAGCTAAAGGAAGTCTGCCAATTTGCCTGTCAAGAAGATTCTGATCTGCACCACCTACCATTCACTGTCACGCCTAGCTCCCTACTTGAAGCACTCGTAGCTGCCGGCAAAGATGAACCGGTCATCATCGAATCGAAAAACACTGAAAAAAGCAGAGCCTCTTGAATCCCAACAATGAAATAGCAACCGAGGAAATCGGCTCATCAGAAACCTTGTTGCGACAGCTCACACCAGAACTTCTTGATCCCTTAGCTCGTGAGCTGGCCAAGCAGGTGCATTGGTGGCCTTTAAAAGAGTTGACTACAGGCTCAAGAGCAACGTCTTTGCACTTCCCAGTAGTACTAACTGGTGTGGGTTCACCACTACTTCTGTTGCATGGGTTTGATAGCAGTTTTCTTGAATTTCGTCGTCTGGCGCCTTTGTTAAGTGCTCATCATCAACTTGTGATCCCGGATTTGTATGGCTTTGGCTTCTCGCCACGTCCCCCTGACGCGGAATATGGACCAGAGGCAGTCATCCGCCATCTCGACAAAGTGCTGTCCGAACTGCCCTACAGCTCTCAAATAGGTGTAATCGGAGCTTCCATGGGTGGTGCTATTGCCATGAAGCTTGCTCGACGTCACCCCAAACGAATCAACCGCTTGCTCTTGCTATCTCCTGCAGGACTAACAGGGCGACCAAAACCTATACCTCGAGGACTTGACCGGCTGGGCGTATGGATCCTCAGCAGGCCTGAAGTTCGACGAAGAATATGCCGACAAGCATTTGCCGAACCCAATACTTGCGTTGGAGATGCTGAAGAGCAAATCGCCTCACTCCATCTACAAGTATCTGGCTGGGGTAGTTCACTGGCTGCCTTTGCCCGCAGTGGTGGCATGGCTAATTGCGGGTCACCACTACCCCAACAACCCTTTCATGTGATCTGGGGTGCCAACGACCGTATCCTAAGTAGATCTCTAAGACAGGAAGCTCTTGCCCTATTGGGACCTCATGTAGAAGAACTCGACAACTGCGGCCACCTACCCCACCTCGATCACCCCAAGGCTGTCGCCCAACGCTGGCTAAAAGATTTCCCCTAGCCATGACAGATAATTCATCCTCGAGCACAGGTCCTTTACTGCAATTGCTGGCCAGTGGTTTACAGATTTGGATCCGCCGACAATGCGATGCAGTAGGCGAACTAAAACTAGAACTGCATGGATCTGCGCTGGGACTATTGCGGGGTCGTCTTGCAGGAGTCAGCCTCATAGCAAAAGAAGTGATCTTTCAAGGCCTTCCATTGCATCATGCTGAATTAAAGAGCGGTCCACTAAAACTGAACATAAATCTCGGCAAAACAGGTCAATCTGTAAACCTCCAACAAAGCTTCAATATTGAAGGCAATATATCAATTAAGGATAAAGATCTAAACAAGGTTCTACTATCAGCCCCATGGGACTGGTTAGGCGATTGGTTAGCAGAAGAACTCATTGGTATTACACCTCTTGGACGACTTAAAATTGATAACGAGACATTGGAATTACAAGCTCCTGCTATCGGCCAACAACAACCGACAAGACGTCACTTTTCCGTCAGAGCAGATGCAGGAACTGTACTAATTCGCCACCTAGATGCAGAAGCTGAAGCATCACTACCAATGGATCCGGCAATCCACATTGAAGAGGCCTCGCTGAAAGCAGGACAACTTCACCTTAAGGGGCGAGCATCAGTAACGCCCTGAACTAATTGACTCAATCACAGGAAGTACAAGTGTTACTGAGTAATACACCACTGCAGGTGTAAATAGATAACTATCGATGCGATCAAGTATTCCCCCATGGCCAGGTAATGCATCACCAGAATCCTTAAGACCGGCATCCCGTTTCATCATCGACTCGATTAGATCTCCAACCAAGGCAAACAATGCAACCAGAATTCCTAGCAGGCCTCCCAATAAACAACCAAATGGCCAACCCAACAAATCACCAGCGACTGCTCCAATAGTCATTGCACAGAGAAGTCCACCGACCGCACCTTCTACAGTCTTGCCAGGCGAAATAGAAGACAAAGGTAAACGTCCAAAACGACGTCCCAATCCATAGGAGCCGATATCACTGGCAACAATCATCAAGCAGGCCGTCAAAGTAATTGCCATCCCAGGAGTAAGCCAACCTGCGCACCAATCAGGAAGCTGACCTAGCCCAGGTGCAAGTTCCAAAGAACTCAAATTGCGCAATCTCAACCAGTGACTAGGTAAAAACCCCAGGTAAAACAGCCCAAAGATAGAAGCCGCAATATCAGCAATGGAACCGGTAATCGGCTGCAGCAACAACCAACCGCAAATAGCCGCTCCAGAGAGAGGCAGAACTGCCGCAGAAAGGTCCAATGGCAAGCCGCCATCAACTCCCCACTGCGTACTGATTAGCAATAACTGACAGGCCACAAGAGTGGTTTTCGTCGCCGGGCGAATCCCGGTGAACTGCGCCATGCGGAAGAACTCCAGCAAGGCGAGATGCACGATCACACACAACCCACCGGTGAACCACCAGCCCCCAAGAACAACCACCAGTAAACCGAATGCTCCAGCAGCAAGGCCACTGCTAATCCGTTGGCGGGAAGAACCGGATGCAACCATTGTCCATCGAAAGGCCTCTGCTCTCACGCCCACATCATTGATGGTCTTAAAAGGCCAGAACTTTTACCGTACCAGCTATCTGATCTGGCCAGAAGTGGTGCTGCTCTAACAACCAGTCAACACGCCTTTGGTCCAGCTTTTCACCAGGTACTAACAAGGGAATGCCCGGGGGATATGGACAAATCAACTCAGTCGAAACGCTCCCTACTGCTTCAGCAATAGGCACCTTATGGCTTTGAGCACGCCAAGCCAAGCCACAAGGCATTGCAGGCACAGCAATCCGCGGCAAAGGAGGTTTCGCAAAAGCAGGCAAAGACAAGCCCTTGCCATAAGCAGCAAGAAGTCCGCCCCAGCAACGATGCATCAACCGAACCAAGCCACGCTGAGGTGCCAAGCCAAGACAAAACGTTAGGCATCCTGGCTCGGGAAGTTCAGCCACCAGTCGCCTGCTCATCAACCAAGCATCTGCATCAATTCCGCTTATGCCTTCGGCTGCGGTGTGCAAAATCAACCGCAAGGGATCCTGATTTTCGAGCAAAGGTAATCCCAAGTCACGAAGTCGAGAAGTAAGCTCTCGAGCCTCATCAAGGCGAGCTCGCAGCTTGCGGAGACCGGCAGGATTGTGCCACTCACTAAGAGCCGCTTCACAAGAGGCCAACAAAAGTGCGCTAGGGCTAGTGGTCTGTAACCAGCCAAGACTGCGCTCAACAGCTATTGGATCAACTCGATTCCCTTGCCACCAAAGCACAGCAGTCTGGGCCAAACCTGCTGCAGATTTATGTAGTGAGTGAACGATTAAATCAGCACCTGCTGTAATTGCAGAGTCAGGCAGCTCTTCATCCACCCGACTGGCGAAATGTGCACCATGAGCCTCATCAACCAACACCGGCAAACCAAGACCATGAAGCTCATCGACCATGGGTTTGATATCTGTTGCATACCCCTGATAAGTGGGGTGAACTAACACTGCTGCTGCTATCTCAACGTCAGCTTTGGGAAGCTCGTTCAACACTTCATGAAACCAGGTCCGATTGGGGGGATAGACATGGCCCCGATCAACCATGAAAGGCAGGTCAAATAGAACGGGCGTCAGTTCACCTAAAACGCATGCCTGAATAAGACTGCGATGGACATTGCGAGGCATCAACACGGCTTGGCCGGGCCTTGCCATTGCCAGCAGAGCGGCTTGCAACAGGCCCGTTGCACCATTGACTCCGTACCAACCTCGCTCAGCTCCAATGGCAACAGCTGCCTGTCGCTGACTCTCTGCCACCTCCCCTCGCTGCATCAGTGGCCCGCCGAGCTCCGGCAGCTCCGGCAAATCCCAGATGCCAGCACGATGGCGCAACATTGCACGCAGATCAGACGGCAGTGCCGCGCCACGACCATGGGCAGGAAGATGCAAGCTGCGACCGCGCTCACTAGTCAATAAAGGGATAAGGCCCATGAATCTGGATCGCGGTTTCTAAAGTCTGGTGATCAACGTGCCCGTGCGGTCTGTTGAACATCTCCAATCCATCCTCCGCTTCAGCAACCAAGAAAGAACCGATGGGCTACGACGCAAATCGAGATCTGCTCTGGTTGCTGGTCAGGCCATGGACGGGCATACCCAGACTCATTCATGTACTCATCTCTCTGCTGACACTGTCAGTAATGGTGCTTGCTCAGGGATCTAGCCGCGATGAAGAAGTACAAAAGCGACTAGCGAAAAGGCTGCTACGCACTCTCACCAACCTCGGGCCTTGCTTTATCAAGCTTGGGCAAGCACTCTCAACCAGGCCAGACCTTGTCAATCGTGAATGGCTCGAAGAACTCACCAGCCTTCAAGACAACTTGCCAGCTTTCAGCCATGCCACTGCACTCACCACAGTGGAGGAAGAACTTGGAGCCCCAGCGGCTCAACTCTTCGAAGAGTTCCCTAGCCACCCAGTAGCCGCAGCCAGCCTAGGTCAAGTCTACAAAGCCCGCCTGCATGGCAATCACTGGGTAGCGGTAAAAGTTCAACGTCCTGAACTGGTTTTCATACTGCGCCGCGATCTAGTAATTATCAGGCTGCTTGGCGTCATTTCAGCACCAATCCTCCCCCTAAATCTTGGGTTTGGACTGGGCGACATCATTGACGAGTTCGGCCGAAGCCTATTTGAGGAAATTGATTACGAAAGAGAAGCTGACAACGCTGAACGTTTTGCGAATCTTTTCAGTGATGACCCAACGGTAACAATTCCAAGAGTAGAGAGATTGCTTTCATCCCGCCGTGTATTAACCACAAGCTGGATACATGGAACAAAGCTAATAGACCGTCAGGAACTTAAGGCTCAACGCCTTGATCCAACAGCAATTATCCGTACTGGGGTTATCAGCGGTCTCCAACAACTTCTTGAGTTTGGCTATTTCCACGCAGATCCTCACCCAGGAAATATGTTTGCCCTAAGTGGTCAAAGCAAGGGGCTGGGTCATCTGGCCTACGTCGATTTCGGGATGATGGACTCAATCAGCGATAGCGATCGGCTCACACTTACCGGGGCAGTAGTGCATCTGATCAACCGCGATTTCTATGCCCTCGCTGAAGACTTTCAAACACTTGGATTTCTCAGTCCAAAAAGTGATCTAAAATCTATTGTGCCCGCACTTGAAGAGGTACTTGGCGGCTCCCTTGGGGAAACAGTAGAGGCATTCAATTTCAAAGCAATCACCGATCGATTCTCAGAACTAATGTTTGATTACCCCTTTCGGGTACCTGCGCGCTTTGCCTTAATAATCCGAGCGGTTGTAAGCCAGGAAGGTCTTGCATTAAGGATTGATCCTGAGTTTAAGATCATTGGAATTGCTTATCCCTATGTAGCCAAACGTCTGCTGGCGGGAGATTCTATAGAGATGCGAGAGAAACTGTTAGAGGTGATCTTCGATAACAACGGTCACCTGCGCCTGGAGAGAATAGAAAGTCTGCTGCAAGTTATTAGCCAGGATGCTGCCGCACCAGATGCAGAACTAATACCCGTTGCAGGAGCAGGCCTAAAACTACTATTTAGCCCAGATGGATCAGCTTTAAGGAGCCGCCTATTGATGACATTAATCAAAGACGACCGCTTAAGCACAGCTGACATGAAGTCATTAATTAGCCTGCTAGGCAAAACCTTCAGCCCTCGCAAGGTTGCCAATGGCATGCTGCAGAAACTCAGTCCCATAAATGCATAATAACTAGCACAAAGAAGTTTTCCCTTTGGTGCCAATAAAATTTAAAGCCAAAAGGAATATTGAATAGCTCTATCAGATTCAGGATAGCAACAAGATAAATAGGTCCAAAGGACTATATGGCCAAGGAGAAAAATAACTCGCAATTACCTAATCGCATACAGTTACATTCAAATCAAGCCAATACAAATATTTAGAGCCAAAGTATTAGTGGCCAGAAATCAAATAGCCATATAAGCCTCAAGCTCAAAAGAGGACCTGCGCATCAACACCAAGCCTTCCCGCTCAAGGCGTCGAGTCCGATCACGACTCATACCTAAAGCCTTAGCAATACCAGTGAGGTTCATCGGCTCCTGCCCGTCCATCCCATATCGCATCCGCAG